>CAZYEE010000070.1:0-14648 GCA_964646355.1 uncultured archaeon | reverse complement strand
TAATTGAGGTATTATTATTATAATACTTTTACTGAGAATGACTTTGTTTGAACTAAATATCTAGGAAATTTAAAATCAATTCATTGGATAAATTAGAATTTATTATTATTAAAATTAATATATATAGAAATAAAATCAAAATATCCCTAATATTCATTATTTAAGTGGTAGAATTACTCTCTTAAAAATACAAACACTTCATTTAAAGATCTAAGACTTATGTAATATTATTAAAAAGTTGATAAAAATCCTGCATAATACAAAATATATTGGGAATTTATTAGAATTTTAAAAAAAATTATGATTGTAAAAATAATTAAAAAAAAGTTCAACATAGTTTGAATAATTAAGTATTGAAAAAAGAATAATACATTAAATATTTTCAATTAACGAACTCCAATTCATCAAGTCAAGGATTTATTAAAACTTTTGGCTGATCATAAAATGGTGGTTTTTGAAGTAAAAAAGGTCTTTCCATTTAAAAAAGATTTATTAAAAGAATATTTTATGTGCCATCGGACATGGATGCTTGGAATGCCTTACAAAACTGTAGAGATCAAGCCAAGGGAGAAATGCGTTTGGGACTGGGTAATCAAAGATGTAATTGATTTTATAATAATTAAATGGAGTTTTGTACACAAATTTACATCTATACAAAAAGAGTATGAAAATTATCTGAAAATAGATTTTGAAAATAGTAATCATATTTCAGAGTTTGATGGGGATATCACTTTTAAAGAAAAGATTAATGAAGAGGACGGTTCAGTAAAATGTTTAGTAAAATTTATTATTAAAAAGCTAAAATTAAAAGATCCTATCTTAAATCAATTGAGAGATCCATTTATTGGAATAATGAAGGCAGATTATAAAAAGTTTCTAGATAATGTCTATGAAATTTTACAGGATGAAAAAGTGAGAATCGAGGTCATAGATGGTTGCCCATGGGCAAGAAAATCAAGAATCACTTTTTAATATTTGAATAAATTTCAATATTATATAAGAAGATTAAATATAAGATTTAAGTATAATTTTAAAACTAAAAATAGAATTTTGAAATTAAAAATAAAATATTTATTAGATTTTGGAATTTATTGCGTATGATTATAGAATATTAGTTAGAAGTTCGACAATACCCATTATTTTCATTTTGGAGCCCATTTTCTTAGCTGCATCTCTTAAATTTCTTAGACAGAATGGACAACTTGTAATTAAATATTCAGCACCTGTATTTTCTGCTTCTTTTACCCTTTCCTCAGCAATTTCAACAGCCCAATCTTTAAATCCTGATTTAACACCGCCTCCTGCACCACAACACCACGAATTTTCTCTAATTCTTCGCATCTCAATAAGCTCAAGTTTTGGTATAGATTTCAAAACTACACGAGGTTCATCAAAAACTCCTGAATGTCTGCCTAGATGACATGGATCATGGTATGTTATTTTAATAGGTTTTTCCTTTTCAATTTTAATCTTATCTTGAGTTATTAATGAATTGATGAATTCAGAAATGTGCATAATTTTTACGTCTAAACTTTTATTAATTATTTTAGGATAATCAATTTTTAAAGTTCTATAGCAGCCTGCACATGAAGTAACAACCGTTTTTATACCTAAATTTTTAAATAATTTAAGATTTTTTTCTATTAGATCATAAACTAGTTTTTTTTGGCCGGTTCGTAATGCGGGAGAACCACAGCAGACTTCATCGGCAGAAACGCAGAAATCAACACCCGCCTTTTTTAGAAGATCATAAGTTGCTTTTGCGAGTTCTTTTTCACGATATGAAGAAGTGCAACCAACAAAATACAGAACTTCAGCCGATTTTTTTGTAATTTTTTCATCCAACCAATTTAATCTATCAGCATGAGATTCTTTGTATGGATTATTGTTATTAATTATAGATTCACCAAATTCTTTTTGAGAACCGTAGGGTCCAACACCTTGATTTACGGCTTCTTCTCTTAATGCTTCAAAAATGTCAAGTAGATGTTCTGAAATATCCTGTTGACATTGTTCAGCACATGAGCCGCATAAGGGACATGCATATATAATTTTAGCCAATTCAGGAGACCAATTAAGTTTACCAGTTAATAGTCCATGGGCAATCCAGACTTTTCCTGAGCTCCAATAGGTCTCGAATTTAAAATGTTCACCTGCAGGGCATGATATTGAATAATCACGATAAATATATTTACAACTATTACATCTAGGACACCATGCAGTCCATTCGGCATATTTAGCGAGTGCATTTTCGGAATTATTTGAGACTACCATTTTAATCAAATCCTAAATGATTTGGGTTCATAATACCATTTGGGTCAAGCATATTTTTAACTCGTTTCATCAAAGCTACAAATTCTGGATCTGCACGATCCATTATTCTTGGTGCAAGCCATGGGGGCATTTTGTAAATAATTCCACCAATATCTAACACCATATTTGCAAGCTCTTTTACCATTGCCCTTACTTCCTCGATTTCCTTTTCATTTGACTTATCAAAAGGTATTAAGAATCGTAAAACGCCATAATGTCCAGATTTCATAGGTCTATGGAGTACTCCAGGAATTTTATTATATTTTTCGTGTATTTTTATTCCTTTGATACATCCTTCCAGCCATTTTGATAATGGTACATAAGACCCTACCCATGTTAATCCACCCTTGCTTAATAAACCTGGTATTTGAACTGGTAAATTCATTGGGTTCATCATTTTTTTACCCATTTCTCCATAATCTTCTGGTTTTAATAGAATCAGTTGTGTATTATCTTTATCATTAGATTCATTAACCAGCTTAACGAGATATTTGTATTTGGCTTTAATCTCTTCTTCAGTATTTCCATAGAGAGTTAATAAATTTACAAAATAAAGTCCTTCGTATTTAGGAACAAACCCCATCATTTCGATTAATCCTTTCAACTCGTCCATAGGAAGCAACCCTTTGCTCATAAATAAATTCAAGAGCCCACCGCCGATTTCCTGACATATGCCTGATCGGCATAATTTGAAGATAAATTTATCATATACATGAGCAGGATCGGTAGCAAAAATAACGCAGTGCGTCAATAGTTGTGGTTTTGGCCATAAGCATACTGATCCTTTTGTAACAATTCCAGTAGTGCCTTGAAAGCCTACAAAAAGTCCTATCAAATCTGGAAGAGGACTTCTACTGAACCAATATGGACTTACCGCACACGCACCGACTTTTAATAAATTACCGGTCGGTAATACTACTTCTAAACCATTGATATATTCACTCATACTTCCATATTTATGCGATAAGTTTCCAAGACCTTGTAGAAGTGCATTTACAAGTACTGAGGAATATGGAGGTGCAAAAGGAAAAGAATATTCGAATTCTGTTAATTCCTCGTTTAATAATTTTCTTAAATGCCCGAAAGTAAATCCAGGCTCAATAATTATATACATATCTTTCTTATTTATTTCAATAACACGGTTCATACGTTTTAAATCTATGATAATTCCTTTTTTATAGGGAATAGTTAATCCACCTACATTTGAACCTGCAACATAAGGCGTAATAGGAATTTTATTCTTATTGGCTAATTTGACAATTTTTTGGACCTCTTCAGTTGAACCCGGCATAACAACAATATCAGGCTCAGATTCATAATTTTCAGTCATATCCTTGGAATAGAGGAATAATTCCTCCGGTCTATTAGATACAAATTCTTCACCAACAATATCTATCAGTTCTTTTAACATAATGTACACCAATTTTAAATATCAAAATCGGTAATGTCCTTCATAGATTCTATAATTTTAATCATTTCAGTAGTAGCTGGTAAATATTTCATTAACTTTGGTAAAGGCCCTTTAATTTCGATTAACTTTTTTTGTACTGCGTCCATAAAATTCAATTCGCCATTAATTATTCTTATCCATACATCTTTAGGTCCTTCTAATGTAAATTCAGCTTCATTGCTTAAACCTTCTCCTAAATCTTCCGCTTTACCATTATTAGCACGCCAATGAAATGAAATGCCAGCATCGGGAACATTTAAATTAAAGCTGGTATTTAGTCCTTCTGCAAATTCTAAAAAATCTTCATTAGTATTACATCTTCTAGCAAATTCTTGCGCCCATTCCAATGAACCTAACTTTAATTTTTCACTCATTATTGAATCAGCTCCATCTTTTTGTTATTATCATAATTAAAATTTTATACAAATATATTTAGGTATTGAATCCAAAAATTGATCTAAAATAAAAAAAATGATTTTTTGAGGTAAATACTTTGCATTCTGTTATTAATACTAAATTATGTTTAATAAAAATATCCAGTAATAGATATATTTCTCGATAAAATCATTTCAATCCGTATTGATCCTTTTTTATTTTAATATTAGAAGATTTTATTTGTTAAATTATAGATATCATTGTAAAATTTTTATTTTCCACTTCTCAGAAATTCTAAATCTACCTTTTCTCTTCTTTTAAATCCTTTTTCGGGATATGGATGCTCATTTCTGTATTGTTTTGCCATGTATAATCCTAGATGCATCTCTCTAGGTTTAAAATAATCGGGTTCACCAGGTTCTACATTTATAATTTTGTAATTTCTGAACCCAAGACCGATTTTTTCACCCACTTTTAATTGAATATTTACATCTATACCAAAAAGTGAACTTGCTGTAGTGAATTTTTCAGTACCTGGATCTCCAACTCCAAAATTAACACTTTGGGTGCCTTCGATTCCGCCTATTTCTGTACATTTATCTAAACATGCTTGATCTATTGCAACTGGATCCTTGCTTGCAAAAACCCCTATATCTGGTAACATGGGTGCATCACTAAAACAGAGGCAATCACACCATGGAGTTATGTCAATAGCATAATTTATGAACCCAACTCGTTCCTTACCTTTTAATTTAATGAGTGCTAAAGCTGAATCTGCAATTGCTGCACTTGTGACTTCAAAATATCCATCTGGTATATCAAATACGGCACAAGATATTGTTTTTAAAAGGTGACATGTGCATCCTTTACATTTTTCTCTATCCCAGAGAATTGAGTTTTCTGTAATTGTAATAGCTCCTTCAGGGCACGCATTTCTGCATAAATCAGCATTCTTACATTTTTCACCGCGACATAATTTTGGCCTGAACTTAGCATTTTGGAGCCCATATGTAGGGTGTCCTCCTAAATGTAGATTATATTTTCCACGTTTAGAAGCACAACCTACTCCAATATTTTTAATAGCACCTCCCATTGTAGCTATTGGGTGCCCTTTAAAATGAGACAATACAATCACAGCATCAGCATTAGCTATCTCTCTTGCGATATATTGCTCCAGTAATACAAAACCTTCAGGTAGATCTACTCGGACATCATCCAATCCTATAGCTCCATCTGCTATTACTATCGGACAACCCATCGTCTCCATTGTGAACCCATTCATTGCTGCAGTCTCTAAATAATCTTTTGCTGTAATTCTGTTGATATATTCATAATATGGAAGAGTGGTTGTATCGGTAACGAAGGGTTTGCCGCCATGTTTTTTAATAGTATCTACAATTGCCCGAACTAAAACGGGTCTTAAATATGCAGTATTGAAGTATTCTCCCATATGAAGTTTCACAGCAACGCTATCACCCGGTTCAAAGCATTCATATAACTTTGCCTTTTCAAAAAGCCAGACTCCTTTTGCTGCTAAACTGGTCTCTAAACTCATTGCCCTTGCATTCATGAAATATACTTCTGATTCCATGAAAATTAATAAGAATTATTATTATAAATGATTATCCCTAAGAGTTCATCTCAGAAAAGAGACCAACAAAATTAGGAAATTGGAATATTATTAAGATTGAAAAAAGATATCGGAAAAATAAAGATCACATTTGTTCAATAGGGTAAAATATTGACCTTATTTCATCCATACTGGCCAAATATAGGCTTTTAACCCATTGTCTTAATAATTTATTCATTTCTTTTATTTTTTTCTTTTCTTTTTCAGGAAGTCTCTCTATAGAAATTAACCCACTTTTATAATAGAATCCCTTATAAATTTCAGGATGAAGCTGCATTTTCTCAATAAATTTAATAGTCCGTAATGATAAATAATTAATAATTTCTTTAGAGGGATTCTTTTTAAAGACATACGATATCATACACATTTCTTTTTTACCACGAGCCCATTCTGAAGGTATTTCAAAATAATAACTGAAATGGCCCATATCTTCATAGGTTCTTGTAAAGAACCCTTGTTTACCAGATGTTAATTCTAATTCAGTACAAATTCTAGATTTCTGATCGTCAGTTATTTTTTCATCTGGAAACGTATGAAACGGTATTGGCCCTATTTTAGTATGAAAATAAGATAAAACAATCCCCATTAAGGTCTCAATCATTTCTGGAGTTACTGAACCTTGTAATTCTAAGTATTTCGTTTCAAATTGTTTTAAATATGTGTAAAATTTCTCCATAATGGATTCTACTTCTTCGATATTAAAGTCATTGTCGTTCAGAGTTTTTAATAATTTTTCTGAAATATCTCTTAGTTTTGAACTTAGATGATCAATATTCTGAAATATAAATTCCTGTGCACCCTCATTTATTAATATGGTAAGATTAAGCGGAATTTTGCCTTCCGCAGTATTTTCTTGTATTATTGAAAAAGTATAAGTAAGTCCAATAATTTTGTAACGAGTAAATGGAAGAATTGAAATTCCTTCAGAAAAATATTCATTCTCTCCTACCATTATTGAAATTATTTTAGCAGTAATATTAAAACTCATGGCTAGGTCTACTTGTTCTTTAGGGCAATAATAAATAGGTTCTGGGCCCTTGTCACCAAATCTCGAAAATATCATACCTTGAACAATACCTTCACGCATTAAAGGCTTCTCCAATACCTCCGAGGCTCCGATTCAGTTTTTTATTTTTAATCCTTTTTTCAACATAAACATTTCCATATTTTGCTATAAATATTTTAGGGATTTTTGACAATTTATTCATTCGATTATTTAAAATTTGACAAAAATCATTAGGTTCTTTTTATGCATAATTTATTTTCTTAGATTTTATAAAATTCATCCAAATTTTGTAATATTAATTGGAATTGAAATAGACATAATAATAAATTTTCTATTAGTATTAAAGAAATTAATGAAACCACGATAAAAATATTAAAACACTAAAATGAAATTACTAGTTATTAATATTTATTTTATAATTTAACTATCTCTTTTAAATAAGAATTTAATGAAAAAAAATTGTAAATTATTAGATATTCTTTAAAAAATGGAGTATTTTTCTTATATTTATTTAGATCATTTACATTTTATTTATATTATTTTAATTCTTAAGGATATTAAATGAATTCTTAAGATTCATATGATAAATTTTTATTAATTTAAATTTCATTTTTCATGGTGATTTAGATTAGGTGAAATACATGAATTCGGTTATTTTAGACATAAAACAAGTAAGGTTCGTAAAGTTTGAAGATGGTGAAGATATTTTAAAAAGCATATTAAATTATGTGAATATTAATGAGATAAATTGTGCTGTATTTTATGGAATAGGAGCTGTTAAAAAAGCGGAATTTGGTTTTTACGATGGAAATTCATATAAAACAATATCAAAAAATGAGAATTTAGAAATAATATCATGTATAGGTAATATTTCATTAGATATAAATACAAAAGAAAAAATTGTGCATTGTCATATTGTTTTTGGTGATAATAAAGGTAATGCATATGGTGGTCACTTATTAGAAGGATGTATAATTTCACCTACTTTAGAACTTACAATGTTTGAATTAAAAGGAGAACTATTTCGGGAATTTGATGAAAAAACAAAATTAAAACTCATAAAGATGTGATGTAAATGATAATAATTAATGAACTTACAAAAATGTTTAAAGATATTATTGCAGTGGATCATATAAATTTAAAGGTGGAAGAAGGCGAAGTCTTTGGATTTCTTGGACCTAACGGCGCTGGAAAAACTACCACTATTAGAATGCTAAGTTGCTTAATTAGACCGACCTCAGGAACAGCATTTTTAAATGGATATGAGATATTAAAAGATTCTATGGAAATCAGGAAGATGATAGGTGTTTTAACAGAAAATCCGTGTATATATGAGAGATTAAGTGGAAGATATAATTTAGAATTTTTTGGAAAACTGTATGATGTTCCAAAAGAGGTGCTTAGCAAAAGAGTTGATGAATTATTAAACTTATTTGACTTATCAGATCGGGCGGATGATAAATCAGGAAAGTATTCAAAAGGAATGAAAAAGAAACTTGCAATTGCAAGGGCATTGCTTCATGAACCAAAAATCCTGTTTTTAGATGAGCCAACAAGTGGTCTGGATCCAAAAGCTGCCAAAGATTTGCGTGATTATATAAGAAAATTGAGCAAAGAGAGAAAAATTACTATATTTCTATGTACTCACAATCTAACTGAAGTTGAATATCTGTGCGATAAAATTGCAGTGATAAATAAGGGCAAAATTGTTGGTATGGGCAGCCCAAAAGAACTAAGTAAAACTTTGTGGTCCGGAGAACGGACTGAAATAGTGTTGGCAGATAAACTTGATGAAAAAAATATTTCAAAAGATAGAATCATAGATTCAATTACAAGTATTCCTGGTATAAATGAATGCGTGGTTAAGGATGATATAATAAAAATTTCATCAGAATCCGCAAAAAAAGTTAATCCACAAATAATTAAAAACTTGATTTCACAAAATTTGGATATTATTGAAGTAAAAATATTGGGCCATAGCCTTGAAGAAATTTATCTCTCATTAATAAAAGAGGATGTGAGTTAATATGTTAAGAAAAGCAATTATTGTAATGAAAAAGGATCTTAAAGAAATTAAAACCAGCTTTCAGATTATTGGGGCAATGATAGCACTACCTGCAATATTTGTAGGAATAGCTTTAATAACATTTGGATTTATTTTTGCATATGTACCCAATATTAATGATCTTTATTCGATTTTATATGGTGATTATGATTTCATCGCTATGTATAATGTGATGTTTTTAATGATCCCTATAATAATTCCTACTTATATTGCAGCAGATTCGTTTGTGGGTGAAAAAATCCGAAAAACTATTGAAGCATTACTTATCGCACCTATAAGTGATATGGAATTATTATTGGGAAAAATCCTTGTTTCACTGGTTCCAACTCTGTTAATTACCTATGCATTTACTGGAATTTATATTTTAGGTGTTTATATATTACAATGGATATTTTATAGTTCTATTGTATTTTCTTTTCCAGATCTAGGGTTTGTTTTTGGCATACTTCTACATTCAGCATTATTTTGTATTTTGACTATAGAAATTATGGTCGTAATATCTCTTAAAGTCAAGGGAATTCGTGAAGCACAACAAATCGGTGGAATATTGGTCATTCCTATAATGGCACTTATGTTCCTACCATTACTAGGACTCAATATCTATAACTTTTCCTATATGCCAAATATTATTTTATTCACACTATTTACTGTTATTTTCATTGGAATCGACTTGTTAATGTATTTTCTAATGGTTAAAATATTTCAGAGGAGTAATATAATTACAAAAATATAATAATTATAATTTTTTCCTATTCTTTTTTTAGCCAAAAACATAAATCTCTTAATATAAAAGAGTTCCGTAGCCAATTTTATTGCAATTAATATGTTATGATATTAATCATTTTTATTTTCAGTTAATAATACATGATTTTTTAATATGTTAAATGTTGATTTAATTTGTGAAAAGTTAATTTAATTTAAAATAGTTAAATTGATTATAGTTAAGTTGATATTTAAGATATCGAGTTATAAGGAGTTGTTTAAAGATTCAATCATTAAATGGAACTTGGAAAATTAAGACCGATGAAATGGAGATTGGAGATATCGAAGAGTGGTGGTGGACCGGGCATAATGATAATGATTGGCAAGAAATAGAAGTACCTTCACACTGGCAAGATAAAGTATTTCCAAATTATGATGGTATTGTTTGGTATAGACTATTATTTGATTTAAATGACGAATTTAAGAGAGAATTTGGACCCAGAATAATATTAAGATTTAATGGTGTTTTCTATAAGTCTCAAATCTGGTTAAATAACGAATATTTGGGGGAACATGAGGGTTATTTTGATGAGTTCGAGTTTGATATCTCAGATTTGGTGGACGAAAATAATAATTTACTATGTGTAAAAGTAATTTGTTTTGATGAAAAGGATATTAATAAGAAAGTTCAATTGATGGGTGTTTTTTCTCATTGGGATGCTTCTGAACCTAATTTTAATCCCGGTGGAATTTGGAATGATGTTGAATTAGTGAAAAAACGAGAAATTTATTTAAAAGATTTACAGATCCGGACAAAAATTGTTGATAAAGATTACAAAAAAGCAGATTTAAAACTTAATATTAATATAGATTCTTTAATCACGGCAGATGTTAAATTAAAATTTGAAATATCGCCTAGAAACTTTCAAGGGGAATCCATTTTTAAGGAAATATCAAGATCAATTGAGCCTGGAATTACATATATTGAGGAAACGATTGAAATCATGGAACCAAGATTATGGTGGACACATGACCATGGATATCCTAATTTGTATGATTTGAAGATTTACGTTGATATTGAAGGAAAAATTATGGATGTAATTGAAACTTTTTTTGGAATAAAAGAATTTACATTAAAAAGAAAAAAAGGTTGGGAATTTTATCTAAATGGAGAACGAATATTTATTAAAGGTTCAAATTATGCACCTCAGGATATGAGATTAGCATATTCAACACGTGAAGATTATGAAAATGATGTTAGACTCATGAAAAAATGCAATTTTAATATGATTAGAGTTCATGTCCATATCGATCGAAAAGAATTACATGAAATTACAAGTGAAGAAGGAATTTTAGTTTGGCAAGATTTTCCTCTTCAATGGTATTATAGAAAATCAGTTAAAAAAAGTATTAAAAAACAAGCAGAGAGGATTATTAGTCATCTTAGAAATTATCCTAGTCAAGCCGTTTGGTGTTGCCATAATGAACCATTTAAAATGCTTGATAAAAAAGAGGCATTAAAAATTCTTTTAACTCTCATAGTTAGTATTGGTTTATCCTTTTTATCTTATCTTTTTATGGTGTCATATTTATTTTTTAATATAGTTATTGCCGATATATTATCAATATTGATTGGATTGGGCTTTTTCTTACTTGGATCTCTCATTTTGGAATTAATTCCTACATCTATTTTCATCTACAATTGGAATAGAAATGTTCTCGATGCTCAGATTGCAAAATTGGTATCTAAAATTGATCAGGATCACCCTGTAATTAAAGCATCCGGGCTCATTGGAAAATCTGATTTGCACTGGTATGATGGCTGGTATTTAAATCCAGGTAAATTTTGGAAAGCTAATAAACTTATGAAAGGAATTTTTAGAAAATTGATACCATTTGTTTCAGAATATGGAGCACAAAGCTTTCCAAATATACAAAACTTGAAAAAATATGAAATAGAATTAAATTGGCCTTTTGATAAAGAAACTTGGAAAAATCTAAAAGTGAATTACAGATGTCAATATAAAATTTTTAACCGGATTTTTAAAATGAAAAAATTTGAGAATCTTGAGGATTTCATAGAGGCTACACAGCAATATCAATCAGATTTACTTAAATATTATAATGAGCTCTGGCGTAAAATGCGTTTCAAATATATAGGTGGCGCATTAACCTTTCAATTTAATGATTGTGCACCTCTGATTACATGGTCAATATTAGATTACTACGGCACACCTAAAAAGGCTTTTGAATCCGTCGCCCTTTCATTTGAACCTGTCTATTCATTTTTAAAAAAATGGCCCAGAAAATATAAGAGAAACACTAATTTTAAGAATATTCTATTACTAGTTAATGATTATTTAGAGCCCATAGAAGATGTGCACATTAAAATACAGGTATTTAAACCAGATAATACTGTAATTTATAAAAATGAAATAAAAACTGATATAGGTTCAAATGAAATAACAGAAATTTTAGATTTGAATTTTAAAATTCCAGATGTTGAAGGTGATTATTTATTAAAAATTAATCTAG
Source organism: uncultured archaeon (assembly GCA_964646355.1). Taxonomy (GTDB): domain Archaea; phylum Asgardarchaeota; class Lokiarchaeia; order Helarchaeales; family HEL-GB-B; genus HEL-GB-B. Next base: position 2,572 of record CAZYEE010000070.1, on the reverse strand, counting down.
AATATGAAGACATAAAGTTACAAAATTGTTATAAATTTAAAATAGTCTAATAAATTCAAAAAGTAATTTTATTTCTATTTTTTTAAATTCTAAAATTTTTTTGAATTCTAAAATTGATCCTTTTTAATTATTCAGAGAAAATTTAGAGATGAAAAGTTTGACACCCAATACTAAACAAAAGATTAGAATACAATAATTTGGAAAAATTAGTATATAGTTTTATATTTTACAATTCATATTGCGCATTTCTCATTTTTTTATCTATAAATTTAATCAATATTATTAATTTTGCATTCAATTTTTTCTTTTTTTAATAAATATTCTTCGTAATCAAGAACTCCAATCTCATATTGTTTTTTAAGAAAATTTAAGAATTTTTTAATTTGTAATATTTTTTCATCTTTAGAATCCTGAGAATCAATAACGTTTTGATTTTGGGGTGTAGTAGTTATGAAATATTTAATTTTACTATCATAATTATCGGAAGTCCTATTCTCATTATGATCATTGGCCGTATTACTATTTATAGAACTTGTGTGTGGAGATCTTCTTTTTGTTAAATCAGAAGCTTTTATAAACACTATATCATTATTAACTGCAGGTCTGTAATTAAATTCTTCAAGTTCATCGCCACATAGGTATTTTTGTTTTCTTGATAATAATTCATTCATTATTTTATTCAGCCGAGTTTGTTCCTTTTCCAGTTCTACTAGCTTCTTATTGATAAAATCAGCCTCTAATTTAAATTCGGTTAGACTATCTTGAAGTAAATCAAGATTTGAAGAAAAATTATAACGATTATTATCTCCAACAGGAATTCCAATTTCAAAATTTAATACCTTCTCATATAATTCATTTAAATCTTTTTCTAGTTTGAACTGGGCCTCTTTTATTATATTAATTGATGTTTGAACTTTCTCAAATTCTCTAAATAATTCATCTGATTTACTTTGTTGTTCTTTAAGAATTAAATAAACCTGTTCTTGAAACTCTTGAAATTTAGATTTAAATTCCTTTATTATTTCTAGATCTTCAATTTGAGTTTGTGTGAATTTTTGAGGATCATTTATAGATTCATTTTTAAACTCATTATTAGCCTTGTTTTTGGGCCCAGTATTAGCATCATTTTTGGAACCTTTACTAGATCCATTTTTATCCAATTTTCTAAGCCTGGATTTTGAGTAAGTTTCTAATGAAACTTTATTAACATCTCTATTAAAATTCCTTGAAACCAGAATTTCAATTATGAATTTGAAAAATTCTTGATTCGGAGAATATGAAATTCCACCTTTTACCTCATCTCTAAACATTTCATAAGAACCAACACAAATCACCTTTCCTTTACCATAGTATGATAAGGATGCCGTAACTGCATTATCTGGAACCGCTGTAGATCGTGTCATTGCCAATGGTAAAACTGAATGATTTATGATTTCAAGACTGCAACCAATTCTATGGCATATCGGAGGAATTTTCTCATCAATGTAATAATCTGAATATGTTTCTACTAAAGGAAAACTTTCCAGGTCAAGATTATTTACATCATCAAAAACTTGATCGTTATTAAATCTTATACCAAAAATTTCACTTAAAGCTGATAAATTTGACCTTCTACCTTTATCTCCACCTGCATGACTCAATAACAATAAACATTTTCCACTATTAACAAATTCGGATAAAACATTTAATTCGTTTAACCCAAATTTAGAATTATCAGGACATGCAAATATCATAACATCAAATTTCTCGATTGTACCTTCAGATATAGGATATTCATCATATTCTTTACATGAAAAATCTATACGCTCAAGTATATCTCTAACCTCTATATAATTGTCAAATATTCTTCCTCGTTCTTTGTTCGTTATATCAAATCCAATTAACTTTCTCATCATCCTTTTTTTAAAAAAAATCGCTTTTAAATTCCCCTCTGAAATATGATCCAAATATCGAACTAATATAAGCTATTTATTATATTTATTCTAGCATCAATATACAGGAGCTTTTTAATAAAACATAAAATTTTATACAAAATATAAACTATTAAAATAAAAAAAGAAAAATTATACTTTATTTTAATTCCAATTTTTGTAAATTAAATAATAACCTTCAATAATTTGTTTTTAACTTTTTGATTTCTCCTCTCTTCTTTTACTACGTGAGGGCTTCATGGCGTGTGAAAACTTTTTTCTGAATAAGATCAAAACAAATCAATTTTTATGAAGATTTCTTGTGTTGTAAAGATTTCTTGTATTGAATTAGTGTAATTATAAAAAGCATATTATGATAAAAATATATTAATAGCGAAAATTAATTTTTTTAAAACTGATATCGAAATTCTTTAATAAATAGTAAGTGGTAATAAAGAGAAAATTGTTATGAAGAATTATCAATAATATGGAAAACTATTTTATCTATGAAATTTAGTATTAGATCTTTGAAATGATCTCTGTCGATACTAAAAGCAATGGAAATAATAAAAAATACAAATTATTTTTTATCCATAGGTTGATTTTAATAGTAAAATTTTTATATTATAGTATGTTCATTATATTGATAATATTCATTATAA
>CAZYEE010000069.1:0-14650 GCA_964646355.1 uncultured archaeon | reverse complement strand
TATGACGATATTATTCGCTTTAGTCATTAAATTTTACTTTCGGAAATACTGATATTTTGAATAAGGAGATAATCTAATTATATATTTTTATTTGATAATGAGAATGCTGTTAAATATTAAAATGCAATGCCTAAACTATTATGTAAAGCTAATATGTAAATTTATAAGATAATAATTGGTTTATTAGATACTTAAAACTAAATTTTATTTTAAAATACTACGGTGAAAGCATAAATACGATAAAATAAAAGCTATTTTTTCCTTCAGAAAAAGCTATTTATAAATCTAATAAGTGGATGGAATAATAAAAATTGTTTAAAAGCTTATTATTTAAATTAGAACTTTACTTGGATTCAGCGATTTCCCTTAATGCTTCTGCTGGCATAATTTTATTTATCTTATATAGGGTATAACTTGAAGAGATGATGGTGATGACTAGGGTAATAAAAATCGAGAACAACATTAAATTGATAAATGAATCAAAATCATAGATATCTAATAAATCTAATTGAAATCCGGATGATGAGATAAGTCCACCCAAAATCACTCCAAAGAACCCACCAATTATTCCAGCAAATATTGAAATAATTAATATTTTAAAACCTGAAACTAAGAATACTTGAAAATTACTAGCGCCTAATGCTTTAATAATTCCTATATTCCGTCTTGATTCATTGATGCTTGCAGATACTACATTCATAATAGAAAGACTAACCAAAATAGTGATAATTATTGTTAAAATGTAAATTACGGCTTTAGTTAAGCCGAAAGTTTGTTCTAATAAAGATGATGAATATTCAGAAGGTGATGCCGCAGCATATTTTGAACTTGATTCTTTTTCAACTATAAAGAAAAGTTCAATTGAAGAATTCAAATTATAGAGAGATAATTCTTTTTCCCATATTCTATTGTTATATCTTAATGATACCTTATATTCACCCTCATTTATTAAAAATATTGCTTTTCCGTCTGAGTTTGTTAAGCTTTCAGTAATTAAAGTTCCATTCTTATACATTAATTTTACATTTATATCAGGCAAATAATCGTTTGATGAGTTAAATACATGGACTGTTAATCTAAATGGTGGAAAATAAAATAATAAATGTTTATCGTCCCAGATATTGAAAATAATACTCCTTATAAAATTGTTTTTTGTTATGGTAAGATTATAAGTCCCAGAATCTAAATAGATAATACCATTACCATTCTCATCGGTATATAGCTGCCGAGTAAAAATTCCATCAGTGGATGTAAGGAATATTTTAGAATATTGTAATGGTATTCCATCACCATTTAATGTCGTGATTATCAATAAATTGGTCCGAATTAACGAAAAATTTATAGTAGTATTAGATGTTAAATTCAAGAACCTAAATTGGCATATATTGTGATATTTTACTGATATATTATAGAAAATATTTTCAGTTTCTCCGAGCTCGAAACTAGCTCTACCGGATATTCCTGTCTCTCCAGTTTCAACAAGTGAACCATTTAAATAAATATTAATAACACAATTACTGATAGGTTCACCATTAATTGAGTCTACAACATTGACATCAAGTGTATATAGTTTTGAAATTCTTAATTTAATAAAAGTATCGGGGTTTATACCGCTAAGATCAATTATAGAGGTCTTACTTAATTTACCATATTTAGCAGATATATTATAAATTCCTTGATCGAGTATAAACCAAGTTAACCCGTTATCGTCTGTTAAATTATACATATCAGAATTTATTGAAACATTTGCATTTTTAACGGGCCCATTTGCATCTATAACTAATATTGAAACGTTATATGGAGGCATCATTACATCGATTATAGGGTCTGAGTGAATTTGGAGGTTTTTATATATAGATGTTCCTTGATAATTAATACTCACATTATAATTACCAGATTCATTTAGTAATACACTTGCAATTCCATCTGTGCTTGAATTGGCAGAACAGATAAACTGATTTTCCGGTAATTTATATACACTAATAGATGCATTGGAAATAGGGAGCGCTGAAATAGCTGAAGTTATGTTTATTGTTAAATTATATGGAGGTATATAAAAATAGGTTTGAAAATTGGATTCTTTTATTTGAATAATCTTTGAATAGGATCTATTATTAAAATGTATTGAGATATTATATATATTTGGATCAAGTAGGGTCGAAATCAAGCCTGAACCATCAGTTATATTATTATAAACAAGCATAGAAGTAGAAGCTTCATAAATTTTTATAGATACATTACTTATTGTCTCATTTTCCTGTTTACTTCCGTTAAAAATAACCATTGTAAAATTATAAGGAGGGACAATATACGTTAAATTCTCATAAAAATCATTTACCTCGAGAAGTGTCGAGAAAAGTCGATTATTGTAATGGACTGTAAGATTATAAATTGATTTAAATAACCATAATAATACTTTTCCGGAAGAATTTGTTGTCGCATTAATCATTTGATTATTATTTTTAATGGTTAGATTTGCTTTTGAAACAGAAGTACCATTATAATATTTTAAAAATATAGAAACATTATAAGGAGGTGTCCAAAAGGTTAAATTTGCATTCTTATTTAAATTATAAATAATGCTTTCAGAGTAATTATCAATTTCATATGTGATTCTATAAAGCCCTGATTCTAAATTATAACAAATATACTTCAAATAACCAGTTGAATTATAAATTGTATAATTATTTTCCAGATTAGTTATACTAATGTTTGCATCAATTTTCTGGCTACTTGAATAATTCATTACTGAAATATTTAAAATGAAATATGGTAGAATATTATAATTTAAGGTTAAATCAGATTTTAGTGTTATCGAATCAGACATTTTAGACATTCCAGCAGTAATATTAATATAATAATGATCTGGTGGAAGCTGCGTGAATTGAATATATCCATCCTCTCCAGTTTGCCCGGATCTTACTATTTTTCCTTTTATATTTTTTATTTCAACAATTGTATCAATAAAAATATTTTTAACAGGATCAAAAGTATATATATCGAGAGAATAGTTTCTAAAAAGGAAGTTCAATGTCATATTTTTGTATAAATTAATAAATTGCGTATATTCTATTTGAGAGCCTGAAATGTTGCTAAAATAGTATGTAGAAACTATATACTCACAGCTAGGAAGTCTTGTCCAAACTGTACCGGAAGAATTTGTTTGGCCCATAAATACTAATTCAGAACCATGCCAAATAGTAATTGTATGCTCAGGAACTGGAATTAAATCTTGAAATACATTTATATATAGTGTATATATTTCAATATTAATATCTAATTTAAAAATAAGAGTAATATTATTTATCAAGAATATCTTTCTTGATTTTATTATGCCATTATAAGAAATATTAATGGTATAATTTCCTATTGGTAATTCATAATTTATATTTCCAATAGAATCGGTCTGTTTCTTAAATACTTTTTGTCCAAGAATATTATATATCTCTATATTTGCTCCATTAATAGGAGCATTTGTATTATTATCATAAACAAATAAGTTTAATGTATGTTTTCTCATAATTATAGATTGAAGAGAAGATTTAGATACATTATCTGTATCAAATTTTATTCTTACAAATGTGCATTTATCGGGATAATGCCCTGAAATCCATTGACCCAATGAAAGAGGGACGATTATTTCATCGTTAAGTGAACTTTTTGATGATTTAAAAATACCAACAACAACCAACTCAATTGTAATATCCCTCAATGAACTAAACAAAATAAATTTTGAATTAACAGCTAATCCAAGTTTATTAGCTACTTTATATCCAAGTATTGCACCATTTAAATCAGCTGAATACAAATTTCTACCTTTAATAATAGTATAATCATCGACTTGAGCGAATTTATCAATTTCTACACCTCTTACTACGAATACTCGGTTATTAACTATGCATGGAGTGATGGTTTCTGGGCTAGATACAATAACACCATGAATATACGAAGCACTTTTTGCTATTTGAAGATCGATATAACTAGTTGCTATCGTTCTACCGGAACCCTCTTCTGTTAGAATAAGAACATTATCCGATTCGCCTAAATAAGTCTCAATATATGAATATATACCCATAAATGTTGTGGCAGTTGCAGAAAATAATAATGCTGCTAATGTGAGCCCAAGAAATGCATAATAAAATCGATTTTTAGGGATTATATTCATTTGTAACAGATATTTCATTCAATTTCCCACCTAATTCTCTTTTTTGCAGCCTGATATGAAGGTATTGCACCTCCTATTGTACTTGCACATAACGTGAAAAATAATGAAATAAGTATATCTATCGGATTAAAAATTGGACTTACATATATTGATGTCAATAAATATATTAATACTGAAACCGAATAACATAGGAAAATACCCCCAAATATACCTAGTAGAGCACCTAATAGACCCATCAATAAACTCTGATATAAAAATAGTCTTGTAATTTGGCTATTATTAGCTCCAATTGCTTTTAAAATAAATATTTCTTTTAATGAATCTTTTACCACTACTCTGGTAGAATGATACATTCCAAAAATCATTAAACAGTATATGAAAATAGATAACATTAATAAACTATTAGTAGTTCTCTTAATAAGATCATATATAAAAACATTCATCTGATTTTCTCGCTGAACATTTAATCCTTCATAGCTATTTTTAATATAAGAAATAGTTTCATCAGCTTTCTTGTAATCTTTTAACTTTAACTCAATTATAGAATAATAATTAGTTAAATTTGGTCTTATTAAATCGGATAATTCTATATTTCCAATTATGCATCTATCATATTGTGATGATGTCTGAAAAATTCCAATAATTCTGACTTTATACGAAAAATTATCGTATGTAAGATTTATATATATTGGAAGTAATTTTAGTGTAATATTAAAAATGGATGCAAGTTCTTTACCAATTATTATCTCAGAACTATTCATATAAATTGGGTTTTTTATATAAGAACAGGAAGTATACCGTAAATTCTTAAAAATTGAATAATTTAATCCACAAAAATACGCATTCATTTCTGAATTATTTATAGAAATTTTAATATAGAAATATTTTTGAGGACACAATAACTCAATATTTGAATGATAGATTTCTGTACTAATATTTTTACTTATAAGACTATTTGAATAACATGTTGAAGAAGAATTTGAAATTATTAAATATTCAGAATATTGGTATTTACCCGCCATTAGACCAATTTGATAATAAAAACCAGTTATTAAGGGTACTGGAACTATAATTAATGCGACACTTATTGCTACTCCTAAAATAGTTGCATAACTTCTTCGTTTTCGATTTAATATCGATTTTATTGATAAATATATGATAACCCCAATTTCTATTTGAAACACTGAAAATAGATATATAATCGCTGTAATAATTATCCAAGTGATGATTAGTCCACCTAGGATTTCACCGAATGTAATAATGGATATTTTCAAAATATACTTATTAAGAAAATAAACAATTGATATAATAGAAGGTGATAAAACAAACCCTGAATTCAATAACATTATGAATTTTACTTTCTTTATTACTGAAATAAAATAAAGGATGATAATCCATCCAATTGTAAATATACTCTCGCCAATAATAAATAATTGGGGCGAAAAATAAATAATAATTGAAAAATATGTTATATTTAACTCAAATTTATAATGGTAGAATAATTCCATCAAAATTGGTAATGTACTAGTAGATAATATGAGATTTAATAAAATACTTCCAATAAAAAACATTATAATACCATGCCAGCAACTCTTAGATGTTATATTATTTCGATATATTCTAGATGAAAAAAATAACGCACCTATAAATTTTTTATAAAAAGAATTTTCCTTTTTTTTACCTATATTATTATTTATAATATTCTTATTTGTCAATTCCTGTTCTTACCTAATTTTTTTAATTCATAATTTATTTCCTATTTTTAATACTATACTAGTTGTTTGGATTTCCTTATCAATTTCAATAGACTCAAATATAAGCTCACGATTTAAGTTCTTTACTAACATAATGATCAAAAGTTCACAAATTGGAAATCCAATCAAATATTTTAAGTGTGTTTTAGCCTCAATTAAATCAATTTCGTTAATAAATTTATTATTAGTGATGAAAATTTTAATTTCATTATTTAATATATCAGAAATATCCAAATCATCCATTAAATTATATTTTGATTTAATTATTTCTTTAATATTATTTTTGAAATCTCTAAAACTTTGTCTGTATAGGTCGATCATCGCATTTTTTTCAATTTTATTTAATAATTCTGATACTACTGGTAATATGACCAGCCCAGCACCATTAATTTCAGTTATTATGGTTGAAGGATAGTCTAGCTTAAAATCCATCCCGGATCCACCGTTATTTTTATTTCTAAGAATCAAAATGGGTTTGTCATCTATTATTGAATAAATCTGGATGAATTTATCGTCTCTTAAGTCCAATTTACCTTGAATTGCATATAAATAAGAAATAACCCTTTTTTTCAGCATTTTTATCGTTGGATTCTCTGAATAATAGAAAATAATTAGATAAATGGTAAATGAAATCGTTAGTGCCCAATTTAATAATAGGATTAGGGTAGAATATTCATAAAGAAGAAATAATGATAATAAATATATTATATAAATTACAATTAAAGATATTAATAGAACATGAGGTATTATTTCAGCTAACTTTTGTATATTTTGTTTATATTTTTTTAAACTTTTAATTTCTCTCGTATATTTTTCTAATAATATGTTTTTGGATTTTTCTTTCAGAATTTCCTTATCATTACTCATAGACATCCCTAATAATTATATGAATTCTTTAATTATTGATTCAAGCTCTTCATCCGTTATAAATACCATTTTTTTAATTTGCTCAAAAGTTATTTTTTTCGTCGTTAATATGGTATTTTTTAAATACTCAATATATTGTTGCTTTGGTATCAATTTAATTATGTTATCATCAGTTTTTATTATGTATTTCAAATTAATATTATTTTGTGCTAAATTTTGGAGAATTAAATTTATTTTATTTATTTTTATTTTATTATTTTTACTAAACTCATCAAGATTAATATATTTAGACTTGATAAGTAGATTATAAAGCATTGATTTTATTCTTTCATTTCTTAAATATAGTTTATATGAAAAAATTATGCTTACTCCTATGATGATTAAAAATATCAATAAAAGGAAAATAAAATATTGTGATTCATATATAGGTTTAATTGCAAGGTATTCTGAGTATAAATCAATTACTACGTTATTATAAGTTATTGCAATAGTTATTGAAGAGTTTTCGGGAATACTTATCCATGAAATTCTTAATGAGAACTTATATTCATTCTCTCCAGGAGGAATGTTTATTAAATTATATACAGAATGTATATTGTTTGGTGAATAAACAAATAAACTTAAATTCAATTCATAATCAAGTAGATTTTCAATTGTAAGATGTAAATCAACTGTCCCACCAACAAATACATTATCAGGTAGCATTTTTATTTTGATAATATAAGGTAAATTGATTTTTATTGTGATATTTTTGTGAAATATTTTCAATATTCCATTATTAAATGATTTATTTATGTATATATCAATTATAACAGCTGTTTCTGTAGGAATTGCATTATTTTTAAGGGACAGCTCTAAATGGTCAGTTTTATTGGTCTCATGGGTAGTTATAACATCTTGGAAATAAAATGGATCAAAAAATTCTGATTCAACACAAATATTGTATAAATAACTCGAATTATGATAATTAAAATAAGATAAATTTAATTTTGATTTAGTGAATAACATTATTTCCTTAGTATACTCAAAATTTTTAATTAAGGGTACAGTCATAATTCTATTTTTTATTATCATAGATATCCAGTTTGAAATAGTAATTGCATCTAAACTATCAATCCAATCTGCATGAACTCTAATAAAATATCCATTACCATTTTTAGGTTGGAACAAAATTGGATCCGCTAAATCACCATACTGACAATAAGCTTCATAATATATAGAATTTAGTTCAAGTATTTTTAATGAAGTAAAAATATCAGAGGTATGCGACCTAATAGATGGAATGTAGAACGAGCCTAAAGATGTTGGTTCAATATTTTGATTTGATCTAATTTTTAAATAGTCCATATCCATTACTTGAATAGCTCCTTTATGCCCAAAAACTTTATTAGTACCATTAGGATAACTTATCCAGTAAAACTCCTCACAGCCAGTCCAGATTAGAATTCCACCATTATCAATCCATTTTTCAATTAAAGAATTGTCTGACCCATTCCATAGTAAATATGGTAAAATTCCCATTGTGGTTATTATTATTCCATTTGGATTTTTATTGATATAGTTAAAAAGATCTGTACCATTATAGATCTTACAATTTATAGACAGGTTATTTAATGTTTCATTTAATAAGAATGCCAATTCAGAAGAATAGGTAATCCAAGGAGCCGTATAATTGTTATCATAAAAAATAGCTATAGAAAAATTGGATTTGTCATTATTTTTTAAAAAAATCTCGCTAGATTTATTATCTGTAGAATTGTTAATAACTCTGGTTTTAAGAATTGGACTATTAATAATAACCACTAAAATAATACACCAGACAAATAAAATTAATAGTACATCTCTCTTTTTAATCAATAGTACGCCCATTTTATCATTTTATTTTATAAATACTATAATGAATATTACATAAATATGTTAAAATAATTTTTATACCTTGATTTTTATTCAATTATAAAAATCATGATATTATTAAAATTAAATGGAGGAATTACTATAAAAATAATAATAACCGGCGGCTTTGGTTTCATAGGATCGAACCTTGTAAACTATTTTATGCAAGAGAATGAGAATGAAGTGATAGTAATAGATAATTTAAGTAGAAAGGGCGCAAAAATCAATTACAAGTGGCTACAAGATCTTTTTGGGAATAATAAAAACTTTACTTTTGTTAAAGAAGACATCAGAAATTTTGACGGGATTAAAAACCTTTTTAAAGACGTGGATAAGGTTTTTCATACAGCTGGACAAGTAGCGGTTACTACTTCAATAATTGATCCAATAACAGATTTTAAAATTAATGTTGAAGGTACTTTAAATATTTTAGAAAGTATTAGACAAACAAATACGGATGCATCAATCTTATTTACATCTACAAATAAAGTATATGGTAATTTAGAAATATATGATGTTGTTCTCCGAAATAACAGATGGGATTTTAAGGATTTGAGAGATGGAAATAGCGAAAATACTCCCGTTGATTTCCACAGCCCTTATGGATGTTCGAAAGGTGCCGCTGATGCCTATATGAAAGATTATTATAGAATTTATGGAATTAAAACTGTAGTATTCAGAATGTCTTGTATATACGGACAGAGACAATTTGGGAATGAGGATCAAGGCTGGGTGGCTCATTTTATTATTTCAAGTATATTGGGAAAGCCTTTAACTATTTATGGTGATGGTAAACAAGTTAGAGATATTTTATATGTTGATGATCTGGTTTCTGCAATGGAATTAGCTACAAAATATATTGATAAAACTAAAGGTAATGTTTATAATATTGGTGGTGGGCCAAATAATGTTATTTCCTTACTAGAATTAATCGAAATTATAGAAAATCGATTAAAAAGGAAAATTGATCTTAGTTTCGATGAATGGAGACCTGGAGACCAAAAAGTATATTATTCAAATATATCGAAAGCAAAATCTCATTTCAAATGGAATCCAAAAATTAATAAATATGAGGGAATATCAAAATTATTTGATTGGGTAATTAAAAATAAAGAACTAATCAAGAATATATTTAAATAAAAATTTATAGGGCTCAATATATATGAAAATTAGAAAAGCAATTATACCCAGTGCGGGACTAGGGACTAGATTATTACCTGCTACATTTGCCCAACCAAAGGAGATGCTTCCTGTTGGTCGGAAGCCCACTATACAATATGTGGTGGAAGAGCTATCCAATGCTGGAATTAAAGATATTCTAATAATTACTGGACGGAACAAGCGAGCAATTGAAGACCATTTTGATATTGATTATAATTTATTAGAAAATCTAAGACAGAAGGGTAAGAAAAAATTATTAGAGCAAATGAGCTTCCTTGAAAAATTAAATGTAAATATTTTTATTACTAGACAATCTAGGCCCACAGGTTTAGCTGATGCAGTATTATTAGGTGAATCATTTGTAAAGAATGAACCTTTTGCTGTGGCTTTAGGAGATACTATTATTAAGTCTGAGATGACACATAATAATTATTTGAAAAGATTATGCACATTCCATATTGAGCATAACCCGCTTGCGACAATTGGAATTGAACCTGTCGAAAAAGATCAAGTTTCGAGATACGGTATTATTGATGGAACTGAAAATGATACTGGAATTTATTTAATAAAAGATCTGATAGAAAAACCCACTCCTGAAAAAGCACCAAGTACACTGGCAATCAATGGAAGATATATTTTCAATTCAGATATTTTTGAGTGTATAAAAGAGACAGAGATTGGAATTGGAGGTGAACGACAACTTACCGATTCTATTAAATTGTTATTAAATAAAGGGGAGGTTTGGGGCGTAAGTATGAAGAAAGGAGAAAAAAGATACGATATCGGCAATCCTCTAGATTATGCCAAGGCTTATATTGAACTCAGTCTCGAAGATCCCGAAATTAATGATGATTTAAAAATATTTATTAAAAATTTAGCAAATAAATTATAAAAGACCTTATAAAAATAAATTATAAGACATTATCAATTATGTCAGAAATAATTTTAATAGGACCACCTTTGCTAAAAATTCCACCTATTTCAGGTGGAGCAATCGAAAAATACATATTTGAGCTTGGATTAGGTCTCTCTAAAAAAAACTATAAAATAATAATTTTTACTATAAGACATAAAAAAAATGAAAGAAAAATTGTAAAAATAAATAAGAATCTTATTATATATAGATTAATAGTCCCAAAAAGAAAATATATTCGTGGAATTATTTATAATTTGAAAGTATTTCGTGAGATCCTTAAATTAAAATCCTCAAAAATAATCTTTATTAATGGTATTTCCCAAATTTTTATAAATTTAGCTTTAAAATTCGTTTTTAAGAAATTTTTTTGCATCTTTGTTTTACATAATATAAGACCATGGTATAAAATCAATGGTAAACTAAAATATTCAAATTTCTTAGATTTTTTGATCGGAATTCTTTGCTTAAAAATATCGGATACAATTCTTACACTTACAACCCGAATGGAGAAATATCTTAAGATAAGATTTGGCGTTGATAAACTAATTAAGGTTCTTCCGATTGGAATTAGAAATGAATTATTTGAAAATAATAAAAAATATCTGACTCAAAATGTTGATAAAAACAGAACAAATAAGTTCTTGATCACGTTTATAGGCAGAATTATAGAATTAAAAGGTGTAGAGTATTTAATAAAAGCTTTTTCTGAAATAAAAGAAAAATATTCACAGAAATTCCAATTAAGACTAATAATAATTGGTCCTGAAAATATTTATTTTAATAATTTTCATAAAAAATCTAAAAAATTTGATTATTTCAATAAAATTGAAAATCTGGTTTTGAAATATAACCTCCAGGATTATGTATCTTTTAAAGGTAAATTGCATATAGAAGAAGTTTACAAAATATTATTAAAAACTGATCTATATGTTCTACCATCAATGGGAGAAGTTTTTAGTTTGAGTACTCTTGAGGCCTTGGCATTTGGAGTGCCAGTTGTAATAACAAAAAATACTGGAATATCAGAATATTTAAAGAATAATTTAAATTGTTTAAAAATTCCTACCAAAAATACCAATTTATTGGTAAAAGCAATCGAAAAATTTTTGATAGATAAAGATTTTTACAGAAAAATTCAAAAAAATTCATTGAAAATTATTGAACAGAAATTTTTGTGGAGTGATATCGTTGAAAAATATGATAAAATGATCCAAAATTTATTAAGAAAAACATTTTAAGACTATTAAAAGATTAAAGAAAAATTTTTTTAATTAAATTACCGCCATTCGGCATTGCACTGTAGACATCGGTGTTTTTTACCATAGATGGGCCTTCCTGCTGCAACATATAGTATTCTACTTTTATCAGTTTCTTCAACTACTCTTTTTGAGCCACATTTAGGACATTTCCAGCGATCTTCAACCTCAATTTCTCTAGATGGGGCTGGTTGAGTTTCTACAGGTGCAGCAGTTTTTGTTTGTGCCCCAGTAGTAGTATCAAGCAATTTTTGGCCCTCTTGAAATGCAGGCTGGGGCTGTGGCGCTTGTGTACGCGTTTGAAGAGATTGTAGTTGATATTGAAGCGCAGACATATCTTCATTTAATTTGCTAATCTGTTGGTCTTTTTCTTGTATAATTGCCTGTAATTGTGCTATTTCTGCATCTTTTTGAGAGATTATATCTTGAGAACTTCCTAAATTTTGGATTTGTGCTTGTAATTCTTTGATTTTTTCCTCATATCCTCTAATTTCATTCATCAATTCGTCGTTTTCTTTCATTAGATTGATAATTTCTTGTTCCTTGGCTTGAATTTGAGGCTGAAATTGAGACATCTGTTGATTTATTTGAGCAATTTGATCTTTTAATGCTTGAATCTCTTTATCTTTTTCAGCAAGGGCTGCATCTTTTTCAGAGATAATTTTCTCTTTTTCTTGAATCATTTTTTCTTTATTAGCAATATCTTCTTTTACTATATTAACAGAATTCTGAACATCCACTATAGCTTGCTTTAACTCTTTAATATTATTATCCTTCGCACTTAGCTGCACTTTTAAATCGCTTATGATCTGCTGATTCTCTTTATTCATTTCTTCATATGTTGAAGCTTTTTCTTTTAACTCATTTTCTAATGATTTTACCTTTTCTTCAAGCTCCTTTATTTTAGCATTTGCCTCTTGATTTAATATTTGAGTTTTTTTAAGCTCCGCCTCAAGCATCACAATCTTTTTCTTTCTATCCAATAAATAGGTGCCAACAACTTTATATTGTTTCTCTGGCTTTTCTTGAATTTTTTCCCAATCGGGTTCTTCCATATTTTACACCATTTGAATTATATTTGAGTTAAAGACGGCACAAAATTAAAGCCTTTCATCTCATATAAAAAAATTCATTGACTTTTTGAATTGGGAATAACATAATTTTAACATTATTTATTTTTTATATTATTCGTTTTTCTGATATATAAATAATGATCCTAAATTAAATCTTGAATTAATTAATTATGATTCTTATTTATAAAGGATTTTGTAGAACGTCGAGCCACCCTTTTAATTGATACTTGTTAATTACTTCTAAAACCTCAGTTTCTGACTTCTTAGTCATTTCTGAAATTTGTTTAATATTATGCTTACCATCACAAAATTGGATGATTTGACCCTCATCAAATGAAAATTTTCTATCGCGATATTTTTCCAATAATACTGGATAAAGCTCTATATCTTCCCCTGTTGCTCCTATTTCCTCCGTAGTACCCATTAAATATACGTCCTCAACATCACCTTTTGTTATAAATTCAATCCAGCCTTTTGATTTATATGTATTAATTATCGAAATTATTTCATCTTTTGGTAATTTAACAGATTTAATAATTTCACTTATCGTCTTCGTCCCATCGCACATTTTTAACACTAGACCTTCATTATAAGTAAATTTCTTGTCCATGTATTGCTGGCGCAGTAAAGGACACACAATTTCCACATAATCCTTGGGTTTTTTCCGCTTCCTTAATCTTATAATCTTATAAGCTCTTGCCTCAACTTCAGCCATCATTTGGATATTTTCAATATATTCAATAATTTTTTGAGTATAATTTTTAACTATTCCTTGAAATAATAATATATTACCCGCCTGCCCAGTTTCTAGAAAAATTACAAATATAAGATCATCTGATATCCTGAAAAATCCCAATGGAGCAGAAATAGGAAGAGAATACTGCCCAATATCAATCGTTAAACTTTTATTAAAATCTTCAATAATCTCTTTTTTCTCATTCAACTTTTCATCAAAATAATAATATTTATTTCTTGAATCTAATATCGCAATATATGGCTCATCACTCAAAATTGCCTTCATTTTTGACTTTATTTCATTAACAAGCTCGTCAAGTGGATTAAATGTCATCTTGAACACCTTACACTATCTATTCAATTCAAATAAATAAAGGTTTTCTACATATTTATTAACTGTATTAATAATATTAGACCTACTATGTCCAATTATTTGAATTGTAAGAATTGGCTCACCTTTTTTTATATTAGTACCTACATTAGGAATATCATAATATATTTTTTTCCTCAACGATTTTGTTATTGTGATGTCCTTTTTTGAATATATAATAACTTTCATTCCAAATTTATTTCTGGGTATCATTGGGCATCTGATCTTTCCATTACAAGCATCAATATGTAATTTAATCATATTAAATTTTGTAAGCTTTTCTAACAACTCGATAGTACCTGGAAATCTTGGATTTATTTCCATAAAATATAACTCATTATTATATAATTTTAGATCAATTCCATTAATCCCGTTTAATTTCAATTTTTTAAATAACTTAATAGCCATCTCTTTTATTTTTTCAATCATATGTTGATCTGTCTTGAATGGAATTATATTA
>CAZYEE010000068.1:0-14750 GCA_964646355.1 uncultured archaeon | reverse complement strand
ATTTAATGAAACGGCTTAATAGAGAGGAGGGTCAGACCTTTTTATTGGTTACACACGATCCAGGAATTGCTGGGATAGCGGATCGTGTTATTTATGTTATTGATGGGCATTTACAACATACATGCCCAGATAGAGTATCACCACCAACAGATACTCTTAGGGAGTATATAAAAATTGATAAGAATAGAGAATTAAAACGTTTAAAGAGTTATAAAAGACAATTAAAGTTATTAAAACATGATTTGGAGTTATTTAAATCAAGAAAAGATGAGATTGATTTTATCCAATATCAATATATAAAAAACGAATATTATAAAATTATAAATGAGATAGAAAAAAAGACGAGATGGTTGTCAGAATGAAAGTAAATAAAAAATTTCTCGGAATTTTAGTAATTAGTATCCTTTTCATTTCATATTTCATAGCATTAGGCAGTCAAACTTCTATATTGGGTATATTAAAGGCACATAATAATACTAATAATATATTCGGCTTACAAGAGGATGTTCCACCAAACGTTGAGATAACAAAAACAGAATCGATGACGGCAAATATAGACCCATTTGGGAAGATTTTAGAAAAAAGGACGACCGTGACTTTTTCAATTAGAAATTTGGGCAATAATAGGGTATCATTTCAATTAAAAGATAGGATTGAAAATCCGATCTTGGATACATTTCAAGTAATCAGGGGTAGTTTTGATAAGAGACCTGAAGTTGAATTTCTAGATAACGGCACATATGGTTATATGTTAATAAAATTTCCAAATATTACAATAGAGCCAAGAAGTAGGAAAGAGTTCGGGTATGTAGTAAAGACGACCAGTGAGATACCATATAAAATATCGTCAATATACTATATTAATAATACCAGGGTTTATTTAAACAAATCAGATGGAAACCCTAAGATATATGCACCTATTGGCTCAAAAATAACACAAGTTATTAATTTGCAGAGAATTGATAGAGGAAAATTTGGATTAAATTCGATAATTAGACCACCTTACATAGCTCTCCTTACAATAATTTTGCCATACTCAGAAAAGGAGGAGGAAATGGACATATCCGAGCCAGAATTTTCGCAACCTCCGATAATGCAAAATTTTATGAGTTTTGTCCAGCAAATTTCATGGGCTGTACTGACCAATAATTATACTGTTAATTGGAGCGCGAAAATCTTAAAAGGTGGAGGATGGGGCATTCTTGAAATACAGCCAATGATGCTTGTAATTTCTAGGTCTTCAGAAATGACTTCATCAGTTTTAGATGCAATAAGTGGAATGCTTGGAGTCATTGCAGGACTTCAAGGATATTGGGTAGGACTTGTTGTTGATTCAATTTTAGAGGAATTTATGGCGCTATCCTCATATTTACAATACATTTTTGAAATAATGTCTATGGAGAACACTATAATGAATATGGGGCTTTATTCGATGATAAATAATTTGATGATTGCGCTTGTAGAAGCAGATTTGCTTAAAGGATTTCTCCAAGATAGTTATCAAACAATAGGTGATGTGATTGATGATATATCAAGCTCATTTCCACTTGATGCGATTAATTTGATTAATGTTCAAAATACTTTAAATACTTCTATGGATTATATATCGGATATGGAGAGAAGGATTACAGCGTCATTTGGTGCCCAAATTATTGAATTATTGGGCAATCCTGCAGTTATTACTATTAAAAATATGACAATATTAGATCTGATACATCTTGAATATTTATTTGTAAATGCAACGGCATCAGAACTTTCGAATAATATGACTGATTTTTATACAAAAATTGAGATAGTAAATTTAACGGGAATGGGTGGTCTGATCAATTTGACCAGGACATATGAATATAAAATAGGTAATACTACTGGATTTTTCTATCTAATAGACCAAGTTTTTGGAAATGTAATATTTGCTGAAACAAATGTCTCTGGATCACCCAATTCCACAGCACCAGGAATATATACATCATTTTTAAACATGATGACCCCAGGTGAAGGTTCATTCTGGTATACATTGGGAAATATATCTAGATCTCTTGCTACTCAGCTGCTCTTGTTAAATTCAACTTTTGGAGGAAAATATGGCGCTTTACTGAGAAATCAAAGTGCTAATGTAAACATCACACCATTTGATCCATTTATTTTAGAGACAGGATTTCATGGTATTGACAGTTTTCTAAGAGGTATTGAATCGATACAAAAGCAATTTCAATCGCCATATGGAAATCCTCCCGATGTATATATACCTGACGTTAGCTCTCAATATGGAAGCTTCTTTGGAAATAACAGTTCGCAAGAGAATATATCATTCTTAAATAATATTAGCTTTAATACTCAATTGCAGATCTACATGAATCCAATATTATATGTTAGAAACACCTTGAATTTCAAAATGCCGGTATCGGATTTAAGCGGATTTAACATTACAAGTAATTTTACCCAAGGGGTTTCAATTACAATTGCGAATTATGTATTAGAAGATGGTACAAAACCAAAATGGGTTAATTCAACTATAGACGGGTATGAGATAATAATAAACGATACTCCGATATATAAACGATTTATTGTGAACGGGTTATCTAATTTTAGTAAAAACGTTTTAGTGCCTGGAAAGAAATTATTTATGAATCTTAGAATGAATAATACCAATGCTAAAGTTGATTTAAAAATTTATGACGGAAATAATACAATCATTAAAAAGAACCTTCAAGAATTCCTTTTAGAAAATAATACATGGTATAATTTGACGCTAGATTTATCCAATCCTGATTATTGGAATTATTATGATCGCAAATTTGATAATGACCATATTACTCGATTCAAATTTATAATTAATACATCAAGGCCAATTGCATTTGATATAGATTATATGAACATGACAAGGACGATCCTTCCATATCCTAATAATATTACGATTGATGAAGGATACATCTATAGTGAAGGATTAGAACCTTTCGGAAATAATACAAAATATACAAAATTAAATGAAGGATATGAGATTCCATTTTCATTTATTGAAGATGTTTATGGTGAACCAGATAAAGAGATCATATTAGGATCGACGGATAATACAATATATGTATATAATGGGACTACAGGAAGGCAATTGTATAATATTACATTAATTAACAAGATTGCACACATGTTCATACAAGATTTTTATAACAATGGACAAAATGAGATAATAGTAGGGTTAACGAACGGGACTCTATTAATTCTAAATGGGACGGGTTCTGTTTTGATGAAATATAATTTTGATAATAGCATCGACAGCATGGTGATCGGGGATGTTGATAACAATGCCTCAAATAATGAAATTGTTTTAGGAGTGAATGAATACTATCTCGTAGTACTAAATGGCACAGGTCAACAGCTGTGGAACAGAACGATAGGAAATAAAATAACAAAAATTGAGATTACAGATCTAAATATGGATAACCAATCCGAAATTCTGTTAAGTTCATATGCTAATTCGATAAAATGTTTTAACAGTACAGATGGCGAGCTTTTATGGAAGAAGGTATTTGATAATGATGTAATGAGTTTTGTTGTCGGTAATTTCACGGGAGATAAATATGATGATATCATAGCTTATGTAAAATATGACTATTTATTTGCATTTTCTGGAGAAAACCGATCTGATTTATGGAATAAAGAAACAAACACAATTATATATGATATGGATGTCATTCAAGGGACTTCAGGTTTGGATGATTTGGTCATGATTACTACCACTAACCTTACCTTAGTAAATGGAATAAATGGAACAAATATCTGGAATAAAAACATTAATTCTGTTCCGAGAGTATTAAAAGTATTTGATATCGATAATGATTCCGAGAAAGAAATAATTATTGGGGCGGATAATAATAATATTTCAGTATATAAATATAATAGCTCAATAGAATGGGAATATAAAGTCGAGGATAATGTAAGAAGTATTGGAATAGGAGATATTGATAATAATTCAATATTAGATATGTGTGTTGGTCAAATAAATAACAAAATTCAAGCAGTAAATTTAACAGATTTTAGCAAAATATGGTCAGAAGTGATTGGAATTTGGATAATATCATTTAAATTTACACGTACCAATGATGAAATTTCTATATATTATAATCTACCTGAACCTATTACAAATTTAATGCAAACAATTGGCTTAAACTTGCCAGATTTAACATCGATGGCTAGCATTGGTAGTTTATCATCCATCTCGTCAACCGACCTTAATGGTTTTGATAATCTTGCAGGTATGTCCATGAATCCATCGGATCTTCAAGAATTGGGCGGTGCTTTTCAGCTGGAAGGTATTGGGCTCTTGAATTTGTTAATATTTGAATTGAATTTAATGATTACTCTCCAAGAAATGAGTGATGTTGCAAAATATGATAAAGCCTTCACAGGTGTACTAGATGTTAGAGCCCTTAATGATGATTTTATTGATTACAATGTATTTATTAATGAAACAGGTGATTCCTCCAATTGGAAATATATTCAATGTGATATAAGAAATAATGAAGAAAAAGATATCACCCTTCAATATTTTGGCATTACACTTTCAAATGAGGAGAACCCGATCCCTAAGAATAGAATAATAATTCAAGGGTATAATGTTACTTCTGGAAAATGGATTGATATAAATGATAGCATTATTGAAGATTTTGATTGGGATTTGATCGGACTTAAATATGTCAATGGAAGTGTAGTTTTCAAAAATTATCTGACAATCAGCCCTGATGAGAGAAAATGTGTTACCACTGATTGGAAATTAAGGGAACTGAGATTGAAAATTAATTTAACTGGCTTACCAAGTAAAAATATTTCAATTCAAGTATGGGTTGATTGCACTGAAGATTATGAAGGAATAGATATTTTACCGATTTCGAGCTCTATTACGGTGAATAGTATTTATCCCACAATTTTGGTATATAATATCCCAAAAATAGAGATCCCACCAAAAGCAGAAAGCAACATTTTGATGGATATTATAACTTCACCAATCACATGGGCATTTATTTTTGCAATAGGACTTATTGGAGGAGCAAACCACTATTTAAACAATAGAGAAAAGTTCAGATTTAATAGAATGGCTACAAAGAAAATGTTGAAATGGCTCAAGAAAAAACAAGATGAGTGGGATGAAAAACTGATGAACGGTGAAATGAACATCAAAAAGTACTCAGGACTACTGAGAATGAGATTACGATTGAAAAGAGATTTTAGAAATCCTAGATCATTCTTTATGAAATTCCTATTTGAATATAATAAAAAATTAAATTCCAATAAATTATTAAGAGATGTAAAAGATATTTTCTTATTTAGGAATTTCTGGAGAGATATTGACCAACGTTCTAAATTGGCGTTAATAGTTGATGAAATAACAAAAATGGTTATCATACCCTTGAAATACTTATTACAAGGTATGTTTTGGATACCAAAAGGAATATTTAAACTGCTTCGATTAGCATTTGGTAAGAAGAAAAAGATTATTGTTTCTAAGAAAAAATCGCTAGTCGATGATTCGAATGTGGATTTCTTTGAGAATAATAATTCCAATAATATCGACCAAAATAATACAAAAACCTCTGCCGAATTAAATGCTGATATAGAAACGTATACAAATAAGGGCTCAAACCAAGATTCAACTAAAGAAATAACCTCAGACCAAGATTTAAATGGAAAGACTCGAGCTGAGAAATCTAAAAACAGAAATTCAAGAAAAACTATGAGGGATGGTGGAACTAAGACAAAAAGCATTACAGCAAAATTACCCGAACTTGAAACTAAACTAGGTCGAACCTTCTATTTTATAGCAAAAAATAAATATATCGGATGCACTGCCAAGGATATTGCAAAAGAACTAGATATCACAATTCATGAAGCATTATTTTATATATTTAAATTATATGAAAATGGATTATTAATGCAAATCCATGAGGGTAAGACCATAGCTGATGATGTCTGGGATTTAACACCAGAATATAAGAAATTTGATCCAGAATTAGAAAAGATTATTGAGAAAATTGATAACCTCTACGAAGAAGTCTCAGAAGGTCTAATTATCACAGAATCTGAACTAAAAAGTGAATTATTTAGAGATGATGAGGTGTTTAAACATGAAAAGCCCACAGAAGCAACACCAATTAAACAGAATTTAGATATTAAAGACTTGAAAATTTTAATGCCTACTCCAGTTAAGGTGAATATAGAAATACCTGCGATTGATGAACTAAAAGTCGTTGAAAAAAAAGAAGCACCAAACATACCCAGATCTAATTTAAACTTAGAGCAAAATAAAAAAACAGATAATAGCAACGACCTAACTAAAAATCATGAAATTTCAGAACAAAATAAAGATGAAATAAATAAAGAATAAAAAAATCATAATCAAAATACCAATATAAACAAATAATAATATGAATCATAGTAGATAATTATCATATTCGGTTCTTTGCTCCAACCTTTTTTTCCTTAATTTTCTTGTATAGTTTAAATCGATATCTTTGATTACAACGTCAGGTTCATTTTTTTTACCGATAACTATATCTAATTTTGAAGGAGTGGTATGTCCCTTTTTAAAGTCAATAATCATACTTTGCCCGGGATATATACGATCAAGCATCTCGCCAACCACATTAACCCCAACTACTGGAATTCTATTTTCTAATGCGCGAGCTTTTAGATAGATATGCCAATTTGCAATTCCATCA
The DNA here is from genome assembly GCA_964646355.1 of uncultured archaeon. Taxonomy (GTDB): domain Archaea; phylum Asgardarchaeota; class Lokiarchaeia; order Helarchaeales; family HEL-GB-B; genus HEL-GB-B. Next base: position 8,040 of record CAZYEE010000068.1, on the reverse strand, counting down.
AACCGTATCATAACAGGTGTGATCAGAATATCTGCACCTTTTAATGTTAATTTTCGAGGTGCTTCGGGGAATGTCATATCAAAACATATCAAAATTCCTAATTTGCCTAATTTTGTATCAAATAGTTTAAGTTCTCCGCCGGGTTTAAAATATTTTCTTTCAAATAAATATAAATGCTGTTTTTGTTGGAGCCCAATTCGATCTCCATTTGTTCCAAATATTGAAGAAGTGATAATTAATGAATCGTTATGTTTTTGCCAAATGGCACCGCCTATTATATGTATATTAAACTCCTTTGCAAATGAACTCAAAGCCCTGTTGCTTATCCCGTCCAAATCTTCGGGATCATTTTCAACAGTACCATCTAAATAATTCCACCTTTCCGGCAAACACACAAGATCCACTTCATATTTACTGGCTTCTTTGATTTGTTCCTTGATTTTTTCGATTGTCTTCTGTTTGTTAAAATAAATTTTTGATTGAATAGCGGCTACTTTAATAATTTTCACCATTTATATCACATTTGAAATATTTGTTAAAAACTATTTAAGTCAAATAGTAATATAAATTATTAACAAGGATCTAAGAGACAAGGTAATTTTACAATGGAAAATAAAGATAGAAATAAAATAAAAATAGAAGATTTTAGAGAACAAAAAGATTTTGAAGAAGTTATAAAAAGCTATACCGTCCCAAAAGATTTAAAATACCATATTTTTAAATGGATAGGTTTTTCTGGAGGAATATTGGCAGTAATCTCGTTATTCTTTCCCTGGTATCAGATATCAGGGGATATTTTATTTTCAATAACTCCAATATATTTAAATTATGGCGGCTTAACATATTATTTCTATGATTATGCAATAGTTTCACCCGAAATGTATCCAATATTAGTAATGATGGATATATCATTTGGTTTTTTAGTCTTGATTGGAATATTAAGTGTCTATTCAATATTTAACCCTTCAAGAGCAATTGGAAATTTATTAATGATTTTGCTGGTTCTGAGCTTTTTCATATATCCATTTGGTATTATGTATGGGATTTTTAATGGCTCAGGCTTCCCAATTTTTGGTCTTACTATGACGAGAGTATATGGACTATCTACAGGTTGGTTTTTAGCGTTAATCGGGTTTATCTTAAGTCTCTTTATAAGGAGGATCAAGCCCAATAAAAAGGAAAAATTAAGAATGCTATTCCACGATTTAATAAAAAGCGTCAATGAATAAAATAAGAAAGAACAAATTACATAAAAAAACCTTACTATTTTTTGAAATAAATAAGTTTTTTTAAAATATTTATCACTATTAATTAAATATTTGTTTAATTTTTCATTAACTCAAACATTTTATCAATTCCGATGCGAGCTTTTTCTGCTATTTGCGGTTCGACAGTAACTCTCTTGATTTTTGGTTTTTTTAATAGAATTTCGAGAACGCCATCAAGTGAGTTATTTTTCATGGATTTACAAATTGCTTTATCAAGAGCTGGATAGAATTTCTTTTCTGGACCAAACTCTTTATTCATTCTATCTATTAAACCTTTTTCGGTAGCAATAATAAACTCAGTATTTTTAGAATTTCTGCAATAATCATACATAATTTTTGTAGAACCAACAACATCCGCATATTCCAGAATTTCAGGTTTACATTCGGGATGAGCTAGAATAATTGCGTTTGGGTGTTCTGCTTTCTTTTGTTTTAGTACTTCGAGTGTGAATAAATTATGTACATAACAATATCCATTTTGAGGGACATTTATTATATCAATTCCGGATTCTTTTTTGACCCATAAACCTAGATTTTTATCTGGTCCGAAAAGGAGTGCGGAAACGTTTAGGCTTTTACAAATTTTTACAGCATTAGAAGAAGTACACATTACATCAGCCCTAGTTTTAGCTTCGGCAGTAGTATTGACATAAAGAACAACAGGATAATCTGGGTATTTTAACTTGAACTCATCAATGATATTGGCAGGACACATTCTTGCCATTGGACAAAATGTTTCCAAACCGCTAATATAAACCTCCTTTTCAGGATTCAATATTACTGCAGTTTCAGCCATAAAATATACTGCAGCTTCAATAATATAATCAAAATCATCGCCTTTCTCCTTCGCAACCTTTGCGAGGTATAGACTATCGCCTACTGCATCTGCTATTTCTTGAATACTAGTGTCAACATAAAAATGAGCTAGAATTAATGCATTTTCTTTTTCTTTTAATTTAAGAATTTTATCTTGTAGTTCTTTTATCTTCTGATCTGTCAAAAAATTACCTCTAATAATCCAATTAGATTTATTAAATATCTGTTGATAATATCTTAATTTATTAATAAAAAATTTTAAGGTAAAAATTTTATTTAAGAATTTTATATCCCAAAAAATAATGTGTTATCTTTTTGATAACCGCCTAAAATTCAAAAATTAACAACACTTGATTTTGAACTTTTTATAAAATAACTTATACGAATAGTAAGTAAAAAATAGTTATATATTATTAGATAAATTTTAATAGATCATTTTGCCTTTTTACTATCAAATTGTTATTCAATCCTGAAGGAAGTTCAAGTTTTGTATCGAATATACCAAAATGATACAATACGATATTAGCTGCTGCTGCTATTGTTTCCATATTAAAGGATTCAATATAACCAGATTTTTCTTTTTTCTCATACTTTAACTTATCAAGAATATCAGCCATTTTATCAATTATTTCAAATTCAAAATGATTTCTTTTTGCAAAATAGATGATATTTTTAACATCATCATTAGTTAAATTGGATTTTGTAGTTTTTAAATAGTTGAATAAATTATTTTCATTTATTTCACATTCTAAAGCCTGCCATTTATTTATAGCAGAGGTTCTTCTTAGATAAATTATCTCAATCGGAATTCCCAATTTTTCTAATAATTTTACAATCAAATCACTAAGTTCCCGCACTTTCATTACAATATAAAGTTGTAATCCATATGGCTTATGTTCTTGTTGCATATAATAACCACGATTTTGTAGGCTGGAGATAATAGAGACTTTGATGCTCTTTATTTCGTAATTTGGTCGATCAATAGAACTTTCTAGGAAAATTAAATTACCTCTTTTTGGATCATAATGTCTTATTGTAAAACCTTTGACGCCCATTCGAGTGGATAAAATGAATTCTTTTAGACCTTTTAATGTAGGAGTTATATTAGAATCTTCTAGATCGGTTTCGTCGATGGTGACATATTCATTTTCATTACCAATGCATAATCTAATGGAATCAAGTCTTAAATCATAGCTGGTGCCTAATATTTCCTTGATAATACTATTAATTTTAAAAACTTCATTTGTAAAAATGGATGTGTCAGCAACTACAATTTCCCAAGGTAATTTTTCACCGCCGAGATCGTTTTTCTCTGGAGCTTCCGAAGGATAACACTCAATCTCATAATCAGAAAGCTCTTTCTTTATAACTAGAATGGTTGTACCTGTTTTGCTCTCATAGACGGCAATGCTTAGATTTTTATTAACCATAGCCCTGAATTCAGTTGAAAATCCGTGTCTTCCACCCTTTCTTGCTAAAATTATCTCATCTCTCTCATTTCCTGGTTCAAACAATTCTTAAATACACCTTTGAATAATATTCTTTCTTTATCTATGCCTCAACTTCGTTTTATATTTTATTGTATTAATGACCTCAATATAATTATTAAAATCATATTGAGCTTATATTAAAGTTCATTATTCGGTAATTTATTAAACTTAGTGAAATTGAATTATTTGTTAGTATTTTAATCCTAATAATTAATTCAAGAAATCTCTCAAATATCTTATGGACAATTATTTATATATTTTTATTATTTATAAGGATTTAAAAAAATGAATTAAAATCACAATCCATTTACTTTGCTTGTTTCTTTATAATGAGTCCTGAAATAAAAAGAAGAGAGGAACCAATAAAGCATAAAACTACTCCAGAACCATTAAGATATATGATGATATAGTATTTCCACAAAAAGTTGGATATAAAATAGATAAAAATAGTTATATAAATTATTGTGCCAAAAGAAAATGTATATAACCAATGAATTAGTTCATTATATTTTTCCTCTGAAAAATAGCCGATTTTTTTAAAAAATCTAAATAAACCAAAAATCAATCCAATAATTCCAGTTATTAAAGGAAAAATTAGTGGAATCTGATATGGCAATATACCATAAGTATCAAACCAATTATTCCATGGAATAAAGCTCATTCCAAAAGTGCCCAGTACCAAATCTATAGCATTTAAATCTATAATATAATTTTCAATAGTATCAACATATCTTATCCAAGGTAAGAATGTAGAAATTATGAGCATCAATGACCCAAATATTATAAGCAGATTAATTTTATCATCATCGATCATAATAGGCGCCTCTCCTAATTAATTAAGAACGTAGCCATATTCTCAATTCTACTACTATAAATATAATCAAAATTAATAAAGTTAATTAATATATGGAATAGATAAATTAAAAACAAGAAATTTAAATAAAATCATAAAATTAATAAAAGTGATAAGAGAATATTCGGGATCTGAATGAAAAATGGATGATTTTAACATTCAATTGGATAATACCTGTATTAATAATCTATTATTGGGTGGTTTTAAGGCTAATAATTTATATCACATATATGGAAAGGAAGGAACGGGTAAAAGTACTTTTGGTTTATTTTTAGCTTATTTGGTTGCTAAAAAAGGATATAAAATATTATACATCGTTACTGATACAGGTCTTAATCTGCCCCGACTTAAACAAATTTCAAATGAACAATTTCCAAAAATTTCGAGGCAGATTTTTGTTCAAAAACCTGAAAGCTTTCAAGATCAAGATAGAATAATTAATAGACTTGAAAATTTTATAACAGACCAATTTAAGCTTATAGTATTAGATGATCTCGTTTCATTAATGGTAAAAAAGAGCCGAATTGATTCAAAAACTTATTTAAAAAAGAGAATGTTATCAAGGCAATTAGCTCTGTTAAAAAATATCTCAAAAACTTTCGGACTAATTATTTTGATAATTAATCAGAGCTCTTCTATTAAAGCAGTTGATGAAAATAATAACGATAGGTCTGAAACGCCATTTTACAATCAAATTTCTACATTTTACTCGGATTATGACCTTGAAATAAGAAAATTGGGGAATAGAGAATTTTCTAAACGAAAAATGGTCAGAATAAAACCAAAAATTACAGATATAATAGAAGAGTGCGAATTTACACTAACAAATACAGGAATTGTTTAAAAAATTAAAAGGATAATAAACAAATAAATTTATTATAGCAAAGTAAATATTAAAATAAATAGAAAATTACAAAGGGAACAGATTGTACCAAAATAAATTATTAGAGTATGATAAAACAGATAAATAGTTGATTAAATAAAATTTACAAAGTTAAAATTAAAAAATATCTTTAATTTTAATAGATTAGAATTCTGCTATTTTTTAGAAAATATCTTTGTTTTCTGAATAATTTATTTATAATTATTATTTTTTGGTTTGGTCAATTAAATTTACCATGGTTCTTTTTTCAAATGCAACATATAAGCGATTACATTAGCGAGTAAATGGACAAGAGGTGTGAAAATTAGCATAAAAACTACATACAGCCATACATTCTGAATTGGATGACATAAATAAGCAAAAAGCATAGCAAATGAAATGAAATCTAATTGATCAATAAGCGGTAATGGAGCACCCCTTTTATAATTTAGACGTCTTTTAATTGCAGAACCAACCATATCTCCAAAAAAAGCACCAAATGCAGTACAAAAACTGGTTAAAAAGGCAGTTAGGGGTGGAATTTTAAAGAAACTTGCTATTTCAGCTTCGTTTTTATAGATTGTTATAACATCGCCATTAACCGGGTTAATTTGAAAGTTATTAAGGCCCAATAACACCATTGCATCGTTAATAACAAAATAGTTTAAGACCCAGATAATCATTCCAATATTTAATCCGAATAATACTCCTCCAATCATTCCTTGCCAGGTCTTACCCTCTCCTAATATCCTTTTTCCTTTGAATAATCTACCACCATCTATCGGTTTACCATTTTTGCCAAATATAACCATTGTTGCGTTAGTTGTGAGTGCAGGGACGGTCCATAATAAAGAAATTACTAAAATTACAATAAAATCATATAAATTCCAGCCATAAGATGGGTTAAATAAATTGATAATATAGGGAATAAATATAAATCCAATAAATAAACATAAAAATACTGCACAAAAATATTCCATTAATCTAATATCGCTTTTTTTAAGCTTACCAGATTTCTCTTTATTTTCTTCAGTCATCTTGATAATAGAATTTTTTTTAATATTTATTTCTTTTTAATCTCAATCGAAACAATGAGTTTTAGAAATTTCTAATTCAAAAAGGGCATTACATCTATCGTTTTAGAGACTGTTTATTTTAAGAAATAATAAAAAAGAGATTATAAAAATATCTAATAAAAATAATAGAAATATTTTGAAATTGAATCTTTTAATATAAAATATCGGGATTTTAATTTAATATATAAAATAAAAATTTATAACATCACTGAATACAGACTCTCATCATATAATTTGATTCCTTTTTGATACATAGCAATTTCCAATAGGAAAAATCCAATTATTACTAGAATAATTCCGATTGCTAAATAGACATAGCATGTAGATGGCTTTGAAAAATTTTTAGTTCCCATATACATAAACAGAAAACCACCTAATGCAATAAATATGAAAAAGGCAGATAGAATGCCCTCAATAATAAACTGATCATTAAGGGATCTTAAATAAATTATTGGCTCTGGTGGATTTCCTTGGCCATATCCCATCGGAATCGAACGATACGCTCCAATAAGAAAATACATTCCTCCACTCAAAAAGAAATATAATACAACATAAACAAGAATTAATACTACATACCTTGAAGTTAAGAAACTAGGGATCTTTTTTCCAATAAAAGGGTTATCTAATCTAATTTTTGGCTTTCTAACAATTTTCTGTGGCCATGGTAAACGTGATTTCCAAAAAGATCTCTTTAATATATTTTTTAACGGTTTAGACTTCTTTTTCTTAGTTTTTCTGACATTTTTACCCTTTTTTTCCATTTAAAAGACCACGCGTTCATTATTATTATTCTTTTGAATTCTTTAAAATATTTATAGTCATTTAAACTAGAGATTAGATCATTGTTTAATAAATGTGTGGTTCATATATCTTATTAATTTAATGAATTTGGTTAGTGATTTATCAATTCCGACAATGGGAATTCTGTCAATAAGGTGGTCCAATATTTTTAGATTAAACGTATTTTAAATTTTTTTTAAATGAAGATTAACGATCAAGAGTTATAATTGATAAAAATGAAAAAAGAATTAATTAAATCTCTGGAGACACGAACTTGTTGATCAATGTTGCAGATACTGCACTAATTACTGCACAATATACGACCATAATAAGACTGAAAGCAACGGTCATTAGGATAATAATTCCAATTGCTGTTACACCTACTATTCCAGTAAAAAGAAGGCCAGCACTTCCAAATGATACTAGTTCCATAATAATTGTAAATACTAGACTAAAAGTTACTGTTAATATGCCTAAAAATAATGATCTCTGTGGATTTCTCGTTATATAACCAATTAAAATACCCACAATTGTCCAAGTTAGGATAGATGCAGCTAGGATTCCAGAGACCAGTCCAAAAAACATGTTAGGATCGACATTGATTAACCATATAATCAAGCCTGGACCTGGTGTGGTGTACAGACAAATTATAGTAATGAATAAAACAACAGGATTGATGTACTCGGCAACATCGGGTGTAAAAAATAACGTATTTATTAAATTCATTGTAGTATCATGTTCTATAAATAAAACTATAATAAAACCCACAACTAAACTGATACCTAACCCTGCAAAAGCAATTATTATTGATTGGATGAATTTTCTTTCACTAAAATATACACTCATTGATCTCACCTAAATTAATTAGATATATTTGATTCTCTATTTTTCATTT
>CAZYEE010000067.1:0-14828 GCA_964646355.1 uncultured archaeon | reverse complement strand
TGTTCGGGAGTCAAGCCTTTGAGTTGTTCGGGAGTCAAGCCTTTGAGTTGTTCGGAGGTTAAATATTTTAAAGCATCTATAGGTATTTTTTTATAATCTTCTGGACTTAAAATATCAAAAAACTCCCGTTTCCAATCTTCAACTTCAGTCATAAATGCCACATCTTCAATTAATTTTTTTAGGAATATCTGTTTTTTTCTTTCATCTAATCTATTATATATGAAGGATAGTATAAATTTTTTTCTACTTTTTAATAGCAATGGATCATTTTTTGATTGTTCTGATATAATTTTGAAAAGTTCGTTCAATTCAAGTTTATTCTTCAAGAATTTTTTACAAAGATCCAAATCTGAGTTTTCAATACTATATTCTATTTCCTTTAAATCAATCAATTTTCCACCGAACCTATTTTTCACAATTTTTTGGATATTAGTATTATCAAATAAATAAATGATAAAAAAAGGAGGATCAATAATGCATTCCGTACTTAATTCAGCTCGTTTTAACATTATAGAAACATAAAAAGAATACAAAAGGAACTGTTCATAGTGTTGTGAGGATAAATTTCTTTCAATTTCACCAGGCAAATAGAAAACACGTTTTTTAGCATCTAAAATTTCCAGTTTTATTAAAAAATCAGGTATTATATTGTAAGAAATTAGATCGGCCCCCATCATTATTTTAGTTATTCTGATTCTTGGTAAAGTTTGAACTTCGTGTTGTTTTAAGTCTTCTATTTTAACAGAAATTTTTTTCGGAAAATATTTTAGATCTTTAATAATCTTCCTGATTTTATCTTCAATTCTTTCTTTAATTACTACATTTCTTAAAATAGTTGCAATTAGATTTCTTTCAAATACACCATTTTTCAGAAAAAATTCCACTTCTTTTATGCTCATTTTATTCCAATCATTTTCCATAATAAAGGCTTCCACTTGTTAAAGTTCCAATTAAATGCTTATAAAGAACGAATATAATAATGTAAAAAATTTTTGAATATTATAAATTTTAATATTCATCTGCTTTTAAATCTAAAGATAGGGAAAAATCATAGTGATAGATTGAGATTGTAAAAAATTCAATATTAAAGATTAAAATTTAATGTTATTATATGATACGCATATTCGACTTATAATTCCTTACAAACCACGTAAATTTTTAGTTTAATAATCGTATTATCCATCTTCCAAGCATTTCAGTAAAAACTGGCATCCATCAGCAGCGGATTTTATACTTTCAATGACGGTACTGGGCCCAGTAAAACAATCACCAATTATTAAAATATTATCACCAGATGCGAAATTATCTTCTATTTTCATATCATTTAATTGGTCTTTAAGTCCAAATTTATCTAGCACCATCTCAAGACTTGTACGTTGTCCTATAGCCTCGATAACAGTATCAAACTTTCTTTCAAATTCAGAACCCTCTATTGGAATCGGTCTAGGTCTACCAGACTTATCCAGTTCGCCCAATCTCATTCTTACAAGTTTTAAACCTATTACACGATTATGATTATCTACAAGTATTTCAACAGGATTGGTTAGATACTGAATATCTATTCCATCATCTATTACCTTTTGTAGTTCATGTTCGCTGCCTGGCATTTCGTTTTTAGATCTTCTATATAGTATTGAAACTTCTGCTCCAAGTCTTTTCGCTACTCTAGCTGCGTCAAAAGCGACATTACCCCCACCTATTACCGCCACCTTTTTTCCAACTTTTATTTTTTTACCTAGATTATAATTTTTCAAGAAATTCAGAGCTTGAATCACATCTGGAGAGTCTTCGCCTTTTATATTCATTTTTCGAACTTCATGTGCCCCGATCGCTATAACGATCATAGCATATTGTCCTGAATTTTTCAATTCATGGAATTTTTCAGCGTCGATTTCAGTATTTAATATGAATTTTACACCTAGACGTTTAATATTATCAATTTCTGAATTTAATATATCTCGAGGAAGTCTGAAATCTGGAATTCCAAGTATCAGCATACCACCAGGTTTCTCATACATTTCATAAATGGTTACGTCATATCCTTTTTTGGCAAGTATAGTAGCTGATTTAAGGCCAGCTGGTCCAGATCCTATAATAGCAATAGACTTATTTTTTGGCTCTTCTTTTTTAAAGAATGAATCAGGAAGTTTCAAATATTTAGATAATATTTCTTTAATCCTACTAATTGGTACACCTTTATCTTTTTTGGAAAGAACACAAGTTTCTTCACATGTATGCGGACATATTATACTTAAAGTTATTGGAAATGGTGTCAAATCATAATAAATTTTCAATGCTTCATCAAATTTTTGTTCTTTAATATTTTTTATAAAATCGGGGATATTGAAGCAATGTGGACATCCTTCAATACATTTAGGTTTTTTACATTGGAGGCATTTTTCTACATATTCATTTAATTCGCGAAAAACTTCATTAATTTCTATTTCCGAGAAGTTAGATCTTAATAACTTTTTAAAAGCATCTAGATCATTCATTGCCTTATCACATTATATCTCAATAGTTGATTACCAAATATTTTTACAATTATAAATCTTAATTTTATTAATATGTGATTATGAGAATTTATTATAAAACGACCAATAAATTTCTATGAAATTAATTTTCCAATAATAATTTTATTTATGAAAATGAAAAAAATATAAAGGTTTAATAATATTCATCTATTCATCAATCTCGGAGAAATATTCAAAAATAATATGTATATATAATAGAAATTATAAGTTTTTAAATGATTTTAAATTATGTAAAATGATTTCTATTAATTTTATTATAGAAATGAGCCTCACCCTCTAAAATTAAAAGTTTACGATATATTCTTGGCTTATTATTTATTAAATTCATTAAATTAAATAAATATTTCATATATTATATATAGACATATTTCAAAAACAAAAGGATAATCTTTATTTTTTATCATAGATAGAAAATTTTATTTCAATAAATGAAAAATTGCGTAAAAATTACCAAATTTCAGTATATCTGTTGTAAAAAAGGTGATTAAATTAAAAATATATTTTAATTGCTTATTTTTTCTCGATCTTAATTCTCAATTTAGCGATACCTTCTTTTATTTCTATATCAAAGCCCATAGCAGAAATTACTTTTTCTATTAAGACGGTAAGGAATTTTTTAGGTATATCCGAACCAAGGATCAAGGTAAAATGGTTAGGAGTTTCAGCATTAAGAGAATAGAAATTACAAGCTTCAAGTCTTTTAAGGAATTCTACTGGGGATTTAATTTGTTTAGGAAGTGTTTCCGCGTGTGCAGATGAGACTTCATCATGAACTTTCCAGAATTCCTCATTATTTTCAAGCAATTTTAACATAGATAGCCAGTGATCTACATCTAGAATTATATGTTCTCCATTAGGGAGCATATCTAGATATGTCAGAAGTCTGTCGAATTCTACTTTAGAAACTATATCTTTATATTTATAATAGAAATTTAATGCTCTTCTTACTAGTTCTGATTGTGAAATTTTTAGCTCATTTCTAGTTTTTTCCAGTAATTCAGCCGTTTTTTCATCAATTGCAATTGTTATTCTTGAAGGTACTCTCATTTTGTTCACAATATCCAATAATTAAAAAACTATCTTAATATATTTTCAAATAATTATTTGATCTAAAAATATTTACTAATAGATTTAATAGCACTAAACTTTTTTTTAATTTTTTGTAATAAATTATGATAAGCCGTTTCTATATCTATCCATATTGTTAGAAATTAATTCTTACTCTATTTCATAAATTATCATAATAATTAATTATGAATTTTCAATTTTTAAGTATTAAACTTAACTATTAAAGATATATCTCAAATATTCTTTTAAATTGGGAGAATAATTACTAACACAAAAAAGATATAAAAGGTGATTTGAAGTTTCTCAAGAAAAAATGATTAATACAATTAAGAACGAAAATGTTAAATGGATATTATGCGCATTTACAGATATTAGGGGTATTTTTCAAAGTTTCAGCACACCTGCAAAAAATTTTATTGATAATCCAAGGGTGTTTGAGGTCGGAATTGGTTTCGACGGCTCTTCCATTAGAGGATTCAAAGAAATTCATGAAAGCGATATGATTTTTGCACCCGATCCTGATGCGTTTTATATATTGCCATGGACTGAAGGTGACCAAAAAACTGCAGTTATTATTGGAAATATTAAAGAACCTTATGGTAGTAATAAAATATCTGATGTAGATCCACGTGGATATGTTGCAAAAAGAATATTTAATGAAGCATTATCTATGGGCTATACTCCATACTTTGGTCCAGAACTTGAGTTTTTTGTTTTTAAATCAATAGATCCTACAAAATTAATTTATGATTTATTTGCATCACCCAATGGTGGCGCTGGAGATTCATGGGGTCCACCACGTATCTTTATAGAATCACCTGATGTTAATGTTGGAGGTTATATCCTAAGACCAAAAGAGGCTTATTTTAGAAATCCACCAGAAGATACCACGACAGAATTCAGGAATGATATGGCAGATGCACTGATGGAATTAGGATTCGAAATAGAAATGCATCATCATGAGGTGGCCACTTTTGGACAAGTGGAAATAGACTTTAAATATGGTGGATTAATCGAGACCGCTGATCGTACTCAAATTTACAAACTATGTGCTCGAAATATTGCTAAATTACATGGATTAATAGCTACATTTATGCCAAAACCGCTTTACTTGGATAATGCAAGTGGAATGCATGTTCATACTTCACTATTTAAAGGTGATCAAAATGTATTTTATGATCCAGATGATGATTATGCAGAATTAAGTCAAGACGCTAGATATTTCATAGGTGGACTTATTGAACATGCGAAAGCTTTGACTGCAATTTGTTGTCCTACTGTAAATTCATACAAGAGATTAGTTCCTGGCTTTGAAGCGCCAGTTAACATAATGTATAGTAAAAGGAACAGATCAGCACTGATTAGGATTCCCGTTTATCTAAAGGGCCCCAAATATGCAAATCGACGTAGAATTGAATATAGAGGTGTTGATCCGTCAACAAATCCATATTTTGCATATTCTGCTATTCTGGCTGCAGGTCTTGATGGTATTAAGAAAAAAAGCGATCCTGGCGATCCAGTAGATGTTGATGTATACGAATTAAACCCAGAAGAAAAACGAAAATCTGGAGTAGATCAATTACCAACGACATTAAAGGATGCTCTAGATTATTTATCAACAGATGAAGTGTTAAAACGAGCGTTGGGAAGCCATTTATTTGATGCTTTCATTGAATACAAAACAAACGAATGGAATCAATATTGTCTATATGTAACTCCTTGGGAGATTATGAAATACTTAGATTATTAAAAATCTGCATTAATTTCCATTAATTTTTAATCAATATTACCTAATTTAAATTCAAATAACATTAAAAAATGAAAATTGATTTTTTAATTTAATATTTAAATTTAAAAATCTTTTTAAGATAATGTTTAATTCAATTGAGTTAATAATAAAAATTATAATTTAAATATAATTTACAAAATAATATGCTATAATAAATTCAAATACAAATTAATAAATTTATTTTAAATTAAAAAAATCATGTTTAATTATGTAATATCCAATATTATCTATTTATTATACAAAAAATCATATAAATTGCTTAAAGATAAATTAAATCGATGATATTTTAATTAAATTTATGAAAATAACTGAAAAATACACCTATAATTTAGAAGGGAATTTAATATGGACTACAACAAGGAAATTAATCGAATTGTGGATTTCATTAAAGAAATTATAGATAATTCAAAAGCTAAGGGCATCGTCATTGGACTTAGTGGCGGAATCGATTCAGCAACAACAGCCGCATTATGCACAAAAGCCATCGGTAAAGACAAAATGTTAGCATTAATTATGCCATGCCATTCATTAGAGGAGGATATTAATGATGCAAAATTGGTAGCAGAACATCTGAACATAAAATATATCATAGTGAATTTGGATAAGACTTTTGATACTTTTATCAGCGCACTTTCTCCCGATAGGGTGCCAAATAAAATGGCACAAGCTAATCTAAAACCTAGATTAAGAATGTGTTCACTTTATTATTATGCAAATGAATTAAATTATTTAGTAGCAGGAACTGGAAATAAATCTGAGGATGACATTGGATATTTCACGAAATATGGAGATGGTGGCGTTGATTTTTTACCAATTCAACATCTATATAAAAACGAAGTAAGAAAAATAGCAAAATTACTCGGTATTCCAGATAAAATAATTAATAGAAAGCCCAGTGCAGGGCTTTGGAAAGGTCAAACTGATGAAGATGAGCTTTCAAGTCAATTGGGTTTCCAAGTGACATATGATAAATTAGATGAAATGTTACAGAATATACATAACAATAATTATGACCCAAATGATCCAAACTATCAATCTCTACTTAATTTAATGAAGAAAAACAAACATAAAATCCAATTACCACCGGCTTTAAAAAGATCTGCATGATTTTAACATCTATGAACAATAAATTAAATTCATTAGTATTCAATGAACATTCAATGAATTTTGAATTACCATAACCAAAATTTATCCAAAAATAGCAGTGATTTCTTTAATTTATTTAAGTAATTCTTAAGGGTTCATATAATTTATGCAATAATATTAATTTTTAAATTATTATCTCAAATATCCTTTTATTTTTCGCTAGAAAGTAAATAATCTCAGATAAATGACTAATATTTTACATGGTGAATTTAGGTAAAACTTACACAAATAATTAAAAAAGAAAGATTTTTGGCTGAATATTTAAAAATAAAGGAGTTATTTCCTTCATAATAATAGTATTAGACGAAGGAGGCAAAGACTAACAAATGAAGAGAATTTTGATAAATGAAGATACATGTATTGGATGTCATTTATGTGAAATCTGGTGTATAGTAGAGCATTCAAAATCTAAGGATATAATAAAGGCATTTAAATATGAAAAACCACGTCCAATACCTAGAATAAGAGTTAACGAGAATAAACCAATATCTTTTGGAGTTCAATGCAGACATTGTACTGAACCTTTGTGTGTATATAGCTGTATATCTGGGGCAATGCATATTGACGAAGAAACAGGTTCAATTCAACACAATTCTGAAAAATGTATAGGTTGCTGGACCTGTATCTTAGTCTGTCCATATGGTGCAATTACTAGGGATGAAAATGGGCTTACTGCACTTAAATGTGATTTATGTTTAGAGCGAGGATATCCCAGCTGTGTTGAGCATTGTCCAAATGAAGGACTTGTTTTTGTGGAGGTATCTGAAAGTGAAGTGTAAATATGTAATTATTGGGAATTCATCAAGTGGAATCGGGGCAACTGAAGCCATTAGATCGGCTGATAAAGAAGGTTCGCTTGCCATAATTTCAGATGAACCAATTCATACTTATTCAAGAGCTTTAATACCCTACTATTTGAAGGGAAAAATTGATAGAGACAAATTATATTTTAGACCCTTAGATTTCTACGAAAAAAAGAATGTTAAAACATTTTTAGGAAATAAAGTTGTGGATGTAAATACCGATAACAAAACTATCACCTTGAATAATGGCGAGAAAATTCAATATGAAAAACTTTTAATTGCATCAGGTGGCGAGCCATTTGTACCTCCTATAAATGGACTTAGCAATAATTATTATACATTTACAAGTTTAGAGGATGCTGATAAAATTAAGGAGAAAATACAATCTGGAGATATAAAAGAAGTGGTTGTATTAGGTGGAGGTCTTATTGGTCTTTTAGTGGCAGAAGCACTTAATTATCTTGGTATGAATGTAACAGTCGTAGAATTAGCAGATAGAATATTAGTTCGAGTATTGGATAAAACTGCCTCTGAGATTTTTACAAAACTTATTGAAGAGAATGGAATAACATTAATTACTGGTCGCACAATTTCTGAAGTTAAAGGAGAAACTGCTGATGCCTCCAAAGTTGAAAAAGTAATTCTCGATAATGGAGATACATTGAACTGTGATATGTTGGTTATAGCTATAGGAGTTAAACCTAGAGTAGATTTTCTAAGTAATACACAAATTAAGATAAACAGAGGTATTGTTGTAAATAATCAAATGAAGACAAATATTCCTGATGTATATGCGTGTGGTGATTGCGCTGAAATTTATGATTTTGTCTATGAAACTTCAAAATTAACTCCAATCTGGCCAGCTGCATATATTGGAGGAATGGTAGCTGGATTTAATATGTGCGGTATAGAAAAGGAATTTAATACTGGAATGAACATGAATTCAATGAAATTCTTTGGATTGCCTGTAATGTCTGCAGGACTTATTGAACGACCTGAAGATGATAAATATGAAGAATTAATAAGATACGAAAAAGAAAATAAAATTTATAAAAAGATCATTCTAAAGGACAATCTCATAAAGGGATTGATTATTGTAAATAGTATTGATAATATCGGTATTATTCTTGGATTATTAAGGAACCAGATTGATGTCTCATCGTTTAAAGACCAATTAATTAGCGATGATTTTGATTTGGTATATTTTCCACAAGAATTGCGTAAAGATTTAATAATAGGAGGATTAAAATGAGTGTTTTAAATAAAGTTGTGAACCCATACAATGATGATAAAGTAATTTCTAATTGTTCAATATTTGGAATGATGGATGTAACAGGGAGAAGATTTTCTGGAGAAGATGTTCTGACAGCGATAGCCAATATGCGAGTACGAGGTAATGGGCTCGGTGGTGGTTTTGCATGCTATGGATTATATCCTAAATATCCTGATCATTATGCTCTTCATCTAATGTATATATCAAAGGATGCAAAGGAAAAAACAGAGCTGTTTATTGATCAGAACTTTTTTATTTCAAGAGCTGAGGAGATACCGACTCAGCATATTGAAACAATCACAAATCCTCCATTATTCTGGAGATATTTTGTTAAACCAAAAACTGAAATAGATAAATCACATCATGATGATTTTGTAGTAGAAAAAGTTATGCAGATCAATACGAGTATTAAAGATACTTTCGTATTTAGTAGCGGAAAAAATATGGGCGTATTTAAAGGTGTTGGTTTTCCAGAGGATATTGGACGCTTTTTTATGATAGAAGATTATAAAGGCTATATCTGGACTGCACATGGACGATTTCCAACAAACACTCCTGGTTGGTGGGGTGGAGCCCATCCTTTTAATATACTGGATTGGAGTGTAGTTCATAATGGTGAAATCTCCTCTTATGGTATAAATCAACGATTTCTTGAAATGTATGGTTATAAATGTACGCTTTTTACTGATACTGAAGTAATCGCATATGCTGTCGATTTATTGATGCGAAAACATGAATTACCAATTGAAATCGCATCAAAAGTTTTGGCACCACCTCTCTGGACGATGATAGAATATATGAAACCAGAAGAAAAAAGACTTTACACCACATTAAGGCAAGTATATGGTTCACTTTTATTAAATGGACCGTTTAGTGTTGTAATTGCCAGACAAGGAGAAATGATCGGATTGACTGATCGCATTAGATTAAGACCATTAACTGCTGCTACAAGTGGAAATATGCTGTTTTTGTCGTCTGAGGAAGCCGCTATCCGATTAATATCACCCGATTTAGATAGGGCTTGGATTCCTAAGGGTGGTGAACCAATAGTTGGAAGGCTTGAAACTAAAAGCGTTATATATGATGATGAATTAACTTGGACTGAATTGAAAAGGAGGATGAACTCATGATGAAATCTCACTTACTTCCTGAATTCTTGATTTATCGTGATGACGAACGATGCATTCGTTGTGAAGTCTGTGTAAGACAATGTGGCTTTGAAGTCCATAAATATGACCCCGAACTTGACATAATTATTAGTGATGAATCTAAATGTGTTGGATGCCAACGTTGTGCCGTATTTTGTCCTACTAATGCATTAACAATAAAAACAAATCCTTACGAATATAGACCTAATGCTAACTGGACTAAAGAACGTATAAATGATATAAAGAAACAAGCGGAAGGCGGAGGCGTGATATTAACTGGTTGTGGTAATGATAAACCATTTAAAATTTATTGGGATCATATTATGTTAAATGCATCTCAAGTTACAAATCCTTCAATCGACCCTCTACGAGAACCTATGGAACTTAGAACATATTTGGGAAGTAAACCGGATCAAGTTGAAATTATTGACGGTGAACTTAGTACGATCTTGGCACCACAAGTTATGATTGAAACACCGATTGTCTTCTCTGCACTATCATACGGGGCAATCAGCTATAATGCCCAATTATCTCTGGCAAGGGCAGCTCATGAATTTGGTACTTTATTTAACAGTGGTGAAGGTGGCCTTCCTATAGAATTTCGAAAAAAATATGGCAAAAATGCTATTGTCCAATGCGCTTCAGGTAGATTTGGTGTCGATCCTGAATATCTTAATAGTTCTGCTATTGTTGAGATTAAAATCGGACAAGGCGCAAAACCCGGAATCGGTGGACATCTTCCAGGTGAAAAAGTATCCTATCTGGTTTCAAAAACTCGTATGATTCCCGAAGGAACTGACGCGTTATCTCCCGCCCCACAACATGATATTTATTCAATCGAGGACCTATCAACCCTGATTTATGCTTTAAAAGAGGCTACTAATTATGAGAAACCTATTTGTGTAAAAATAGCTGCAGTTCATAATTCAGCGGCTATTGCAAGCGGTATGGTACGGGCTGGGGCAGATATCATAGCTCTTGACGGGATTCGAGGCGGTACTGGAGCTGCTCCCAAAATAATCCGAGATAATGTAGGTATTCCTATTGAGTTAGCTCTTGCTTCTGTGGATAGAAGACTAAGGGAGGAAAAAATTAGAAATAAATGTTCTATAATTGTTGCTGGCGGATTCAGATGTTCTGCGGATATTACTAAGGCTATTGCACTTGGAGCCGATGCTGTTTATATAGGAACAGCAGCTCTCGTAGCTATGGGTTGTACTCTCTGCCAAAAATGTTATACCGGTATTTGTAATTGGGGTATTTGTACTTCTGATCCATGGCTTGGTAAAAGAATTAATCCTGATATTGCTTCAAAAAGACTTGTCAATTTATTACGTGGCTGGAGTCTTGAAATCAAAGAAATGCTCGGCGGTATGGGAATTAATGCTATTGAATCTCTTAGAGGTAATAGAAACCATCTCCGTGGTGTTGACCTAACTGATTGGGAACTAAAAGTATTAGGAATAAAAGGAGCTGGTGAATAAAATGAATAAAGAGGAAGAAATAATGGCTATGAAAATTGACGCGTATAATATATTTTATAAAGACTTAAACACACAGATTATGGAGAATGCATTAAAGGGGTATAGAAAATTTATACTAAGAAATGTTTTTGGGCAAAGATACATTGCAAGTAGATTATATAATATACCAAAAATTGAAATTGAGATATTTGGCACCCCAGGCAATGATCTCGGAGCATTCAATGATGGTCATAATATTGTAGTCTATGGAAACGCTCAAGATGGAGTTGGAAATACTATGAACGAAGGTGAGATTGTGATTCACGGGCATGCAGGTGATATTCTTGCTATGTCCGCTCGTGGAGGCAAAATATTTGTGCGAGATTATGTTGGCTATAGAGCAGCTCTCCATATGAAATATTATATGGATAAAATGCCCACAGTGGTCATCGGTGGAACCGCTCAAGATTTTCTTGGTGAATATATGGCTGGAGGTATCGTAATATTACTTGGACTTGGACTTAAAAAAGGAGAAAGTCATAAACCCAACTTCGTTGGGACAGGAATGCATGGCGGCACAATCTATATTCGAGGCACAATTCGTCATCACCAGCTTGGTAAGGAAGTAGGCATTGTCGAGCTTACTGAAAATGATCATAAAATTATTCAAGAAAATGTCAAAAAATTCTCTGAATATTTTAATATGGACGCAAACGAAATCCTAGAAGAAGAGTTTATCAAATTAATTCCAGTTTCTAAAGGACCTTATGGAAAGCTATATGTTTATTAGAATTTTTTTTAAATATTATAATAATTTTAATATTTTTCTTTCAAGTTAGTGTCAATTTTTTTTTCTCATAATTTTAAAATAAATTTCATTTATCTATATTAAATTATCTTGATTTTAATTATCTCATATTGTATTATACTGTAAATATTTTCTATCACATAAAATTATGTTATATAATATGAACAATTTACCTTGATATTTTCTTAATATCTTTTAAAAATCTATGAAATAAAAAATTAGAATAAATATTATTAAATTTTCAATGATATTTTTGATTTTAAATATATCATCCTTCTTATTTTATGTTCTTTATGTAAAAAGTAATATTTTTTGAAGAATTAAACTCTAAGACCTGCTTTAAATCCTTCATTTATTGCATCAATAGCTTTACGTGGATTTTTAGCATCTCCTATGATACGTACTGAATATCCTTTTTCTTTCAATTTTTCTCCTAATTCTCTATTTTTCTTAACACCTGTGGCTATAATGACATTATCAGCTTTAATGCTTTCTACTTTATCACCTGTTTTCACTATTACTGAATCTTTTGTAATCTCTTGAACTTCTGAACTGGTTAATTCTCTTATTTCCTTATATCTTAAATCCTTTAACATCGTCCATCTTGTTGATCGCCCAATATTTGCTCCCAATTTGGGTAAAACATCTATTACCGTGACATTCTTTAATCCTTTTCTATAATAGTAAAGTGCTTCATTTACATCTAGAACTTTATGTTGTAACATAAATAATGCGATTTCTGGGGTAATACAACCAAGCTCAGCTACGTATAAAGCTGTTTCTACTCCTGTAGCTCCACCTCCGATTATTACAATGTCATCTTTTATATGCACCTTTCCTAAAAGAACATCTCGTGCCATTGTTACATGCGGTAAATCTATACCAGGAATTGGTGGGATGAAATCTTTCCCTCCTATTGCTACAATAATTTCATCTGGCTTTATTTTTTCAATTGTATCTAATGTACATTCAGTATTTAATACAATTTTAACATTTAATTTTTCTAATTGATGTTTTAACCAGTCTATTGCTCTCATAAATTCCTCTCGACCAGGCGGAATCGCTGCTAAATAGAATGCACCACCTAGATATTCATTTTTCTCATACAAAATTACTTCATGTCCTCGGAGTGCTGCAACACGTGCTGCCTCCATTCCTCCAACTCCACCACCAATAATGAGGACTTTTTTCTTGGATTCTGCAGGAGTTATTTTATACTGGTCTTCTCTTCCTGCTGCTGGATTCTGCAAACATGTTATTGGCTGGGCCTCAAAAACTTTATCAAAACAACCTTGCGCGCATCCTATACACCATCTTATATCATCTTCTCTACATTCCTCTATTTTTTTCACGATATATGGATCGCATATAAGTACCCTTCCCCAGCCAATTATATCACAATAATTTCCGATTAATAATTTTTCAGCCACTTTCAAATCATGTATTCTATGGCATTCTACCACAGGGATATTAACATTTTTCTTGATTTCATAAGTCATGAATGAAAATGCTCCATGTGGAACATTTGATGTTAATTGTGGTGTTTTTGAAGTATGCCATGCACCAGCAATATCCAAAATATCAACACCAGCTTTTTCAAGTAATGGAGCAATCTTTTTCCAATCTTTAAATGTTAAACTGCCCGGTACTAGATCATCATGTGGCATTCTCCATATCAAGGGGAAATTTCCCGCCTTATTTCTTATGCTATCTATTACTTCATATAAAAATGTCATTCTATCTTCGATAGTCTCTCCACCATATCTGTCTTTCCTTTTGTTTATTAATGGTGATAAGAATTGACAAGGTAAATATCCAGTATTCCCGCAAACTTGGACCGCATCGAAACCTGCATCTTTTAAAATAGCTGCTGCAGTACCATAATCCTCAACAATCTGTTCAATCTCTTTTATAGTTAGTTCCCTTGCTACTCGTCTGGCAAATGGTGCATCACATTCCGAAGGTGCTACAAGTTCTCCAATCACTCCAAATCTACCAGCATGATACAGCTGTGCTGCAATTTTGGTCGGATACTGGTGAATCACCTCTGCAAATTCCTTAAGTCCAGGCATATTTTCATCCGAAATATATGGCATCGTTGGTGCACCAGCTGAGAATTCTGAAAAATTACAACCCCCTATTACTATCATCCCTACTCCGCCTTTCGCTCGTTCCTCGTAAAATCTAATGAATTTTTTTGTTATTCTACCTTTAGAATCTGCATATGATAAGTGCATCGGTGGCATATAAACTCTGTTTTTTAATTCTAAGCTGCTTGTTATTTTTATGGGCTCTAATAACATCAAATCTATCATCTCTAAAATCGATTTTTTATATCTTATTTCTAAATGGATATGGATTTTGAAATTAAAAATTTTTGTAATATATGTTTATTAAAAATTTAGTTCTTAATTTTTTCAAGTTTAAATACATTTCAAAAATCGAATTTAATTATGATATAAATATATATTTTAACCTAATTTATCCTTTTATATTATTTAATCTAATAATTTATTAATTATTTTTAACTGGTTCATGTTTGCTTAATTTTTTCTAACTTGTCTTAAAATTAAAAAAGTATTGAATCATATCATAAGATAATATTATATTTCCTAAATTCTTTTATAATGAATTTTAATACTGTATTTATTTTTTACAAATAAAAATAATCTATATTAGATGATAAATTAATGACTTTCGTTTAAAAAATCAATGTATTTCCAATTTAATTTAGTTGATCGATTAAAATAATGATTACATTAAACCATTTATTTTCCCTTCAAAAACAAGAAATCA
>CAZYEE010000066.1:0-15089 GCA_964646355.1 uncultured archaeon | reverse complement strand
TATTATAAAATAGTATTAGGTCTTTAATATATCTCCAATTTTATTAAATTCTTCTATAAATTTATTTGAAAATTTAAAATATCTTAAAAACTTGTTTCATTTTAGTATTTTTGACAGGATAAAAATAAAAAATTAGGTATAAATTGATTAATTTATTCTACTACTTCTACCCAGTTATATGGATCGTCAATTTCCATTTTCTGAATTCCAGTTAGTAAATCATATAATTTTTGGGTAATTGTGCCTACCTTAAAATCATTAAATACGTATTCCTTTCCCTCAAATGTTATAGATCCAATTGGTGTTATTACAGCAGCAGTTCCAGTACAAAATGCCTCAGAAGCTTTGAATGTTTCCTCATAGGGTATATCTCGTTCCTCTACTTTCATACCCAACTGTTCTCGTGCCAATTGGATTACTGATTTTCTAGTAATACCGGGTAATATTGATCCTGTTAATCTAGGAGTCAAAAGTACATTATCTACTACACAGAAAAAATTAGCAGTACCAACTTCTTCTATATACTTCTCATGGGCAGCATCTAGATAAATTTCTTGTGCAAAACCTTTTGATTTTGTTATTTTCCCTGGGACTAATGAGCCAGCATAATTTCCGATCGCTTTTGCGGCTCCAGTTCCTTTTGGGGCTGCCCTATGAAAATCCTTGGTAATTTCCAGTCTGATAGGATTGAATCCTCCTTTATAATAGGGCCCTACTGGAACTACAAATACAATAAAAGTATATTCAGGTGCTGGAGCTACACCGAGAATTGGTCCTGAGCCGAATAAAATCGGTCTTATATAAAGAGAGCCCTTTCCATATGGAGGAATATAGTCTTTATTTGCTTTAACTGTTGCTTTAACTGCCTCTACAAATTTTTCTGGGTCATAGGGTGGTATAGCTAATCTTTCAGCTGATGCTTTCAATCTTAATCCATTTTCCATTGGCCTAAATAGTACAATTTTCCCATCTTTGGTATGTTGTGCTTTCATTCCTTCAAATACACCTTGTCCATAGTTTAAAACACATGCAGCCGGTGATAATTCAATGTTTCCGAAAGGTACCAGTTTCCCTTCATCATAGTTTCCTTCTGCATCCGCTTTTGAAATGAACATCTTATCTGTCGGGATAAAATCGAAACCTAATTCGTCCCAATTTATATCAACCATTGTAGATCACTTTTATAATGATTCAAACTTAAAAATTATTATTTCAATATGATTTCGTTTTTATTTAAAATATTGATACATATTAAAATCCCATTTTCTATTTATCCTATTTAAATATTGATAAAATTATTATTATATTGATAAAATCAATTTTGTATTTAAAAAAATTTTAGAATTAAAAAATTGAATGATCCTTTTAGATCAGATAATAAATTGTAGTTTTGTTATTTTTTATCAAATATTATCTTGGTTTCTGGTTTTAATAGATACCAAACAAAGATTATTCCGATAATTAAAGCAATTGCAACAATTGAAATTAATAAAGCAATCGAATAAGCCCATCTTTTAAGTTTAAAAAGACCAATACTATCAATAATAATAATTATACCTACAATTAACGCAATAATCCCAATTATTTGTATATTAGGTAAAACAAAGCTTGATAATTTATCGAGATAGACGCCTACTATGGGTAGATTTATAATATAATTTAACCAGATTTGACTTGCCACTGTAAGACCGGGCTCATTTTGGACTGGAACTAGACATAAAATGCCAACAATTAAAAATACTACTGAAGCAAGCAAAAATAATAAAGCTATTATATATATTCCAGTTTTATTTAATTTGTTTTCCATTTTGATCCAAACCTCAATTAAATACTATTTTTTCTTTAAAATTTTCATTATAACTTGAAATTTTTATAATCATTCTATATATTCTCTTATATTTTATCATATTGAATAAGTTATGACATTTTATATAAATAAATTATGAATTAATTATTATTTTTACTCTTAAATATTATTATATTCTCAATGTTCTCACTATAAATTTAGTTTTATTAGATTTTTAATTGATTTTATCTGTATTTCTCAAATTCTCAAATTTTAATTTTAACTTTAACTTTAACTTTAACTTTTTAAGCTTATATTACATCAGATCTAAATTCGGACAAAGAATTGATTTGAAAATTTGCAATAAAATATTTATAATTTATCACCCATTAAAAAGAGCAATTAACGATTACAAATATTCTAAAGATAAGTCAGAATAAATAGAACCGAAAAAAAAGTGTAAAAAATAACCTGAATTGTTTTAATTAATTCCAAAATTTATCCATTTAAAATAAATTTACAAATTTAAATTATTAAAAATATTGAGCAATTTTGAGATTTAAAGATTTATATAAAATAAAACAGTATATTTAATTGTCGAAAGATCTAATGTTAAAAAAAATTAATTTAAAAAATTAATTAAAAAAATTAAAAATCAATAGGGGTCCTATAATGAATGATATTCAAGAATTGTTAAGTGAATATCACATATTAATGAACAGAATTCAAGATTTAGAAGAGGCTTTAAGTATAAAAAGAGGACCGAATCAATTATTATTAATGGTAAAAAAAGATGAAACAGAAAAACCAAAACAAGATGATCTTTATCTACCAGATCCTAGATTAATTGAGTTTAAGAAGGAAAGGTTTAATGAGAAGTTATTAATGGTCAAAAGAGAGCTTTTTAAAATTCTAAAAAATTTTACAGAAAAATTAGGAGAGCAAATTTCTAATTTAGACGAAAAAAATGATGAAATGGTTATTATTTATAAAGATGAACTTAGGTTTGGAAGAGATTATTGGAAATTTATAGCTGAATGCTTCAAAAATGAATATCCATTGGAAGTATTCGATTGTATATTTGATGAGAATCAAGTGAAAATAAATATTAAAAGAAGTAATGGAACGGATACCAAAAAAATACTGAAATATGCGCTTGAGTTTTTAAGATTTATGTCAGAAGTAGAATCTGGCGAAAGTGAGGCTGAAGCAATTGTTAGAATGAATTGGGAGTTATTAATGCGTTCAACACTCCAAAACAATTTATATGGTAAAATATTCAGAAATATTGGTATAATCGGCAAACCCATTAATATACTTGATTTTTGTAAGAGCGTTAGAATAACCGAGGATAAAATAAGGGAATGCACAAATGAATTGAGCGCCTTTTCACCACATACTGGACTGAAATTTCCAGTATTAAAAGAACTCGAAAAAGATGTTTATTTTATGAATTGTTATGGAAAATATTTATGGGGAAAATTTGGATTCATTATTAATAAATAAAAACATTTTTTTATTCTACCTTTTTTGCATCTGCGCCCTGGGTTTGGATATGTTTCTCTTCCTTATATTTTATTTTGGTTAGAAATAGAAATGATAATACATAAAATACCGATGCTATTAATAATAATAATGCATATGCAAAATCATGTCCCCAGATTAATTTACCATCTACCAAGGTTTCTCTATAATACCAGAAATTAAGAATTGGACCGACATTTCTGAAAGAATCATTAACAGGACCTATTATTGCACTTGCTATTGGCATCCCCATTACCGTAATAAATAAGTAAATCCCAGAATATGTAGCTTCTTTTTCAGGTGGTGTTACATCCATCAAAATAGCGTATTGAAATGTCAGAACTGCTATCAGCACGAATAGTATTACACCAAACACTATTAATATTTCGATAAATAACATAAACGGTGTTCCTTGAACACTTAAAAATATCATGAAAGGCTGGACCAAAAAACCTACAGCCAGACCAAATTTGAAAGCTTTAACTTTAGTCCATTTTTTTGCCAATTTGCCGAATATCCAAAAACCAAACATAGCAACAATTAACATTGTGGTCAAAACCTGCCAGAATTCAACAGGTATATAGGTCTCTTTAAAGGTCAGAAAGTCTATGAAAATTGTAGTCATTAAAGAATAAGCTACGGTATAGAGTAATGACATAATTATATAATATTTAAAGTTCTTATCAGTGATGCTTTCTTTTATTGTTTTTAAAAATCCTTGTGAATGAGTACCCTTTAAGTCCATCTCTTTTATTCTCTCAAGATCTTCTTTTGGCCCAAAGAAAAATGTAAATAATAATAACGCCATATACACGATTCCTACTATTATTAAAAGCTCAGAATATGATTCAGCATTCTCAAGAAATAATGGTACTACAAACGCTCCTATTGTACCGATTAGTCCAAATAAATTGAAAATAATTGAGGTAGTTACTCGCTCCTTAGGAGTAGTTAAATCCATATATAATGACCAATATGAGCAATAAATTATTCTATAAATTACAGCATACCCAATCGCAAATGATAATATAAAAATAAAATTCAATGGAAATCCCATTTCTATCAATATTTCAGGATGCAAGCCCAACATCATATAACAAATTGCTCCTGGAATTACAAGCAAAAAGTAAGGTCTTCTTCTTCCAAATCTGGTACGGGTCCTATCTGACAAATAACCCGCAAAAATATAAACCAATGCGCTGATAGTAAATGGAACCGTGATAATCGAGAAAGTAATGGTATTTAAAAGTCCGTCCAGTCCGACTTTTGATAATGAAGGTTGAAAAACATTTAATTTATAAAAAGCTGGCAATAAGAAATAAAAAATCATATAACCAAACGAATTTCCTATTTGAGCAATTGATAATTTCAATAATTCAGATTTTTTCATAAAAATACCGTCCAGGATTTTTAAATTTGGAATCTGATGAACATTAGAATTTTAAGATAATTAATAAAGATGCCATTTATAAAAATTCTCTTTTTAATGGTAATTTTAATAAATCTCTCTATTGATCATAATTAGACTTAATATTTTAGAGATGAAGATATTATTTTGTAATTTTTTAATGGAGAATAAAGCTAGAATTAGATTTTAATAGTTAATTATATTTTACATATTAAAGTAAAGTTATTTTAAATAGCATTATTTTATTTTAATTTCAGTTCTTTTAAGATAAATTATTTATTGATAAAAGAGCCTTAATGACCTCAAATTTATAATATGATGTCTACAATAAATTAAAGGTTCTATATAAATTTCAAATTCAATTAAAAAAGAAAATAAATTTTCAGGTAATCACAATGTCGATAATTTATTATTCCAGAGAAAATAACAGGACCAAGTTTGTAGAGCTGGTATTAGAGCAATTTATTAATAAACTAGGCGATAAACTTTTTATTAAGCCAAATATCGTTTCACACGAACCATATCCTACTACCACTCATTTAGAAATGATAACTGCTGTAATAACTTGTTTAAATGATCGTGAACTTGCGGTAGGAGATGCTTCAGCTGTAGATTGTCTCGGGTTTAATGTAAAGAAATCAGCAATTAATGATATTTGTAATCAATATAATGTCCCTTTGATTGATTTATATTCAGAACGTATGAAAGTAATGCGAACTGAAACTAACTATAAATTCAATGTTTCCCAAGTCCCTTTAAATTATGATTCCATCATTTCCTTACCCGTATTAAAAGTTCACGGACATTGTCAGATGACAGGAGCACTAAAATGTGCTTTTGGTTATCTCTCTAAAGGAGAACGTCTTAAAATGCATACTGGAATAAAGAATATTCATCGAGGAATTGCGGAGTTAAATACGATTTTTAAGCCTACAGTAACAATTATGGATGCAATTGAAACACTTAGAAAAACGAATGAAGTCAGACATGGTGGCAAAAAGGCAGAATTAAATATTTTATTAGCAAGCGATGATCCTGTTGCTTTAGATATCTATGGACTACAACTTCTTAAAGAAATTGAGCCAAAACTTGCTAATAAAACACCTCAAGATATTAAACATTTAAAATATGCAATAAATCTAGGTCTGGGCAGCGAAAGTTTTGAGCTTATAGAGTTAAAATGATTTTTCTTTATTTTTATCCATTGTTTTTTACCATATAATAAGAAAAATGGGAGTTATTCTGACTAAATTATTTAAAATTGAAAGTAATTGATGTGCCGATTTATATTTTGAATTTTTTTTATTTTTCCCCAATATATTTTTTATTAAATTTTTTTAATTATCATAAAAATTAATTTATATTAATCTTTATTTTCTCATTTTAGTTATGATTAATCTTTATTTTTTTATTTAATTTATGATAATAAATTCTATGATTAAAATATTTGTTAATGAAGCTTCTTTTATCTAATAAAAATGATTATTTTAAAAAATCTAAAATACTAAATTTTTAAATAAACACTTTCAATTTTTATATAAAAAATTTGATTTATCAAAATAAATGATAGAGAGGCTTACATAAAATGGATATAATGGAAACACCAAGCGTGTTAAAATCGCCCAATATTGATAAGAAAGAAAAGACGGTTGTTGCGATTGGTGGAGATGGAATCGGTCCACTGGTGGTTGATGCGACTGTTTATGTTTTAAAAGGTATGAATATCCCCGGCCTAAAAATTAAAGAGATGCCGGCTGGGGAATCAGCCATTAAAACACACGGTACTGCATTTCCACCTGAAACAAAAGAAGCAATTGATAATTGCGATGCAATTTTATTTGGTGCCACCGAAGAGAGTGCGCTCCAAGTTATTGCATATTTGAGGTGGGGACTTGGTAATTTTGCAAATGTAAGACCAATCAAATATTACAAAGGAATGGAAACCGTAATGAAGACTGAGTTAGTAGAAAATGTTAATTACACTTTTGTCCGTGAAGGTACTGAGGGCATGTATGCTGCTGCTGGTAAGGAGGGTAAGGTAAAAAATCTCTACAAAAAGGGTGTGATCACGAAAACTGATGTCGAAAAATGGGGTGAAAAAGCAGTTTATGCTATGAGAATCATTTCACCACAAGGTACAGACAGAATCGGTAGGGTAGCTTGTGAAGTTTGTATGAAAAGAAAAGAAAAAGGTATTGGACGTGGATTATTGGAAATAGTTTGTAAACCTAATGTACTTAGAAGTCAAGATAGGATGTTCATTAATAGAATAAAAAAGATTGCAGAAAAAAACTTTCCTGAAATCACTGTCGAAACTTATATTGTAGATGATTTTGCAAGAAGATTGTTAAGATATCCAGATTATCATGATACTATTGTTATTCCAAATATGATGGGGGATATACTTTCTGATGAAGCTGCCGAAATTGTTGGTGGTCTAGGCGTTGCTGGATCGGGTGTATACGGTCCAAAAGCCTCATATTTTGAGCCTACACATGGTTCAGCTCCTGCAGTTTTAGCAAGAAAGAACTATAATGGTGATCCAGTCGCCAATCCAACAGCAACTATGATTTCAGCAGTACTTATGCTTGATTATCTGGGTTATGAAAAAGAATCAGAAAAATTAGATATGGCTATTGCTAAAATGATCGAAGGTGGGCTTGATGTCGAAGCCAACTGGAAGACTCTTCCAAGAGATGCAGTACCTGAAAAATATAGAAAAGAAGGTAAATTTGGAAGCACGATGGACGTGGCTAAAAAGGTCTTAGAAGAATATAAAAAATTATAACAATCAATTTTCTTTTTTTTAATTAACTTTTTATGAATTTTTTATTCATTCTTTATTTTTAATATTTTCTTTTTCCTTTTTAATTGTGTAATATGATATATCTCCTATTCTTATTCTTTTATATTTTATTGAATATTTTATCTTCTATTAAAATTCTTTAAAAATTTAAAATTTATTAGATTTTGATTCTAATTATTAATATCTTAACTATTTTTCACTTTTAGAAAATTATGATTTTATTGATTTAAAATTTGAAAAAATTTGTGAAAAATTATGTAAAATCTGTCATAAAATTAATACTTAAATTTTGTAAATCATAAAATTAATTATATAATTTTCAAAATTATTTCTTCCAAAAATTGGAATAATACTGAATTGATAGGTGCATTTTAATGTCTGATAATACTGATGAGAGTGTTTCAGAATTACTAAAGCAAAAAGAGACAAGGATGACTGAACTGCAAAGAGAGATACAAAAAATAACAAATGAACGAAATGATTTGAACCTAAAAATACAAAGATTAACCGAGGATTTAGAGAGTAAGGATAAGGAAATTGAGAGAATTAAAGAATCAAATGCAAGGAAAATTAGAGAATTAAATGACAAAATCAATGAATTAACAAAATTATTATCTGAAAAAGATGTTCTTATTGAGGAAAAAACACGGGAGTTAAACTCTATAAAAAACGAGATTAATAGGCTGGAATCACAGAATGAAGAAAAGAAAAATAAAATTGAAGAATTAAATCGAACAATTACTGAATTAGATCAAAAGAATAGGGAATATGACCGAAGAATTGCTACTTTAGAATCTACCATAAAATCTCTTGAAGTTGAGAGAGAAACTCTTCGAAACGCATTAAAAGAATCTGAAGATAAAAATACAATTTTAAATGAAGAAGTTTCCAAATTAAAATCTTCTAATGTTCAAAATGATCAAAAAATCAAATCTCTTGAGGGTGAAGTTGAAAGATTAAAACATGAATTGTCATTAGAAAATCAAAAAGTTAGCGAACTTACGTTAACTCTTGAAAACCTTAAGAAGGAGAAAAATGCAGAAATTGAAAAACTACAAGGTGAATTAATGGAAGAAAAAAGACGTGTTGAACAATTAAACGAGTATAATGACCTTAAATCCAATGAACTATTATTAAAAAATCAAGAAATAAATGAATTAAGAGCTAAACTTGAAGATATGGAATCTAAATCAGGTACTTTCGCAGATCAGATTTCAAAACTTGAGAATGAACTCTCAACGAGTCAAAAAATCCAGAAAATGCTCAGAGATGAAATAAATGAAATAAATAAGGATTATCTACGGAAACTAAATTCGTTAAAAAGATTATTAGTTGAGAACATAAAACCTGAAATGGAATCTATTTTTAAACATGAAATTGCCATGACTGAAGATACCCAATTTAATGAACTTAAACATTTTGAAGAAATGTATAATAAAATATTAGTATTTATTAAAGAATTACAAAAAAATCATTTACAATCTTTACAAAATTATTATATGAAGAGGATAAATCTTATTGATGATATTATTAAATCTGTAGATAAATATCTAGCCAGTATCGAGGAAAAAACTGGAAAGATTGAAGATAAAATCAAATTTGAGGCTGCCGTTGAATCAACTATGACTCAAAAACCAGCAGTAGCTTCTGAATCTGTCTCAGAATCACCTACTCCCTCGCTAAAAACTGAAATGGTAGAACAAAAAGTAAAAGTTAAGCCTTCTTCTGAGTGCTTTCTTTTATTTTCAGGGAAAACTTTTGTAAGAGTTTCAAAACCTGCGGATTCTGGAATTAGAATGATTCTAGATGAGAAGGAGCATAAATGGCTTTTATATTTTGACGAAGATACTCAATTAATTGATCAAAGGACAGCTGAACGACAAGCCCGCTCTATAGCAAGATCCGGATATATTACAAAAGATGGAGAACGATTAGGATTAGGTTATGAATTAGAGATAATAGGAGAAAAAGAGGTTCCAGAAAGGTTATTAAGAGACCAACATGAATATTAAAATCTCTATATTTTTTATTTTTATATATGATTCTCTCATTATTTTATAACTTTAATTGATAACTATTTTATAATTGATAAATTATTTTTTAAAGTCTGTTATATATATAATAGAATTATTATAATGCCTATTTTTATCTAATAACTATTTATTTAATTATTCTGATCTTATGAAATTAATATTTCATTAATTTTATTATATGCTGAATTTTTGTATCTGAGATATTATCAAATAATTCTTCTTTAGATAATTTTAACAAAAAATAGTTAAAAGAATAGTTAAAAAATTACTAAAAATACCAAATAAAAGTCAAAAGATGTGAAATTAATGATAAAAATAAATAAAAATTAAAAATTAAATTAAAAAAATAGGTAATATGAATTAGCAAATATGTAAGCGAGAAATATTGTCTCAAATACCGCTCCTGGTAATATTGATTCTGTTTTTTCGTAGATATATATTGCAGTAAAAGTAGTAATTATGTATAGAATTATTGAAATTGAAGTTATTAAATAATAACCTCTTACAAGTTGTATAAAAGGATATAATATCATTACACTAATGCTACACATTGTAAGTCTGATCAATAGATTACCGAACATTCTCTTTGATTTATTATGTTTCATAAGTTCATCTTGAATTACTTTTCTAAGAATTAGTTCAATTCCTATAATTGGAATGATCATAATCAGTGCTTCTATGTATAGTCCATAGGAAATCGGATAAATGAATATTAATTTGAAATAATTTGAAATAATCGCATAAATCAATGTTAATAATATGCCTAAAATTGCCCCAAATGCTATTTTTCTGAAATCAAGCTCTCGTGAAATGACCTTTTTGATATCTAACTTGCTTTTTGATATTTTATTTTTGATTAACAATATTGAAATTGCATAAATTATAAAGATACTACCTCCAGTAAGTATTGTAAATACAAAACTTACTGTATATAATAGTAGGAAATATAATAATATCCAAATTATTACAACCGGCAATGATACTCCAAGGATATATAAAACTATTTTCAGAAATACCTTATATTTATTAATTTTCTCTATATTCTGGCTATTCTGTTCTGATGAATTATTTGGATTTGAGTTTATTGAAGATTGTGGTGAAATAGTTGATGACGTCTTTAAATTTGTATTTTTCGATTTATAGACTAAGAATGTGATTATTGCGATGGAATATATAATATAAAACAGGGCAATCAAATGGTTATAAATGACATATGTCCAGACAATATCTTTTTCCAATACAGATCTAGGTTCAGGAGTTATACCTAATAGTTTTTCTTCAAAATACTGAACTACTCTTACATTCAAATAGAAAAAATCCGTATTCATTAGGCCATGATCTGCTCCTTCTAGAATTTCAAGTTCACATTTACTCGTATCATTTATCAGATTGAATACATCTCTTCCATGTCCTGGTACGACTAAATCATCAGCAGAGCCGTAAATTAATAGAAGATTTTGAGGCATAATACCTGGGAATGTCCCATTTAAATAATTTATCGCCGAAAGATTTCTTATTAATTCAGGATTATGTAAAATATCTTCTTCATATGGAATTTTCATTAATCTAAATTGAATATTGAATTCAGTATTACCTTTAAAGTAAGTTAAATTACTGGGCCCTGCTAATGAGATTGAGGCATTTATTCGAGGATCGGTTACACTTGCCATTAGCGTAGCCCACCCGCCTAGACTATGCCCAAAGCAACCAATCGCTGATGTATTAAATATATCAGGACGCTGGTAAATATAGTCTATTGCACCAATCACATTTTTCCAGAAATCCGGTCCTAAAGTGTTTCTATTGTAAATCCCTCCATTTGTATGTCCATGTCCTTCTTGGTCTATTGTAATGACCATAAATCCCTTTTTTGTCAGTTCAAGTGGAAACCTTACATCAATATCTTTAGATAGCGATAAACCGTGTAAATAGATAACAACAGGACAAGGAATGGAGTATGGAACCCTCGGATAATAGAGGTTTGCACTTACTATATTACCATTTGGGCTCGGAAATGTTATCGTTTCAATTTTTTCTACAGACTGATAATATATGCTTATATTTATTGAGATATGAGTTATTAGACTAGTAATTGGAAAAATAAAAAGAATTAATATCTTTAGAATTTTCCAGATCTTCATTTCGAATCAGACCTTTTTTTATATTATTAATTCGCTTATTTTTTAATTTGGAATCATCAAAGGATAAACAATTTACAATAAATCTTATCTTTATTTTATCTATCTTTATACCAACCAGTTTTGAAAAATCTCCTTTTAAACAGCGGATTTTCTCTTAAAAATCTATTAATTGCATGATTAAATTCTTTATAATCAATATTACGTGGATTAACGTCTAGAATTTCTTTTGGTACACCTAAATCTTCAAGATATTGTAAAAATCTAGTTTCTGCAATTACGTGTGCTAATCCTTCAGTCTTACTGGTTAATATATTATATTTTCTACTCCAAAGATGTTCGATCGCCACTTTAAAAATATCGCCAGGACAAATTTTTATAAAGTAATCCCGTGTTATATTTAGTTCTTTAAATCCCCATTGAATTCTTCTTGAAACTTCCGTTAAATATTGTTTAGTGGAATACAATGGTTTCTGAAAATATTTTAAACTTACAATTTTAACAGCTATGAGATCTGTATATTTACAATAAATACAAATTACAATCCCTCCAATTGGACATCCGATTCCCGCATCATCGATCTCAACAACTCTTTTACCATGAAATTGGCGTAGAAATTGTTTAAGTTTATTAACATCCTCATATTTATTTATGTAATGAAAATATGGAAGTGAATTATAATATACTTTATAAAGTTCTTTATTTTGATATTTATAAATTTTAAAAATATTTCCATCAAAAGTATATCCTGCAATATATCTATTGCTATTTTCATTTAATTTATTCCAACCTAGTTCATCAAGTTTTTCAATCAATTTGTCGACTTGATCTCTATTCCAATCAGCAAAATACATCCTATACACTATCTATTTTTGTTTTTAATTTATTTTCTGTGTTTTACCTTTTTTTGGTTCCCACAATTTTAACAAATACACTAATAATACCTCAATTAATATCCAAATGACCAAGAGCAATACCCAATAATTTGGAAATATCAATATGGTTAATATTATTCCTCCAATTATTATAAAAATTGAAAGTAATACTTTAATTAGATATACATTCATCTAATCTCAACACCATTGTTTATTAAATAATCGGTTATTGTTGTGTCTTTTTTACACTTTGATATTTTAATTTTTCTAAAATCGAAACAAACTATTATCTAATCCATTTATTTAATTTATTGATGAATCTAATTAACACATCTGAGTTTTTTTCAGAATATATTATTACATGTTTATTAATTAAATTAATTGAAATTATTTTAGCAATTTATAGTAAAATTTAGAATAAGAGTTGATACTAAATAAAATAATTTGATGTTATACTAGATTTTTTATGGCATTTTAAATTAATTGAAATTTATATTAATAATTCTTTTGCATATTCTTATTAAAAACGTATTCTACCTTTTCAAATATCTAATTCGATCAATAATTTTGATAAAAACTAAAACAAATCAAAAATTATTTCATGCATATACTTTGAACCTAATTAAAATTGATCAATTCATTTAGACCATTTAGAATGGTTTTTAATAGAATATAAAACTCATAAATATCATTTGAAAAAAGAAAAAGTTCTATCTTTAATAAAAGTATTATAATCCTAATGAAAAAGAAAAATCTGATGAAATTAATCATCTCCATCGTATATGATAACAGTGCCATAAAGAAGTATCTAAAAGGTTGGGGTTTTTCAGCACATCTTAAATTAGTTAATTCAGAAAAAACTTATAATATTCTATTTGATACTGGCGCAGATCCCGAAATATTATTTTATAATATGAAAAAAATGAATATAAATCCTTATGATATTGACAGCATCGTGATTTCACATTCTCATATGGATCATGCTGGAGGTTTACTTTATTTATTAGGACTTAAAGATCAATTTGTTGTATATATTCCTAAATTTATGCACCGAAATACCAAATCCGAAATGAAGATGTACGCCGGAGATATGACAAGGTTTATTGAGGTCGATGGCATTCAAAAAATTACTGATAACATTTTCACAATTTGTAATAATAGATTATATGAACAATTTCTTAATATACATTTATTAGAAGGAATTTTGATACTGACTGGATGTGCACATCCCGGATTAAGCAATATTATTGATTTTACAAGAAAATTAGGTACTATTTATGGCGTAATGGGAGGCTTTCATGGTTTTTCGGAATTAAATAAATTAAAAGATATGAAATTTATCTTACCATGCCATTGTACATCCCATAAAAATGCGATTAAAAAAATGTATCCAGACATTACTCATGAATGTGCTGCGGGTATACAATATGAATTTGGAATTTAATAGGTAAAATTCCAATTCTATCGTTTCAATGGTTTGGGAATTCATTAGAATAAAATAACAACCTCATCTTTTTCACATAGAAAAATTGATTACAAATAAATTTGTAAAAAATTGATCAAAAATATGATCAAAAAATTGAATTAAAAGTTAAAAAAAATCCAAAAAAGAGATTGGAAAGGTTTAAAAAAGAGATTAAATTGAGATTATAAATCTAATGTTATCTATCTGCATACATAATTGACTTCTTTAATTGACAGATCGTTCTTTTCCTTCCCAGTATTTTTTTCTCAATTCTCTTTTTAATATTTTACCTTGGGCACTTTTTGGTAATGATCGTTTAAATTCAATGGATTTAGGTGCTTTATATCTGGCTATTTGATCTTTTACGTGCGAAATCAATTCTTCTGCTGTTATATCAACACCTTTTTTATATCCTTTTTTTAATACTACAATTGCATGGACAGCTTCGCCCCACTTATCATCAGGGATCCCTATGACTGCACACTCCAGCACAGCAGGATGAGTAAGTAATGCATCTTCTACTTCTTTCGTGTAGATATTTTCGCCACCTGAAATTATCATATCTTTTCGTCTATCTACCACAAAAAGATAACCATCTTCGTCCAGGTATCCCATATCTCCTGTATAGACCCATCCATTTTTTACCGTTTCTTTTGTAATATCTGGTTTATTCCAATATTCAATAAGCATGGTATCAGTTTTTGCGACTATTTCACCAATTTGACCTCTAGGGAGTTCATTTCCTTTATCGTCCACAATTTTCAGCATTACATTCACTAAAGGTCGTCCAGCTGATCTCAATAAATATTCAAATTTTGGATCACTTATCGCTTTTTTGTGATCATCTGGATTTAAAAGAGTTAATGCTGGACCTGTTTCAGTTTGCCCAAAAAGTTGTCCAAATAATGCATTAGGAAACAGTTCCATAGATTTCTTTAGGACAGTTGGAGAAATTGGGGATGCTCCATACATAATACCCCTTATATTAGGAAGATATTTTTTATATTCCTTTTCTTTTTCAGTGGAAATTTTGTGCCACCCTTCAGATAAGTAT
>CAZYEE010000065.1:0-15254 GCA_964646355.1 uncultured archaeon | reverse complement strand
GGCGCCCTTACCTTGATGATTCCAATGGGCACTCCTTTATATGATGAATATAAAAGAGGCGAATTTGAACCTCTCTCAGATATTGAAATATTAAAAGAGATGAGGCTACTAATAGAAAATATTAATTTCACCAATAAAAGCATATTTAGGAGCAACCATGCAAGTAATTATCTTCCATTAGGAGGAACTCTTCCTGATGATAAAGAAAAATTATTGAAAATTATTGACGATGTAATTGCTAATCCTATTGGGAAACTTAGACCTGAATATTACAGAAGGTTGTAAATTAGATATATTTTGTGATTTCACTGTTTTTGAATATCTTTTAAACTTAAGATTGACTTAATTAGGCATATAATAATAATTGATTCAGCTTGATAGTTAGATAATTAACCTCATAACGAATTAAAAATAATTTCAGAAACTAGAAAATCAGTAATTTTTCTAATAAATCAAATAATGTAGTTAATATTTCCTCTGAATTTTCTTGTTTTTGTAAAACTTTTGTGATTAAAATCGATAATGAAATAATATGGGTAGGCCAGACTTCCAATTCCTTGAGTTTCTGAATATTTGATGATAAATTCTTGAGGTTATCTTGGTGTGGGGATAATTCGAAAGGTATTTTACCATCTATTAAATCTATAATATGATCTTTTTTTAATATATTTTTGAATGGTACCAATGATTCGCAAAAACTTTTGAAAAATGCTCTGAATTCCTTCTTCTTACTATATTTTTTAGCTATTTTTGTAATTTGAAAAATATCATCTTCCATCAAATTAAATACTAGCATTTAATCAGTTATAAATATTTTGAGAAAATACAAAAAGTTTGACAAATTAAATGTTTGAATTATATTAATTAAGGTAAAATTTACCACAATCAGATGATAAAATATGTACAATGTTATCTTTTATAAAGAACCAAAATATTAGATTGGAGTGCTATTAAAATTGAGAATAATAATATAAAGTTTTGCAATTATAATTTATAATCATTAAAAATTTTTTAATTATGAGTCTTTAAAAAGAAGTTAAGAATAAATTAAAAAGAAACTGAGAATAAATAAAAAAAATTATATTTCTTTTAACTTTTGTATGATTTTTTTGATTTGATTTCGGGATAAAGTCCTTGCTAGTTCAGGATTTAGATAATTAAGCTCGTTTTCCATTTTTGTCAGAAAAGAATTCAAAGACTTCCTATCTTTAAAATCAAAAGCAATATCGGCGCGTTCAATCCTCATTTTAGCTCTATCACCGAGTTCAAAGTATATTCCACCAATTTTTTCATCATGTTTTATGAACATATAGTTATTATTTCCTGTTCTTACATAATAATAGCCGTGTCTTCTCAATACCTTTTTAAAAGAATTTTCAAGACTACTATTTCGATTCATTTTTACTTCCATCCACTATTTATTTATTTACAAATATGTAGAAACTGGCAAATTATAATTAGATTAATTTTCTTTTTATAACTAGAAAGTGACCTTTATTTCCACTGGAACTCCAAATTATCTATTTTTAATTATTGAATAATATCAATAAAAAGAAATAAATCAAAACTCAATTTAAATGAAGATATGTGAGTTTAATAATAAAATTATATAAAAATAGCAAATATTATTAGATGATTATAAAATCGATATTTATAAAATCCAAATAAATAGAATTATTGGTTATTTAAAGATATTATCATTATTTAAATTATATCAAAAAATTGAATATTTTAAAAAATGGTTATTACATCAAAATTTAAGGTGTAGAATTATTTTGGATAAATAAATTTGCTTAAATAAAGATATAAATAAACTTAATTTTGAAATAAGATAGTTTTAGAATAGAAAAAGTTATTTAAATAAAGAGAGCAACAGTTTACAATTAAAAATAAAAAATACTAAAAGTATTTTATCCAAATTTACTCTTAATTTTATCTTCTAATGCTTGTAATTGGGGACTTGTACTTGATTTGGATTTATCTTTTTTCTTTTCTTTTTTCTTTTGTTTCTTTTCTTTTTCATGTGATTTGGAACTTGCTCTAGGTGGTGCTCTAGGAACTGCGCTTGGTGGGCCTCTTGGCGGACCTCCTTTTGCAGCTGGTGGAACGCTACCGCCTAATTGTTTCTGGAACTTGGTCTCTAATAATTTATTCATTGTTTTAGTTAGGTTTTTAGGAATTGGTTTAGCTTTTCTGGGTTGCTGGATTTTAGGAATATAGCCACCACCAAGATCGCCTCCACCTCCAGTAGGGCCTGCTACAGCTCCTCCACCCATTTTTCGTTTAATTTCTGCCATCATTGCCATTCTTGGACTTATACCACCCATAGGCATTCCAGCTCCGCCTGCGGGAGCACCTCCACCTCTCATTTGAGATGGTTTTAAGAGTGAAGGTTCTTCAATTGAAGTAGAATGTGCGGTTTTTGGTGGACCAGGAGTATAATCGTCTGGAACAGATGGAGTACTATAGGAAGAAACTTTTGCAGCTACTGGCCTATATTCTGATTTAAGTTTATTGAGACCTTCTTCTATTTTATCTTGAATAGCGCTTTCCACATCCCCCATTTTATTTGAGATTCTTTTTATTTCGGTATTCATTTTCATTATTGCATCAGCTAAACTGCTGAGATAATTTGAATTTTGAGTTACTGCGTTATGCAGATTAGTAAGATTTACCTCGACTGCTCCTAAATTAGCTAGAATCATATCAATGGCTCTTGTAAGAAGTATAATTTTATCATTAGGGTCTGAATATTCAGCAATTAAATCTGAAAGAGTTTCATCATCTCCGGAATCCATGCTAGTGCCTCTTTTAAAATGATTTAAAATTGAAATTTTACGAAATTATAATAATTATTAATAAAACAGATATTCTATTTATATATATTCTTTTATTTTATTTAAAAGAATTGAAAAATATATAAAGATATCATTACAAATGAAAAATCAATTTAAATCCCAATAAATGCAAATTTATAAGATGGAAATATCAAGTCTCTACCGAGTTTTACTAAAAATTGGTTATATTTGAAAATTCAAAACTTAACACGTCTAAGAAAATAACAAAATTTAAAAATAATAGAATAGAGCTTACTATGTTCAAGAATACAACAAAATTTAAAAATGAAATAATAAAGTTTACTTAAATTTTAAAATCGTAGATGGATTAATTCTATCTAACAGATATATATTAAAAACTAAGAGTAAAATATCTAATCGTTCATTAAAATGTATTAAATATTATTTAATACATTAGATAAAATAGAATAAGTTAGTTTAGAAAATTACATAACCGATTTAGATATAAGATAATCTTCTGTAATTAAGAATTATACTAATAATATGCAAATAAAAGTTTGAGTGATTTTTCAATGGAACGAAATTATTCCATAGTAATAGTTGGTACTGGAGGACAAGGAGTTATAAGAGCATCAAGTGTAATTGGGTACGCAGTGTTAAATTCAGATAAAGATTTTAAATTAAGGACCGCTGAAACTCATGGTATGGCGCAGAGAGGCGGTTCAGTAATAGTACACCTAAGATTTGGACCAGATGTAGAAAGTCCATTAGTAAAAGTAAATTCCGCAGATGTTCTAATGTCATTTGAATTAGTCGAATCTATTAGATATATAGATTATTTAAAAAAAGACGGAGTACTTCTGGTAAATAATGAAATAATTATCCCACCTGTTTTATTTAGAGGACAACATGTAGATGTGGACCCTCAAATATGTATTGGTTGTGGGAATTGCAAAACTAATTGTTATGTTAATAATAATTATTATCACTCAAAATCATTAGCCGTTATTGATCAACCAGCCTCAAAAATTTCTAATGGCATATGTCGAATATTAAGTGGTTGTACGGGATGCAAAATATGTATTGGAACTTGTAGCAGAGAAGCAATTAAACTAGTTCGGGAGATTAGATATCCATCTTTTGATGAAATAAATGAATTAATAAAACAAGCTTCTAAGAATAATTTTATTATACACGCTTCTGAATTGGCTAAAGAATTAGGCGATATACGGATGACAAATATTGTGATGATCGGTGCAATGATAGGACTTAATGTAGTACCATTAAATTCAGATAGCATAAAGCAGGCTATTGAAAATGTATTTAATCCAAAAGTCGTTGAAATGAATATAAAAGCATTAGAAGCAGGAATTCAATTAATTAAAAAAATTAAGAAAAATTAAAAAAATTCGTAATTAAAGAGATTAAAATCAGAAAATAGTAATCCATAGTACTCCTAAAACTACTGTAACAATCCAAATTATTAATTCTATTTTAGTTTTATTTTCAAATTTATTGATAATTTTGGGATATAAAATAGATACAACTAATGATATACCGAGTCCAATAAGAGTTCCTACCAAGACATCAGTAGCCCAATGTACGCCCACATACACCCTTGAAAAAGCCATTAAACTCGCGTATAATATTAGAATTGATTTTCGGATAAAACAATCAAATTTAAATGTGAGAGGCATGCTGCTAGCAAACGCGGCAGTTGCATGACCCGATGGAAAACTATATCCACTTGCATCACCTATAGGTCGAAATGCGGGTGGAGTTAACGTTTCTAGAGGTCGGGGTCTCGCTATAAGGAATTTAATTCCATTAACGATAGGCTCATCAATAACCCATGAAATTACTCCAGCTAATAATGCAGGTCGCCATTTTTCCAGAAACTCTAGCTTTTTTATTTTTAAAAAAGATAATAGAACCAGTATAAAAAGCCCAACTATAAAAATGTAGATCAAGTAATCAGTATAAATTAGGAAAAATTCATTTAAAAATCCTGCATAAGGTTGTTGTGTAAACGCATTTACTGCTAATGAAATAGATTCATCACCAACTATCAAAGATATAATCAATAAAAGTATAGTACCTACTGTTATTCCAATCAAAACATAACTATTCTTCTTATTATTTACATAAACAGTCTTATCGTTTTCATTTTCACTCATTATACATTTTCACCTTTTATTTTTTGTTTAGTAATATTATTCATTTTTATGTTCTACAATTGCATGCTCTGGACAAATTTCGACACAAACACCACACCCAGTGCATAAATCTGGAACAATTTTAATAGTATTAGTCTCTTCATCTATATAGAATGCTGGGCACCCAAAAGTAGAGGTGCAGATCCTACAACCGGTACATTTTTCATTTTCAATTTCAAATATTTTAATTTTTTTACCCATTTTTTTCATAGATCTGATAGCAAGCAGTGAACATTCTCTACGAGCGATTAATAGTGTTGGGCCCTCTTTATAATCAATGGCTTCGAGTATGACATCAATACTATTTTGAAGATCGTAAGGATCAAAAATACGAATAAATTCAACTCCAAGTCCTTTACCGATATCTTCAATTAAAATTCGTTTTGTTTTTTCTCCAGTTATTCTAATACCGGTTCCCGGATGAGGTTGAAAGCCTGTCATTGCGGTGGCAAGGTTATCAAGTACTAGAACATTAACATTACTTTTATTATAAACCAGATTTGCAAGTGAGGGAATTCCAGAATGGAAAAAGGTTGAATCACCTAGAATAGCGAAAATAGGTTTATCATCACCAACTTTTGAAAATCCATTAGCCATCCCAATTGAACCACCCATACATAAACAGGTATGAATGGTTTCTAAAGGAGCATAATATCCAAGTGTGTAGCATCCAATATCTGAACTGTATATAAATTTTTTATTTGATTTTTTTTCAGCACCCTTTAAAGCATAGAATGTTGCCCTGTGAGGGCAACCGGCACATAAAACAGGAGGCCTGGGAGGTGCGGAAATTTGATATTTAGTTTCAATAAAATTGTTTTTATAATCATTACTAAGAAATTTGTTAATCACAGTTTGTACAATTATTGGATTCAACTCGCCATTTCTAGGCACTAAAGATTTTCCAATAACTTTTAAAGAAGGATTAACATCTTTTGCGTACATTTTAACATATTCTTCAATAAAAGGCTCTAACTCTTCTACGATTAATACACTTTTCAGATTATATATTAGCTTTTCAATGAGTCTTTTAGGTGGTGGAAATGTGGTTGCTATTTTTAAATATGAAATTTTATCAGCTAAATCATTCTCTTTTAAATAATCTATAACATATGCATAAGACATTCCAGAAGCAATTATTCCAGTCTCCGAGCCCTCAACAATATTCAATTTATTGA
Organism: uncultured archaeon; assembly: GCA_964646355.1. Lineage (GTDB taxonomy): Archaea > Asgardarchaeota > Lokiarchaeia > Helarchaeales > HEL-GB-B > HEL-GB-B. The sequence continues at coordinate 9,062 of CAZYEE010000065.1, read as the reverse complement.
ATGGTATATTATTTACTTCATCTTCAATTTTTTTAAATCTTTCAAGCATAATTTTGCGATAAATTCGTGCATTAACAGGTAAAAAAGTCCAACGTTGTTTATCGAAATCAAATTCACCTTTTCTTTTTATCGGTTTAATATCTCCAAGAATCACATCCCCTCTTGAATGGCTGAGTCTGGTAGTTGATCTTATCATCACAATTGTTTCAAGCTTTTCTGAGAAATCAAATGCAAATTTAGTCATTTCTTTTGCTTCATTAACATTACATGGTTCGAAGACAGGGCATAAGGCATGTTTTGCCAGTAGTCGATTATCTTGCTCATTTTGGGAAGAATAACAATTAGGATCATCGGCTTCAAGAATAACAAACCCAGCTCTTGCTCCAGCATATGAAGCTGTGAGAAATGGGTCTGCTGCTACATTGAGACCAACATGTTTCATACCTACAGCTGATCTTAAGCCACACATTTGCCCACCAAATGCTGTTTCAAAAGCAACTTTTTCATTAATTGACCATTCAACATAAAGATCTGGATAATATTTAACCATTTTTCCAATAGTTTCAATGATTTCACTTGAAGGCGTGCCGGGGTATCCAGCAACAACTCTTACTCCAGCTTCTAAAGCTCCACGTGCGATCGCTTCATTTCCAAGTAAAAATACTTTCTTACCAGGTGAATCTATAGCAAAATCGGGTGCTACCAATAATAAATCACCTATAATGTATTATAATTCATTCTTAATTTAAATAAACGCCATTAAAGACAATTTAATAAATCATCTATAAATTTTGTCATGTATTTTGCTTAATTTTTCTAAAAATTAAACTAATTTTCCATATGAATTGTGAAATGATTCCAAAGACTTATTTTAATTTTAGTTATTATTTTTGAAATTTTTTAGAATGTACATAATAAAATATTTTCTATTACTTTGAAATCTATCTGATATTTTTTCATTAATGAAAATACAATTTATGATATTTTTTTATAAACTAAAAATGAAAGTTGAAATATCCGATTAAATTAAAAAACCCATTATCAATTTTGAAGAACTAATTTTATTTATAAAATTATGCTGATTTCATTTTGACTATTTATTAATAAAATTTATCTTTAGAGAATAATAGTATTTGATAAAATTTTTTTATGATTTTTTATACATATTATATAATTATTTATCTATAATTCGATTATTTCTTTTATTTGATTGAATTTTTATCTACAAATTATTAGAACATCTCGAATTTTTCTTATATAAAATTTGAATCAGATAAAATTCTGGGATAGTTTTAAGAATGGTTTAGAGTAAGATATTAAGTTGATAATTGTAGTTATTAATAAATGTAAATTAATAAAAAATAAACCAAAAATAGATTGATAAATTAAATATTTACATATTTTTACGACGAACCGATAAAATATTATTTAATAAATTCAGGAGATTGGACGAGAAAAATGCCTGAAAGATATGAATATTGGAATAAAGAAATGGAACTGAAGAATAGAAAAGAATTAGACGAAATTCAGAATAAAAGATTGAGGGCAATAGTAAAATATTGCTATGAAAAGGTGCCTTTTTACCATAATAAATTTAAAGAGATAAATTTACATCCTGATGATATTAAAACAAAGGAAGACTTAACTAAAATACCAATAACGAAAAAACAAGATTTAAGAGATAACTATCCATTCAAAATGTTTGCGGTACCATTAAAAGAAATTGTTAGAATTCATGCCTCTTCTGGTACGACTGGTAAGCCCACTGTAGTAGGTTATACACGCAAAGATATAGAGACTTGGACTGAACTTATGGCGAGAACTGTAATGGCACCAAATATAACAGCAGAAGATATTATCCAAAATGCGTATGGATACGGCCTTTTTACAGGTGGACTAGGATTTCATTATGGGGCTGAAAAAATTGGTGCTACTGTTATTCCTATATCAGGTGGAAATACCGAACGTCAAATTTTAATAATGCAAGATTTCGGCTCAACTGTTCTAACATGTACACCCTCATACTCATTATATATTGCAGAATATCTGAAAAACTTGGATATAGATGTAGATTCACTAAAACTACGTGTTGGAATCTTTGGGGCCGAACCTTGGAGTGAAGCTCTACGGAAAAAGATAGAAGACGCACTTCATATAGATGCTATTGATATTTATGGCTTATCCGAATTATGTGGACCTGGAGTTTCAGTAGAATGTCCTGAAAAAAGCGGACTTCATATATGGGAAGACCATTTTATTGCTGAAACTATTGATCCTGAAACTGAAGAGCAATTGAATATAGGAGAACAAGGCGCACTTGTTTTTACCACTTTAACAAAAGAAGGCATCCCACTTTTAAGATACTTGACCAATGATATTTCAGTTCTAAACGATGAAAAATGTAATTGTGGTAGATGGCATGTTCGTATGAGAAAAGTTCTGGGAAGAGCTGATGACATGTTAATTATTCGAGGTATCAATGTATTTCCATCAGAAGTAGAATACCAACTGATGAAAATACCTGGTGTTTCCGAAAATTATCAAATTATTGTTGATAGAGATATTTTGGATAAATTAACAATAAAGGTAGAAGTTACTCCAGAGGCATTTTCTGATAAGGTATCAGAAATGGAGGATTTCAAGAAAAGAATTGAAGATCATTTATATTCTAATTTACAAATAAAAGCAGAAGTGGATCTAGTAGCACCAGGAAAAATTGAGAGAAGCATTGGTAAAGCTAAAAGAGTTATTGATTTAAGATCAAAAAATATATAATATATTAAATATTTATTTAAGAAATTAAGGAGTTGAATAAAATATGGTTAAACAAGTTTCTGTATTTCTTCCAAATGAACCCGGAGTACTGAGTAAATTTACTGCGCTCTTAATGGAGAATCAAATAAATATAAGAGCATTAACTGTAGCTGAAACTGCGGATTACGGTATACTTAGAATAATTGTAAATGACCCAGATAAATGTATAAAGGTATTAAGAGATGCAAATTATCTTGTTTCAGAAACAGAAGTGCTTGCTTTTGAAGTGGAGGATAAACCAGGTGGACTTCACAGAATTGCCACTTTAATGGGCGATAATGGAATCAATATTGAATATCTCTATTCCACTCTCACTTCTGATAAAGCAATCATTTTGATGAGAGTGAACGACCACAATAGCGCTAAAAAACTGCTACAGGAAGCAGGAATTAAAATATATTCCGGAGAAGAAGTATACAGTATATAAAAACAGTATATAAAATATTAAATAAAAATAGTGAAAAAAAAATCATTTTTTCTTAATTTTTACATTTATTTTTTGAATATTTTCATCTACTAGTCTACAGAATTTTTCATACGTAATTTTAATATTTGAATATTTATTAAACATCTCCCAATTTTTTTGTAAACCCAACCTTGGAGTATATATTCTTCGGATCTCGTCTAATATTATTTGATCAGCTGATAAATATTTATTTCTTAATTTTTTCCCATCATCTACTTCCAATACTTTACAATAAGGACAGACATATTCTGTATGATGAAAAATAGGGTCAGTTATTACTTTAACCATTTCGTTGCCACATTTGGGACATATTTTAGCCATTTTTATCATGTATTTATTGTTAATTGGTTAATTATTTGATTTATATTTCAATTGCATAAAAAGAATTATTTTTAAACAGATGTATCTTAATTTCTACATTTATTTTTTTGTTTTTTATAATAATTATTTAAATTCATTATATAACATTTAAACATGATTTAAAATCTTTATTTGATGATGAAATAATCACTGGTAATTAAAATGGTAGGTAAGTATTTAAAATTCGAATCAGGCGAGAACGAACTGGAAGGAGTTTTATTTGAACCAGGAGATAAAAACAACATCATTTCTATTGTATTACATCCACATCCACAATACGGCGGTTCCATGAATAATAATGTGGTTGATGGTGTTTGTAATGTATTATCTAAAAATGGACTTGGAGCTTTCAAATTTAATTGTAGTGGTGTAGGAAATAGTGGAGGTAGACTTGAAGGGTTTGAAAGAGCATTCTTAGATGTTAAAAATGCAGTAAAATTCTTAAAAAAAGATTATGAAAATATTGGATTTATTGGTTATTCTTGGGGTAGCTATGCTGGGCTTAAAGCCTTAATTGACGATAATATCTTGAAATTTTTGGGCGGTATTTCTCCACCTGTTTCTCTGTGGGATTATAGCTTCCTAACTAAAGAATCCTCGAAACAACCAAAAGTATTTGTTATAGGAGAAAATGACTTCTTTTGTGATAAAAATAGATTTATACAATTATTTAACCAGATAAAAGTGGAAAAAAAGGCCTATAAAATATTACCTACGGATCATTTTTATGTAGGTTATGAAGAAGAAGCTGGAAAATTTATTTTAGAATTTATTACTCAAAATATTTTAAAATAAAATGACTTTAATAAACAAAATATTAATTAAAACTATAGCAGCAGAAAGCTTGGGTGTACGTTCTTTTGCAAACTATATTGAAACACCTAGCATAAAAATTTTTATTGATCCAGGCTGCGCTTTGGGGCCCACCAAGAAGCATAAAATACCCCATCCTTACGAATATTTGAAATTAATAGAAAAAACAGATGAAATTATTAAATATGCAAAAAATTCAGATGTTATAGTGATCTCGCACTATCATAATGATCATTTTAAAAATTTTGTGTCAGACTATTTCTATGTATTTACAAATTCGGACATTGCAGAACAGATATATACAAATAAAATTGTTATTTTGAAGGATTCTAATCGATATATAAATTATTCTCAGAAAAAAAGGGCGAAAATTTTATTGAGAAACTTGAAAAAAGTAAGTGACGATATTATATTTGCAGATGGTAAAAAAATCGAGTTTGGAGATACAAAATTAAATTTTTCAGTTCCCGTGTATCATGGAGAATATAATTCTAATAGAGGGTGGGTAATAATGACCAGTGTTGAGGTCGAAAATGATGTAAATGTTTTATTTACTTCTGATGTACAAGGACCCATCGTAAAAAATACAATGGAATATATAATAAAAAATAATCCAAATTATATTTTTTTAGATAGTCCAAGAATCGATAATTGTAATAATATATTTATCAACAATTTGAAAATTCTGATATCAATTTCACAAAAAATTATAATTGACCATCATTTACTCAGAAATAGAAATTGGCATAAATTTTTAAAAATCAAGCTTAATGATGCTATTTCAAAAGTTCAATGCGCTGCAGAGTTTAATAACGAAAAAATCTTAATGCTTGAATCAATTAGATACCTTTTATATGACCAATTTCCTCCAAATACAGATTTTTTAAAATGGAGCAAACTTCCTGATAATTTAAAAAAGACAGAAAAACCGCATGTTCAAGATGACTTTAAAAGTGTTGAAGATTTTCTAAATTCATTTGATTTTTACTCATAAAATTCTTAAATTTATTTTTAAAAAATTTTTAAAATTTATCTTGATATAGGGTGATTTAATTTATTTCAATAAATATTTCACAATTTAACATAGATTTAAATAATTATATTAAAATTTTAATAATTTTTCGTTTATAAATAACAATCTTTATCAATTTTTCTTCTTTATTTTTAACTAATATTTAATTTACATAAGTTATTGAATATAATGAAAATATAAAAGATATATTTGATAAATTAATAAATCAATAAGTTTCCAAAATCATTAAATTAACAAAAAAAATCATCAAAAATTATGTATATATTTAAATATCATACATAATAAAACTAAAATGTTTTTAAGGCATTATTTGAATAATTATATCAAAAGAATTAGGATAATTTAAGGAATTAAATTATCAAAGAAAGTGATATATTCAAATAACAAGTTTGAGTAATTAACTAAACGATTACCAAACATTTCTAATACGATAAAAAATTAGTATTATTTATATTAATAAATTCCTTGAAATATATGGATAAATTAAGATTTTAAAAGGTAGAAAAAATGATTATAGAAAAAGATTTACAGACAATCGATATCGAAAATATCAAATCAAAAAGTCCAATAGTTTTAGTAGGTATGCCTGGTATCTGCATGGTAGGACGAATGGCAGTGCTTAATTTTATCAAAGGACTAAAGGCTATTGAATACAAAAGGATATATTATCATGATTTTCCACCTCATGCTATTGTTAATGAAAAAGGAAAAATGGAAATACCTTGTGTGTCATTATATTATTGGGAAAACAAGAATTCTAATGATTTAATATTGATCACAGGACAAAGTCAACCAAGTTCAGCGGAAGGTATTTATGAGCTATCAGATTATCTATGTAAATATTGTGAAGAACTCAATACCAAATGGATATTAGCGCTCGGTGCTTTTGTTCCAGAAGAGCCTGTCTTAAATGATCGAAAAGTTTACATTTCTGGAAGTGATATGGAACTCGTGGAATATCTACTGAAATCCAGTAAAGGAAGACCTATAATTTTAGAAGGAGGATATATAACTGGGGCAAATGGACTAATTCCAGCATGGTCCAACATTCAATATAATATTCCTGGGGCATGTTTATTAGCAGATACCCTACCATATTCACAACTAGACCCAAATGCATCAAAAGAATTAGTTATTATATTACAAGATAGATTAAATATAGAAGTTAGTATGGAATTTCTTGATAAACGGATCAAACAAATTGAAATAACAAAAAGTAATTTAAAGAATCTATTGGAAAAAAGAAAAAGCTCAAGAAGACCTGAAACTGGATATATTGGTTAATTTTTAAAACTAATTTATATTTCTAATAACTAATTCTTATTCTAAAATTTCTTCATAGTTAGGCATTATTCTAAATTTAAAACTTTAAAAATTTATTTTAGCTTTTTGATTTTTTGATTTTAATAAGAATAGACCATTTAAAATTGGCCGAATATTATTGGTAATATAATAAATAATATTACATCAATCAATACAAAAATCCCACCAATAAGAGTGGATATTTTATCTATATTTTTCCCTCTATCTAATCCAAGACTTACCAAAAATCCACTAAAGAAGCTAAGTAGAGTTAAGTGCGAGTTTGATAAGACATCAGGAAAATTGGGATTAATTAACAATGAATTACCATAAATCATGAATATAATAATTCCTATCAAAATATAGATAATAAAAACACTCAAAATGCCTACACTGATTCTCATAGCGGTTTTTCTGTTATTAATAAAAGAATATAATAGAACCCCAAAATCAAACATGATGATAAATGATACTATATCATAATTAAATGCAAAAATTAACATTGTCAAGAGCATTCCAATAGTCATTGTAATATTTCTTGGGGTATTTGCACCTACAGCAAAAAAGGATTTTTTTTCAGGCTTGATTAAATCTTCCTTAAATAAAAAACTATATTTATTCTCCTCTTTTTTCGTTTTATCCTTCTTTTTTTCTTTTCTTTTTCCTTTACCTTTTCCTTTTTTAGTTAAATTTTGATTTATAGGAGAAATAGAATTCATTTGCTGAGATAAATTAGATAACGGCATAGAAGTTTCAATGTTTGAAGGTTGAGCTATATTACGATTCTTTATAAACATTTCATCATAGAGCTCTTTTAAAATATTGAATAAATCATCCCAATTATTTAATAATTTGTTAGTATATTCTTCTAATTTCTCATTATCAATATTTATATTTTCATTACTTAATACTGCTAATGAAAAAATCTCAATTCCACCACGGGCTTCTTCAACAGTCCTATTAAATCTGCGGGAAGTTATATTTACATCGTCCATTTTAAAATGGTTAAATGTTATACTACTCCCAAATCCAATAGCATTTTTAGCTATATCCCTAAATAACTGTTTATTTTTTTCAGTATCAAGTCTTTTGGGATATATTTTAACTGGAACATAACCCTTGTTTTCATCAAACTTGCATAACAATATTCCATTCATATTGAATCATTAGATTTCTTTAATATAAAATCGCAGAGTATCTTATAATTTTAATATTGTCAAAACCTCATTTGAAATTTTCTCCATCTCTCGAATACATTTATCGATTGAAGTATTTTCAGCAGATATTATGGATAATAATGAAACCTTTTCATGGAGTTTAAAAAATAGTATAAATTCATCTCTTAATCTCCATACAACTGTATTATATTCGGAGTTGGTTATAAATTTATGGTTTTTAAATTTATCAAAAATATTTTTTGCTCTTTCGAGTGAATCTGTCATTACTTTAACGCTCAGATACTGGAGAAATTCAATTGTTTCGGTATTATTATCTAGACCAAATGAGGGATTAAATTCTGAAGCTATTTCAAGCCCATCATCAGAGTTAATAAGAGTTGAAAGATTTGCCTTTATTTTTGAATTAAGACCTTTTAGCACTTTCTGTAAAGATTTTATTCTGGTTTCTGCTTCTTTCTTAACAATTTCATCCAGCAGTCGCACCAATACTTTTCTTGCAGTTCCTGTAACGCAACTAGTAGTATAGAAATGTACACCTTTTACGTCCTCTATTTCCTTAAAAAAACTCTCCACATCTTTTTTTAACAATTTTTTCTTATCGTATTTATGGACTAATATGTAAACAAGTGGATAAATAGTTGAATATTCTCTGACTGCTTTATAAGCCTTTAAAAACTCATCGCGTGAAGTTTTAAGCAATTCTGTATCAGAGGAATCAATTACCCAGAAAAGAATTCTGGTCTTACCACCAAAGATAGTACTTATTAAAGTATCTGAATAATAATTCTCTAAAAATTGGGATTGCCCTCCGCAATCAAATACATTTATTTCAATCAAGCCTCTATATTTATATGAAGGTGTTTCAACACCTTCTGTAGCCGCCATATTAACTAGATCTTCAAATTCTTTACCTTCTAATACATGCTTAATTAGAGTTGTTTTACCAGCTGCTCTTAGGCCCATTATTAGAACTTTAATGCCCATTTTTAATTTCACACACAAGATTTCCAATGTTAATTTGATCTATATATTATTAAATTTTCCATTTTTAATAAACTATTATATTTGTTAAATTTCTTAAAGGAGATAAACTAAA
>CAZYEE010000064.1:11129-15276 GCA_964646355.1 uncultured archaeon | reverse complement strand
TCAGAAAATATGAGAAAAATAATTAAAAACCGTAAAATAATAATAATTATATAATTAACAAAAAATAATCAGCTTATACTTATTTTTTTAAAAAAGCAAATTTTTATTAATGATATTATTCAAAAATTATAGCAAAATAAAAAAGGTTAATTAATAATGCTTTTTTCTAAGAAGATTTGAATATTTTTAAGATGTTTAAATATTCTTGGAAGCTGAAAATCCTAGGGATATTTGAATATTCTAAGAATATTTAAATGTTCTAAGGATATTTAATATTCTAAGGATATTTGAGGATATTTGAATATAATAATAAAGCCAAGTTATGATAATTAAGAGGATTCATTGGATATAAATTTTATATAATCATTTTTTAAAATCAATTATTGAGGTACTAAAATGATAAATTTGATGATTGCTGGAATAGTATTTTTAATATTGGGAATTGTGATGATAGTTTTATCTAGTAATTTAGCTGTATTACATTCAATAAAGCTTTCCAGTGCACTTGGAATATCGCCACTCATAATTGGAATTGTATTAGTTGGAATTGGAACAAATATACCAGAGATATTGAATTCAATAATTTCTTGTGCATTAGGACATGGAGATATTGATGCAGGGGATTCAATTGGTTCAGTTTTAACCCAAATTACACTAGTTTTTGGGCTAATTCCAATTATTGGTCGGAAATCATTTAAAATTGATAGAAAAGAAATTTTAATAATTGGAAGCTGCGTGGTACTTGCTCTTTTTTTAGTATTTACTGTGATTGAAAAAGGTTATTTTACAAGAATTGATGCATTATTTCTAATTTTAAGTACTCCAATTTATATGCTTATAACTAAATTATTTACCAGTAAAGGTGCAATTGAAGATATAAAAAAGGAAACAATCGAATGTAAGTATAAAGAACGAGGTTCAAAAAAATTACATCTAATAATAGCGATACTTGGTTTTATTGGGGTGGGAGCAGGATCATATATAATCATAAGTTCAATTATAGAAGTATCAGCCATTTTGGGAATTCATGAATATAAAATATCTTTTTATATTGCTGCAATTGGAACTTCTCTTCCTGAACTTGCAGTAGATATAACAGCAATTCGAAAAAAGGAGTATAAATTATTTATAGGTGATATTTTTGGAAGTTGTATTATAGATGCAAGTTTATCAATAAGTATCGGTCAATTTTTCTTTCCACAAGCGGTTTCTGCTGATCTAGCCACAATAACTATAGTATATACATTAATAGCAGTTACATTGGTGATTTTTTTTATTGTACTCAGGGGAAAAATTGATTCTAAATCTGGAATTATGTTTATTGCCCTCTATGCAGTGTCATATATATTATTTTTCATTTAATTGATTGATTTAATTATTTTTTCATAATTTTATGTTATTGGATAATTTCCGTAGTTATGGGCAGCTTCAATCATCCATTTTAACCGATTGATATCAACATCAGCGTGGGAATGAGCAGGAGAAAGAATAAATCCTCCACCTTTTGCTGCATCTTCGATAGCTTTTTTAACAGCTTTTTCAATCTCTAATTTAGTTCCTCTTACCAATAGATAAGACACATCAATGTTTCCTACAAGTACAAGCTTATGCCCTACTTTTTTTCTTACAGCACCAAGTTCCATTCCTGCGGTAGGTTCTAAGGTTAATAGCCCATCAAAGCCCCAGTCGATAAAGCGGTCTAATAACTCGTACAATTTTCCACAGCTATGAAAGAGTACTTTTTTATTTTTATTATGAATAAACTCTGCAATTTCTCTATAAACATCACCAAAATATTTATCAATTAATTTTGGGCTCATAAGAAGACCTGTTTTATGCCCTAGATCATCACCAATAAGGACAATCTCATTACCTGCATTGCATATGCCTTCAATCTGTTTTAGATAAAGTTCTTTTTGGAATTCTATAACTTTTTTAATAAATTTTGGATTACTATACATATATTTAGTGAAATTAACGAAGCCTATGGGTTGCCAGCTATTTTCAAACACTCCAGGAGCAGCGAATCCAATAATATAAATTTGATTTTTATATTTTTGAATCACATTTTTATAGAATTTTTCAACAGATTTTATGAATTTATTAGCCATACCTTCGTGATTTGCGATCCATTTTTCCCAGTCTTCTTCTGTGCTACAATATCCACCAATATACTGAGGTTCTGGATTACCAAATCTATCTAAAGTTATCTCCCATTTTCGACCCCAGAGATCATACCAAGTATAGCCAATATTAGAAGTTTTATCGCTCTTTAATTTGAATACTAAATAGTACATCCAACAAGCATCAAATCCCAGTTCAATATTTAAATCAACAATTTTAGAATAAACACTAAGGAAGTTAGAATTCCACATCAAATCCCAGTTCATTAATATCTTTATAATTGATTTTAAAATAGGCTTTTTTAAATAATTAAAATAATTAATTTGTTTTTCGCCCGTATAATTTGATACATTCGAAGGTTCCATTAATAAACTCATTACTGGAACTCGATCCGGCTCTTCATGATTAAAAGTAGTTAAAATCCTTTCACGGAAATCCATTTTTCTCACATTATTGAGATTTATTAAATCAAATATTTAATTCTAATTAAGGACTTGATTTATAAAAAAAATATCTTTATAAAATTGATTTGATATTAGATTAATAATAACATTATGAATAGTATAAAATAGAATATTTATAATTAAAAACTATTGTTGACAGTTAAATTAATTCTTAAATTCCTTTCTTACTATAATAATAAACATTTCTGGTGAATTTAAATGAAAGTTAGAATTGCTTGTCTACAAATAGCATCAAAACCTTATGATTGGGATTATAATATGGAAAAAGCAAGTTCAATGATAAAAGAAGCTGCAGATAATGGTGCAGATATTTGTTTATTACCGGAAGTTTTTATTCCCGGATATTCATTAACTAAGAAGAATTTTGAACATGCTGAATCTCTTGATGGACCTACTATAAATGCGCTTCTTGAACTTGCAAAAAAATTGAATGTTCATATTTCAGGATCAATAATAGAAAAAACAGATAAAGATTTCTATAATACAATGGTTCTTATTGGGCCCAATGGATTATTAGGAACATATCATAAAATATATGTATTTGGTAGCGAACAAGAGTTCTGGAAACGCGGTAAAAATGTTTCAATCATAGACACCAAATTTGGTTCGATTGGTTTGGGAATTTGTGCGGATATGCATTATGCAAAACTTTGGAAACAATATGCAGGTAAGGTAGATTTAATTCTTATATGTTCAGCCTGGCCTGATGTGTCTAAAGTTAAACTTACATATGCAAAACACGAATTAGATCTCTGTAAATCACTTCCTGTAAAAATTTCAAGCGTATTAGAGGTTCCTACCGCATATTGTAATGCAGCTCATAAGTGCTTGGGTACTCTGCCACTGGTTGGGACACTGAAATGTGCAGGTTTTTCAAAAATTGTTCAAAATGGAAAAGTAGTTGCATCTTTTGATTCTGGTGATGAAGGCATTCTTTACGGTGATGTAGAAATTGCTGATCAGAGGCCAACACCTGAACCCTCACGGTTTAAAAATTGGATAAAATATTCCTATCGAGAAAAGATTCCAAGAGATTTTATGGAAAAAATTGTACCAATATATTCAAGAATGTCCTATCGCAGAAATAAGAAAAAATTTTTGAATAAATAATTAAAACATATCAGAATTTAAGGATATATTTAGACTGGATTAATTTTTAGACAATAAAAAACTATCCAATTAGTATTAACTAAAATGCGTATTATAATTGATATTCAACGAAAATGTTTTTTAAAGAAAAATTACGAAGAATCTTATTACAAAAATTTCAAAGTTTAGGATGTGTTTTTTATTCAAAATTTAAAAAAAAGTCATAACAATACAAAAATCGGTCTCAAAATACTATTTTTATTGTCTATTATCGTGCTATCTGTTTTTCTAGCTAGTTGTTTGATAAAAAAAACAAATGCATATAGTGGAACTGTCGGGACTTTTGCTTGGAAGTATTTAACAGGAGATTGGGTGCGTTCTAGTTCAGTTATTTGTGATATAGATGGTGATGGGAAGACTGAGGTAATTTTTGGATCCCGGGATAACTCTGTTTATTGTTTAAAAGGTTT
>CAZYEE010000064.1:0-11029 GCA_964646355.1 uncultured archaeon | reverse complement strand
CTGTTGGAGATATTGATAATGATGGCGATTTTGAAGTTTTAATAGGTTCTTGGGATAAATATTTATATTGCCTGAATGCGATCAATGGATCACAAGAATGGAGATTTCTTACAGCTGATTTCGTTGAATCAAGTCCTACAATAGGAGATGTAGATGATGATGGGAATGTCGAAGTAGTATTTGGGTCAGCTGATAATTATGTTTACTGTATTAAAGGAGCTGGTCCAATATGGAGACAACCTGGCCCATGGCCATGTTATTGTGGTAGCAATATACATGGATCTAACGGACTAGATTCGGATAATGATGGATTACCTGACAGATTAGAATCGACATTGGGACTAAATGGCAGTTATTCTGATACAGATGGTGATAATTTAAATGATTATTATGAAATTTCAATTTATAATACAGACCCATTAGACGAAGATACCGATAATGATGGATATAATGACGGAGATGAAATAGCATCAGGGACTGATCCTAATGATCCAAATAATTATCCTGCAACATCTACCACAGCACCACAAATTTCAGGTTTTGAATTGTATTATGTATTGTTATTATTGATAATTCAAATTGGAATACTAATTACAATCAAAATGAAGAAAGCAATGAAAATCAATATAATATCATGAAATGGAAACCTTTTAAAATCCATTCGTTATCATTTTTTAATTTTTGAAAGAAGATTATCAAAAAGATTTAGCAATTTATTTTTAAATCTACTTTTAAATTAATAATTAGTAGAAATTTTGAAATTACTTCAAATTGAGTAAAGATTTTTTTCAAAAAAAAAGAAAAATAATAGAAAAATTGGACTATTCATCGATGTTAAATCCAAATTTTTTTAATGAATTTCTCATATCGTTTTGAAATGGTCCTGGAGTACCTTCTAGAAATGCTTCAATCATATCAATATCTTCAACAATATTAGAGTTTCTAGCTTTTGCTTTTTGTTCAGCCATAGAACTAATAGCAATCCTTGCAATTTCTTTAAAATGGTCTGGTGTTTCTAAAATAATTTGATCGAAGATTTCCTTAATTCTTGGATCCCATTTTAAACCTACTTTTTCCTCGATTTTTTTGCTTTCACCTTTTGGTTCAAGTCCAAATTCCCGACCAGAAATTATGTCCAGCATATAATTTTTTAATGCTGATACATATGGTTTAGTACGAGATTCATCAATAATAATAGCTCTTTTTGCCCATTCAGCACAGTAATTACATTCATCACACATTGCATTGCAGTTCTGTTTTTTAAAGAATTCAATAAAGCCATCAAGTTTAGTATTATCAATTATAACCTTTGCTTTCTGTTCCATATCCCAGCATTCTCTCATTCTTTCAAAGGGATCGGTTTTATAAGTTCCTTCAGCAGAAATTGAAATAGCTTGAATAATATCGATCAAATTACCGTCATATTTTCTGTTAGAATAAGCATCAACAGATCTAATAATCCAGTTAGTTGGCATTCTGCGTCCAGCAATTTTAAAATATTTGATGCCAATATCTTCATAATGAACAATATCTTCAGGGCGAACCCAACGACATTTTATTAGCTCAACTGGATCGGAATATTTGATTATACTACAATTCAAAACACAGGTATCGATATATTTTCCTTCTAATGGATGCTCTGATTGCGAAGAATGACCTGTAAGATTGTAGTGATAATATCTAAAAGGACATTGAAACAAGCAACCGTCTGTCAATAATAAATTCAATTCACAATTATATTTTTTAAGAGCTTTTTGCATTTTTTCCAGCGTTTTAAAATCTCTATTTATCATGACATCAGGAGTAATCTCATTTGCACCTAATTGAGCGTAAAATTTAGCTCTGTTAACCGAGTTTACGAATGAAATAGTTGAGACCCTGATTTTTAATTGTGGAAATTGTTCATGAATTATCTGTATTAAAAAAGGAATAGTCACAATTACATAATCAGATCCTATATCAACAATCCATTGAAGATATTCAATTATCTTTCTATAATAATTCCTATCATATTCCATATTACCTAAGCATGGTGCATTTAGTAGATAGGCGAATTTTAATTTGTGTTTATGGACTTCGTTAATATATTCCGCTATCTGCTCTTCAGATACTTGTGGTAACAAAAAAGAAGGCCTTCCTCCCCCAATAGGAGTATTAGGGGCACTTCCATAAAGATCTCTGACTGGATACTTAGCTAATTTTTCAATAAGTTCTGGATCCCAATTAGTAGCTACGGTAAGTTGTATAACAAACACCTCCATTTCTGTCAAATGAATGATTCAGTTTTTATTACAAAATTTTATCATAAAATGCGATTCTAGTATATTTTTCATTAATAATATCATTTTTCCAGAAATATCCATTATTTTTATTATCAATATTTTAGTAAATTAGCTTATAGACCAAATTTTCTCTTTTTAAAGATTTTTTGATACAAAATTTAATATGAAAATTTAAATTACAAATTAAATTCGCCATATAAATTATGTTTACAAATTAGATTAATAATGAAAATTTCATTCTCATACTAGGTGAAAATAGAGAAAATAAATAAAAGATGGAGAGAATAAGCGGGAGATAGGGAAGGTGAGTGAATAATAGGAAAAATGAGTTGAAAATAAAAAATATATATGAAAAATAGAAAAAAATAAATAAAAAATAGAAGCAATTAAGCTATTTTCATCAATTTATTAATACTTTTTTCTGGGAAAAAAATTCTGAATATATTTATTCCAAAAATGATTGAGAAAATTGAAATAATAAGTATCCACCAATTTCCATTAAGTTTGATTGTATTTGTGGATTCAGTAAACGGTTTAGTAAATAACGTAAGTATAGGATCATATTCAAATCTCGAAATATTATCGCTAAAACCTTCAAACCATAGATTAAAATGCCAATATTCATTTTCTGGCAATCCATTAAAAGTACCATCATTTTCAATTAAAGAGCTTACATTTTTTACCACGGAACTTGTATCATTGTAAATTAAAGTGTAATTGTTCTCAAGTCGAAAAGTTGAGGTGGTAATTCCTCCATTTGAAAAGATCCCAATTCTGTCTTCATTATTGAGATCTCCAATATCATTACATGTATAGACTCTATTTGTATAGAGGACCAAGTTATTCGGTGCATTAACTAATGTCCAATTCAGAAAATCAATATACCAATCAGTATTTATTTCAATTTTTTCAGAGGTGATGTTTATTTTATAAAGGATCAAAAGGCTCATCTCTACCTCAGAATTAAAGAATTGACTCGATGAATCGTTATTTTTAAGTTTATAATCTGGGACTGTAACATTCCAATTGAGCAATGTATAATTATTCGTTGATATATAACTCAGATTTGTATATTGAAATGTAGCTTTAGCAAAAGATTCTCCATCTCCATCGCTCACAACAAATTCACTTGTTTTATTTAAACCTACTGTGAGATCAAATCCACGAAAATCCATACAATTATTGTGCCAATTTTCATCAACCGCAAGATATACAACAATAATCTGAAAATGTTGTTTTAATTTGACTCTTCCACTTTCATTCACTAAAAAGACATCAGTATTATAGTCAATAACAAAATTATTTCCGTTAATCAAAATTCTGGATCCATTTGCATATCGGTAATGATTTTCTTCTATTGAACCGAAAGTAAAATTAGGATTATACCAATCAGCTAATTCCCAAGTAATATCATTAACGCCTCCTGAATCCTTAATGGTCCAGACTTTGTTATAAGGTTCAACGACATTATCCTTTTGAAATATTATATAATTAATCGAATAATTTCTTATGCCATGTGTCGTATACCTATTTCCATAATAAATTATGAAAAAACTGAATGTTATTAAAATTAGGAAGAATCCTAATGAAATGAGATGGTATATTTTTCTTCTATTTCTTTTAATATTATAAATAGCACTATTAAATTTTAAATTAATTCGATTATTTAACAAAATTTGACACCAAAATTTTTGAAATTATTTTATTATTTGATTTTTTTTTAAATTTTTACAGTAATTTTGGAAAATTTTGTATTATTATTATGAGTAGAAGATTTAAAGTATTTAAATTGGTATGGAAATGACAATTTAATCTCGTTGTTTGAAAAAATTTTATCTCGTTGTTTGAAAAAATATAGGATTAAAGATTAATTTAGTACTATTTATTTTAAATTTAGATTAATAATTTTGATTTAGACTAGCGAGGTCCATAAAGTAAAAGTAGTTATGTTCAAATTGATTGTTATTCCGGCGTATATATATTGTAATGAAATTTTAAGCATAAGTGTAGCATTGTTTGTAATTAAACCTGGAACATAATTTGGAATTATATCAGTTGTTAGAGATTCATTAACAATACTCAAGGCAGGAAATTCTTGATAATAAACATCTTTGATTTCACCAATTTTTGTATTATCTGGGAGCAAGATCTGAGTCGTATCGGTTGTGTTTACAGTAAAAATATCGATATTAAGATGTATTTCTTTTACAGAATAAATCCCAAAATTCAGAACGTCAAAATATGAGGTTATTTGAATTCTGTCATCGTCATAAGAAAATGGATTAGAACCAGTGTCCCAGGAGTAAGTATATGTATCTTTTAAATTAAATTGTAATTTTGTGCCGTTTATAATAACACTTAAAATAAGTAATCCAACGATTACATAAATCACAATAATTATTGACAATAAAATATACCTTAATTTTAATTTTTTACCGAAAGATATTTGTTTATTCTTCAGATTTTCAATAACCTTTAGAACATAATAAGAAGAGCTTACTATTGAAGCTATTAAAATTGACCACGCAAATAATTGTAGACCAAAATTAGCTACGAGATTACTCGTCTCTACTCTATAATCTCCGAATGTGGAACCCGCCGTAAATCCACCAAACATGTAAAAAAAGTATATACCCGAATAAATTGAGGTCCCAATACAAATTAATCCATAAGTAAGAGATTCCGATGGAAACAAGTTTTTACATATGAAATGGCCGTTTGAATTGTACCCATAATAATTATCGTAATGATAAAAGTAGGACTGAACTTTAAAATATTGTAAAATGAGATTATAGATATTGCAATTAAGGGAGCAATTATATATATTGCTAAAGTAATGCTTCCATAAATTAAGCTATTTGCTATTTTTATTTTCGTAATTAAATATTCCTCATCTAAAGACAAATTTAAATTAAAATAGCTTTAACAATTTCTTTTCATAAAGTTTATCGTTAAATTATCCCCAATTTTTTAAAAATCAATTATAATATTACATTTTTGATGAATAACATTAAGAATATGTATTTTATAAAGATTTTATAACCTTTTCATAACCTAATTTATGGAATGGACAGACTTTAATGCATATAGAACACCCAAGTGTTTTATAAAAATATTCAATACATTTAGAGCCATCGATATGAGTTATTAATCCATTTCTTTTAATAGGTTTATTTAATATAGCATTTGCTGGGCATTTTTTAATACAGATTCCACATTTTTCACAATATTCAGTGATCCTGAGTTCTTCATGCTTAATTTCTGGAAGAGGATATGCATTAGTTGCGATCATTGATAATCTCTGTCTTGGTCCATATTTTTTAGAGACTAGCAGACCATTTCTACCAATTTCACCAAGATTGGCTTTAACTGCCATGGGAGGATAAAGAATAGGACCGCCCAATGGATGACGTACAATTGCCCTATACCCTTTAGACCGAATAAAATCAGCTAGCTTATTTGTAGCTTCGCCGAGTTCCGCATATATTCGCATACTCTCATAAGCAGCTAGAAAATCAGGGGCATCTTCAATATTGTTATAATCCATCTCCATTCCTAGAACAATTGCATTCTCATATAATACATCAATACCACCCACATAATCAATTTCAAATATTAAATTCTCATCGACAGAAGCAAAGCCGATCAATCCTATACCTAATTCATGTGCTTTTTTAATGACCTCATCCCAGAATTCATTTGGAGCGAATTTGTTTTCGGTTGCAAAATTTTTTTTCTCCAATCTGTAATTTTTTCTTGCTTTATTAACATGTTCCATTACTTTTTTCATAACAATGGAAAGTTTTAATCTTGAATCTTCATCCAGAATAGTTAAATCTCTATTGAAATGGGTAAATTCAATTATTCTTGATTTTAGACCTTTAGAACGTTTCAACATTATAATTACCTATAAAATTGTGATAAATTTAAAGAAATTAAATAAAAGATATATTATTAATAATTAATCATAGTTTTATTTTAAATTATGATTCTTACGTTCATCATATTTAATTTAACGAAAATTTATTTAAATTTATTTTATTATTTTATATTTTTAAAGCTTTTAGGTCTATATGATTAATTCCATATTTAAAATATTCATCTTCAGATAGTCGAGGTAATTTTTTTAATTCGATTAAAAGCCATTTTGTAATTTCTTTAGGTAATAATGGTGCATTCCTAAATTTACTTCCAATTAGTGAAGTATCTGTTAGTAAATTTCCTTTTTTATTCTTTTTTAATCCAAATATATTCGGAAAATTTGGATTATTGTAATACCAATTGTATTTTATGTTTCCACGATATTTATCTGCTGGGAATTTTTCAAATAAATTTCTAACCAAGTTCCTATCAAAAGGCAGAGGTTTTTTTATGATAAACGATTTTTCAGGATTTCCAATAAAAAAAGTACAATATAGATTCTCACCATTACCATAAAAGTATCTTAAAATATGAGGATTATGATTTAGCCTTTCTAAATTTGCTATTTCGTTGTCAGTATATCGATCCCTTAATTCTTCCAGTGTAATTATTGAATCTATTTCCATCATTGCTGCAAAATACTGTTTTCGAATTTTTTTCTGATCCCTTAGTGATGAAGTAAAAAAAATTATATCATTTTTATCAAGATCTTTTAAATGAATTTTACTGGATTTGTTCGGATAATCCCCAAGCGTCCAGCATATCAAATCAGGATCGTAATGAGTTCTTACACCTATAGACTCTAAATAGTTTTCCTTAATATATTTTATGTGATACATATTTTCAGATTCTAAAATTCCCACATCACCAAAATTAAATATCAGACCTTTCATATTAAGATCAGACCTCTCATATTAAGGTTGGAATTTTTTAGTTTTTTTAATTTGGTATTGGATTATATATTTTTGAGAAACAAAAAGAAAAAATTACAAAACTAATTTAACAATTTTTTTATTTTTGTATTCTTTATTCATGAGACTTTAACAAAAGATTTTATTGGAAAAATTAATTTCGACAGAAATTTGTTAGGCGTTTTATTTATTTTGGAAATTAATATATATTATTAGATAAATTATTTCAAAGAGGCTTAAAAAATGTTCGATAATAAAATCAGGAGAATTATTGACTCGAACGAACTTTATGACGTAGTAATAGTGGGCGGTGGAGCGGCAGGTACGGCATGCGCTGCTTTATTAACACATTGGGGTCTTAAAGTATTATTGGTAGAAAAGAGAGGACATTTAGGTGGAAGAGCATCCATGTTAAATACGTCTTTAGGATATAGGATTGATACAGGAGTTCATGGTATTCCTTATTATGATATCGGATCTTTGAGAAAAATAGAAAAGGAATTGGGGATTAAGCTGGAATTAATAGATTATGAACCACTTCTTGCTTTTTATGATGCAGAAGAAGGAATAATTGTTGAGGTTAAAGATTTTAGTAATGAAGGGTTTAAAGAAGTCAGTCGTATCTGGTCCCCAAAAGGCGAATTTACGAGATTATTGAATTATCTCCGTAATGCAACAGAAGAAGATGCAAATAATTTAGATATGACCTCTGTAAAGGATTTCATTCAACATTTTTCACCGTCATACAAATTTTATCAGTTAATCAGAGCAATTAATGGTATGATCACGATTGAGCCACATCTTGGATCTGCAGGAGAATTTGTTAGGAGTTTCTCAAAATTATTTTCCTCGAAGCGTCCAATTACTTATCCAAAACATGATGGTATTCAATCGATATCAGAAACTTTTGGAGATATTTGTGAAAAAAATGGTGGGAAGATCTTGCTCAATACCAAAGTTATCGAAGTTTTAATTGAAAATGGAAAAATTCAAGGTATCAAATGTGAGACTATCGATAATGATGGGGAAAAAATTGAACTCGAGATCCGTGCAACTTGCGTTATAATTACTATACCAATACAGTATTTATTTAAAATCGTATCAAAAGACCATTTTACCGATGATTTCATTAAACAGGTAAACTCTTTAAAAGATAAACAATCCTGTGCCCAGGGCATAGCGTTTACTTTTAAAGAAGAATTATTAAATGATTTTCCGTGGAATCCGAAATGTTGGGGAGCCATTATATTTCAGCCTGGTAAAAAGCCCAGAT
Organism: uncultured archaeon; assembly: GCA_964646355.1. GTDB lineage: Archaea > Asgardarchaeota > Lokiarchaeia > Helarchaeales > HEL-GB-B > HEL-GB-B. The sequence goes on along the minus strand of CAZYEE010000064.1, from coordinate 2,642 downwards.
ATCTCTCAGTTCCCTCGGCGCTTGTTGAGGAAATGACTCCAGTTGGAAAGCATTACATGTTTTATGGAATTGTTGTAACTCCAGATGAAATAAAAGATAAAAAAGCATCCCGACAACGGCTTAGGGAACTCAAAAAGGAGATCTATCAACTATTTCCAAGGTTAAAAGAATTAAAAGAATGGGAGTTTGAGGGTACAAGTGAGATGGTACTTGGGACTGCAAAGAGAGTTGGAATGACAGGCAAATTTAAACCTGGTAATAAATCTAATGATGTTGAAGGCTTATTTTTTGCAGGTGATACTGTAGGTGGGAATGGACCTGGGCTTGAATGTACCTATGATAGTGCATTAAAATGTTCAAAAATAGTATTAAATTGGTTAAATGAAAAATCTGAAAAATAACTAAACCAAAGTAATTTTTAATTTCTATCATCTTAATTTTTAATTTTAATCATTTTGATGTGTGTGAATTAAAAAATGTCTTTGAATAGAATTAAAATTCCTACAATATATTTCGGTAAAAATTCGTTAAAGCAATTGAGAAATTTCAGACAGAAAAAAGTTTTTGTCGTAACTGACAATATTATTGATGATTTATATGGAGACAAGATCAGAAAAGCTTTGAAAGGAAAGGAATTCATGTTTTTTACAGATGTTTTACCAGATCCATTAGATGGAATAATCATAAAAGGTGGAAATCTTGCCAGGTCATTTGGCCCAGATTTGATCATTGGTATCGGTGGTGGATCGGTAATGGACTCTGCAAAGGGAATTTATTTTCTATATGAGCGGACTGATAAATCTCTTTATGACATGAATCCGATCAACTATTTTAAACTGGGAAGAAAATCTAAACTTATATTAATTCCAACGACCAGCGGGACAGGTGCAGAACATACAGGTGCAATCATCGTTACCAATTCTAAGACTGGACAAAAAATGGGTTTAATATGTTTTGAATTGGTACCTTCAGCCATCATTCTTGATCCAAAATTACCTCTAGGAATGCCTCCTAAATTGACTGCTTCGACGGGAGTTGATGCTCTAGTTCATGCGATAGAAAGTTTCATGAATAAAATGAATAATGATATAATTGAGTCATTTAGTTTACAAGCCATTAAGACTATAATGGAATATTTACCACTTGCAGTTAGAGATTATTCTAATATTCTTGAAGTGAGAGAAAAGTTGCATTATGCGGCCTCAATGGCAGGTATTGCATTGGCAAACTCAGCTGCAGGATTGGCGCATTCTTGCGGACATGCCTTGGGAAGTGTCTTCCACTTGCAACATGGGATAGCCGTAGGTCTTATGCTTCCGTATATAATTCAATTTAATAAAAACGAATGTTTAGATAAATATAAACGAATTCTAAATTTATTGAAGATAAATTATGATGACAGCCCAGCACAATTATTATCAGACCGGATTCAAAAATTTCTAGGTGAAATCGAACTACCAATTAGTCTAAAAGAGTTAGATATATCTGAAAACGATTTTAACAAAAATTTTGATCGTTTGGTCGATTTTGCATATAACGATCTTGCGACCAGTTTAAATCCAAGATGTCCATCTATTGATGATATAAAAAGAATATTTCGATGTGCTTATGATAATGTCCAAATTAATTTCTAATATAGTGAAAATATATTGCTGATTTATTTTTCAAAATTTTCCCTTATTTTTATTAGAAATACTAAAAATATAATAATAATCGCTAAAATCACCTGAACATCTTGGGTTTATTTCTTTATGAATAATAATTTTGTAAGAACATCTTTTATATTAAAAAAATTTCTAAACAAGTGGATATTTTCCATAAGTTCCAAATCTTTTATATGCTCTAATGCTAGCATTAATATTTTCTTTTGGAATGTTAAGAACCTCGTAATCAGCGTATATGGTCCCGATAAGTCCGCCTTTTCGGCCCAATTTTTTAATTATTTGTAGAACTATTGCTTCTACCTCAGTTTCGGTCTTAAATGGTAATATTTTTTGTATATCTGCTACACAGCAATAACTTATCTTACCACAAAATTCGCTAAGTTTATTCAATCCTGTCATAAGTGGCGAATCTAATTGTAAACAATCTACGCCTGCTTCTATTAATTTTGGAATTAATGAATATATATTTCCACACGAATGCAGCATAAAATACATTCCATGATCATGAATTCTCTCTATAACCTGCTGATATAATGGTTTCATTACTTTATCAAAATCTCTGGGGGAAATAAATGCTCCCTCGGTTGAGCCCCAATCATCTGTTGCTGTTATACCATTTGCACCATGTCTCGCCCATTGATCTACCAGCCAACAATACCAATCTGCCAATTTCTCTCCTAACTCTAATTCTTTCTCTTTATTACGTTTTATATCTATACAAATATTTTTAAAACCCCTCAAAAAATGCATCCTTTCAAAAAAGAAGTTATCAATACTTCCAAATTTGAATTTATTATGTCCTAATACAGTAAACACAAACCTCGTTAACCACCAGCGCCCACGATTAATCTTTTTTGGTGTTTTGAAATCTTTCAGGTCTGCCCATGTTTTTATTACTCTAGGATCTTTTACCTGTCCTATCGTGATATTGTTAGCAGGTTTATACCAAATACAGCCAAATTCATCCATAAAACATAG
>CAZYEE010000063.1:0-15445 GCA_964646355.1 uncultured archaeon | reverse complement strand
ATCCTAAATTCAAAAAAATATATCAAAGGCTCGCCAGGTCCGCTATTCTAAATCTATCGTTAAGAATAGCAGCGAAATGGATCAAAGGGGAGGAAGAAAAAAAGACTATTTATCAATTAGGAATGGAATTTGATATTGAAGACACTCTTGAAATTTATATCGAGAAGATTTTCAATATTAACTATGATGATATTATTGGAATAACAAGGGAGAAAAAAAGAAAGACTGGAATTGTAATAATTGATACGAGTGGAAGTATGCATTATGAAAAAATTATTAATGCAGCATTAGCTGCTTGTGTCTTAGCTTACACTATGAGAGAGGACGACTATAGTATAATTACATTTAATACAAAAGCAGCCATTCTTACAAAATTTAAGGATAAGAAAAATACTGAAAAAATTGTAGACCAAATTCTTGAAACAGAACCAATTGGATATACTAATATCTCTGCTGCATTAATATTAGGCTTAAAAGAATTATCTACCATTAAAAAGAGGGACAAATGGGGGATCTTAATTACCGATGGAAATTATAATCGTGGAGGTGATCCAAGGCAGTGGGCATTAAAATATCCAAAATTACATGTAATCGCAATACCCAGTCATAAGGAAAAGTGGGGTATCCGAGTATGCAAAGATTTGGCAAAAAAAGGACGTGGTAGATTTATGAAAGTATCAAGATATTCTGAAATACCTAGAATACTCGCACGAATGTTAAGGGATATATAGATAAAAATAGATAGATAACGGTTTCTTATCAATAATAATTAGTTATTTCTATATCGAATGAAAAATGATGCGGGGGGTGGGGTTTTCGGCTGTTTTTGCATTCGAACCCACGCAGGCATTCGCTAGTAGTTATATGGCTACTATCTGCGCCACAAGGTCCTGAGCCTTGCTCCTTTGACCAGCTCGGACACCCCCGCATGGGTTAAAGGCTGGTTCAATAGTTTTGATAACTATTATTTCTTTTAAATTTATTTATTTCTTTTAAACTTTTTTTCGACGTCATTTTTAGAAAAAGAAATTATAGTGGGCCTACCATGGCAGCAGCTAAACGGATTATTACAATTACCAAGATCATCAAGAATTTTTTTCGCGATAGCAGCACTTAAGGGCGTGTTGGCTTTAATAGCACCTTTACATGCAATTAATTGAGCAATTTCTATTTTAATATCCTTTAATGATAGTTTTCCTTTAATATGTAAAATTTCATCTATTAGATCTTTTATTTGATTTATATCTAATACTTTTTTAATAATTACAGGAACTTTGTTAATTAAATAAGTAGTACCGCCAAAATGAGTAATATCAAATCCAAAATCTCTAAGAATCGAAAGTATCTTGTTTAAATCGATCGATTTATCAGGTATCAATTCAACTTTAATTGGTGAAATTAATTTTTGGACTTTTTTAGGTGAAGTTTCGCTACTCTGTAAAATTTTATCAAATCTAATACGTTCATGTGCTGCATGTTGATCTATTAAATAAAAATTTTGATCATTATAGGCTACCAAATACGTGTCAAATATTTGGCCAACATACCTCATAGGCGGTAATTTTTTTGTTTCGATAAATTTATGTTCCAATACTGATTCTTTTTTCGCAATCGCGTCAAGTTTGTCAAATAATGTCATTTGTTCTGATGATGATTTTTTAGAATACGTCGTCCTTTTAACTTCTTTTTTAACCTCTTTTTTAATGCCATCTATTGGTTCAATAGCTTGAAGACTTTCTTGTTTTTCAAATCTAACCTTTTTTATTTCTTTAATTTTATTTAGAGTGTTTTCAATGGCTTCTTGAACGATATCATATAATTGATTCTCATTTTGGAATCGAACTTCTTTTTTTGTGGGGTGAACATTTACATCCACTAATTGAGGATCAATAGTGATGTTAAGAATAGTTATCGGGTATTTATTTTTCATAAGTCGGGTTCTATATGCATCTAGTATTGCATTGGTTATAGTTTGATTTTTTATAACTCTTTTATTTACTATTATAGTGATATAATATTTGCTTGCTCTAAACTCTTGTAAATTGGAAGTGTATCCTGTTATTTGAATCCAATCGTTTTTATAATTTATTTCGACCATGTTTTTTGCTACATTGTTTCCATATCTTCTTGCGATATTCTCTAATAATTTTCCTGTCCCGGGTAAAATCAATATTTCATGGGAGTTGTGGACTAATCTAAATGATATTTCTGGATTTGCGAATGCCATTAGCGATACTATTTCAGTAATATGGCCGAATTCAGTGCTTGCAGATTTCAAATATTTTTTTCGTACAGGGACATTGAAAAATAAATTTTTGACACTTATCTCTGTGCCAACAGCACAACCTATTTCATCGATTTTTAATTTTTTACCTCCCTCAATTATTACTAATGTACCAATTTCTGAATTTTTGGTTCTCGTTTTCAATTCTACTCTTGAAACTGCAGCAATACTTGCGAGAGCTTCACCTCTAAAACCAAATGAATTAATTCTAAACAGATCATCTGTATTTTTTATTTTACTGGTAGAATGCCTTTCAAATGCAAGTTCTGCATTTCTTCTACTCATACCATGTCCGTTATCAATTACAGTTATTTCTTTTAATCCCCCCTCTTGAATTATGATATCTATTTTAGAAGCATAAGCATCTATTGAGTTTTCAATTAATTCTTTAACTACAGAGGCGGGACGTTCAATAACTTCACCTGCAGCTATTTTTTTTATTAAAGATTCATCCAGAACTCGTATATCTGGTTCTATTATAGCTTTATTACTCAAGAATTCTCGTCTCCTTCTCTTATTTTATTTTCAGGATTATTTACAGAATTGTTTAATTTTTTCTGAATTTCATATAACTTATTCAAGGCGTCAATAGGTGTTAATCCGTGTATATTTAATTTTTTAAGTTCATTAATTACTTCTTTTTCAGTATTAGACATTTTATTGATCTGATTATTTGTATTATTGATACTTTTTGCTGTTATTTTTGGTGAAAATTGTAATTGTATATATCTTTTCCGTTTAACTTTTTTAGGCACCCTTTTATCATCAGTTATTATCTTAATTTCATTTCCTTCTTCTAATGATTTCAAGATTTCAGAAGCTCTTTCTACTACTTGATACGGAATACCCGCCAGTTTTGCAACCTCAATACCATAGGATTTATCACATCTACCTGGTTGAATTTTATAGAGAAATATTATGTCATTCTCTCTTTTTTTCACTGCAATGTTATAGTTCTTTATTTGCGAAAAATACTCACATAAATCATTTAATTGATGATAATGCGTTGCAAATAAGGTCTTGGCTCCTATATATTTTATAATATATTCAATTACTGCCCATGCGATACTAAGTCCATCAAATGTGGCGGTGCCCCTCCCTATTTCGTCCAAAATAATCAAACTATTTTTTGTGGCGTTATTTAAAATATTCGCAGTTTCATTCATTTCAACAAGAAATGTTGATTGCTGTAATACAATATTATCATAGGCACCTACTCTCACAAAAATTTGGTCGACTATACCAATTTCTGCTTCCTCTGCAGGCACGAAGGAGCCCATTTGAGCTAAAATTACAATTTGCGCGACCTGTCTTAAATATGTAGATTTACCAGCCATATTGGGCCCTGTTATGATCAACAATTGATTATCTTCATTATCTAGAACTACATCATTTGGAATAAATTGTGAAGGTAATAAGATATCAAGAACAGGATGTCTTCCTTTCTTTATAATTATCCTACCTGAATTATTTACTTTTGGTTTAATATAATCATATTGAACTGCTACTTCTGCAAGGCATGAATACAGATCTAAGTCGGATAATAAATCCGAGATTATTTGTATATCTTCTATATATTGCTTAATTTCTTCAACTACTTCTTTAAATAGTTCATATTCTAAGTCATTAACTTTTTCTTCTGCATTTAATATTTTTTCTTCCCAACTTTTTAGTTCCTCAGTAAAAAATCTCTCTGCATTTGCTAAAGTTTGTTTTCTTATATAATTTTTAGGAACGAGGTGTAAATTTGGTTTGGTTACTTCAATAAAATAGCCAAAAACCTTGTTATATTTTACCTTTAGAGATTTAATTCCAGTTCGTGCTCGTTCTCTAGCTTCTAATTTTATTAAGAAATCTTTTCCTTGATCTCTAATTTCAAGTAATTCATCTAGTTCTTGATTAAATCCTTTTCTAATTATCCCTCCTTCATGTAAAGTTGTAGCTGGTTCATCCTTAATAGCTCTTTTTATAAGATCTGCACCTTTTAAAACTCGTTCGACAATCTCTACATTAAAAAATTCTTTGAATTGTCCAGATTGTCGATTTAATATCTCAATAATTTCTGGAATTTTTTCAAGCGATGATCTCAAAAACACTAAATCCTTAGCATTTGCGGAATCATGACTTATTTTTCCTATAAGCCTCTCAATATCATAAATTTCTTTTAAACATTTTCTAATATCATCCCTCAAAAAAAGATCCTCTTTAAATTGATTAATCATCTCCTGTCTATATTTTATTAATTTTATATCCTTGAGAGGTTGTTTTATCCATTTTTTTAATTTTCTACTCCCCATCGGAGTAACTGTTTTATCAAGAATCGATAAAAGGGTACCTTTAGTTGAATCCTCCATTATACTACGCACTAATTCCAGATTCCGCTGAGATGCTGCGTCAATAATCATATAATCGTTTCTATTATATATTGAAAAATTTTTTATAATACTTATTTCTGACATCTGAATTTCTTTTAAATAAAGCAGTATTGCTCCAGCACTACTTATAATAGCTGGCTTATCTTCACAACCGAATCCCACTAAATTCATAACTTTGAAATGTTCCAGAAGAATATCTCTACTCCTTTCAACATCAAAATCCATGTTATTTCTTTTATTGATTGCCATTGTGGTGTATTTTTTCAATTTATCCAATAATTCAGTATCCTCATATAATTTTTCTGGCAGAATACATTCAGCTGGGCTAAATTTAACAAGTTCTGAAATCAAATTTGCATATAAGTCATCCTTATTTTCTCCTTTTATCTGAGTTCCAAAAAATTCTCCTGTCGAAATATCCACAAAAACAAGTCCAAATTCATTTCTATATTTATTAATTCCCACCAAATAGTTATTAGTGCCATCCTCAAGCATCATTAGATCTGTTATAGTGCCAGGGGTAATTACACGTGTTACTTTTCTTTGAACTACTGGGCCCGATTTTTTACTGGCGTCCTCAATTTGATCACAAATAGCTACTTTGTATCCATTTGATATCAGCATTTTAATATATTTATTAACGCTATGATGTGGGACACCACTCATCTTCATTTTTTTAGTGCCGTATCCTTTTGATGTTAAAATAATTTTGCAACAATTAGCAAGAATCAGCGCATCATCATCGTAACATTCATAAAAATCACCAACTCGAAATAAAAGAACTGCATCTTTATATTTCTTTTTAATATCATAGTATTGTCTTAACATCGGTGTTATCATGGGAATACCCCAAGCTTCTGGAACATCAAATATTCTTTATCTTTCCTTATGTTCCTCACAATATTTAACATTTCTCTATTTATAAATAGAGAAATTCTTTTACTATAAAAACAAGAAATATTAAAAAATCCCTACTCCCAATTTAGCCCGACTTTAATTTTTCTATTATTTCTTTAACGGTTTTCATAGCTTTTTCCTTTAAAGCCAGACTAATAAACCCCTCAATATAAAATTTATCTAATAGTTCCTTATCTTCTACCTTTATTTTTCCATCTGGCATTTTAATAACATCTACTTCTAAATCCACGTATCTTATAGTATTCTGATATACTTCCAAAGGTGTATTTATATTGTAATATATGCCTTTCAACTCATTATTTTTATTATAATATGATGTATTATAATAGTACTCTCCTGCCTTCATTTCAGTAATACCATAATCTCCTTCCTCAATCGGGACTTTTAATCCATCATATAATTTATTATATGTCCCTTTAAAGTACCTTTTTAATATAAACTTGCCTATCTTTTTATCGACCTCAATAAGTGATCCAGAAGTCAATCTAAATACTCTACCGTCTAGTTTAACATGTTCTATGCCAATTCTGCTAGCTTTAATAAAATTCTTCATTGTAAATTCATTGAAGGTCTCATTTATATTATCCTTATTATTTTCTGTTTTTTCTAGCAATACCTCTACAAAGTCAATCAACATTGAATAATCATTTCCAATAGATTTTATCTGGTGATGCCCTTTTACAGTCTCCAATACTTCGCCTCTTATCTCATCGAGTCTTTTCTTGGATTCAGCTGGAAATTCTATATAAAAGCCTGGTAGACCCTTGTATAACTCTATTATTGTTTCATCATCCTTTTTTTCTAATACTTCTTTTAGTTTACTATTTAGATAATTTAATTCTTCTTTTAATACCGAGTTATCAGCTTTATCTGCACTCGTACGCCATAGAACTTTCCATTTATCTGAAACTAATTTCATACTGTTTGCAATTTCTAAAAGTTCCTTTCTTCTTTTTTCATCCACTATTTTTCTTGAGATTAAAGGTGTTTTTGTTTCAATTAATATCGCGTAGTCACCTGATATGGTGATATTTGGTGATAATTGGGCTCTTATATATTTAAAGCTTGGAAACTTCACTGATACTACTAAATTGTCTCCTTCCTTACATTCATAATTTTCGAGTACACCTTGAAAATTAAGATTTTCCAGTCTAAAATCCAGTATGGCGCTTCTATTGGTACTATCCACTTTAATTACTCTACCTCTCCATACAGAGTTCCAGCCGGATTCTGAATTTCTTATAATTGCGTCTTCAAATTCCTCTCTCATTATTTCTTTAATTTTCTTAACGCCCTTCTCTTTACCCAGAACCACAACGCCCTGTCTTTCTATAATATTATCAAAAATCTCTACATCCGGGACCTCATATCGTGGTTCTAAATTTAACCTCTCCCTAATCACCTCCGTGGGATATGTTATCCCAAAATCATTGTCAATCATCAATTTTGTTAATGCCGTGGAATATATTCCTCTTATTTTTATATTTACCATTTTAAACACTTTTTTATATGCCTTTTATTTTATTTTTATTAAACTATTTAATATTCTTTTTAAATATAATCAATACATATTTATGAATTTGTATGGGAATAACCATGAGTCAAATGGATGATAATGGTATTAAAAAAATGGCACAACTCCTAAAAGATGGCAATACTATGCTTGATATTTCATGTCCCCAATGTAAATCACCATTATTTAGATTAAAAAATAATGATATATTTTGTGCTAAATGTCAAAAGAAGGTAGTAATATTAAAAGATCAACAGCAACTCGATTCTATGAATAAAGCCACATTGCTTTCTGAACTTGATGATATCCTCTATACAAAAATTGTGACGCTTACAAATTTACTTAGACAAGTGGACGACCTTGATGAGCAGAATTCAATTATCAAATTAATTTATAACTATTTATTGACAATTGAAAAATTGAAATCAATAAGAAAAATTTAAATTTTCATATCAAATGAATATTTATAATATCGATATTTATGCGTGCTATTTATTGTTTAGTGTTTTTAGGAATATTAAAAGTCTAATCTTATTTATAAAATGTATTATCTTTAATTATGGCTGGAAATGTTAAAAATGACCGATTTACTTGATTATTTTGATTTATTCATATTAGACCTTGACGGGGTAATTTACGAAGGTAATTCTTTATTAGAAGGTGCTTCTGAATTTTTAGAAACCCTCAATAATAATGAAAAACAAGTTTATGTACTTACAAATAATTCTACACTTACTCGAGAAATGTATTATCAAAAATTGGTACAATTGGGTATAAATATTCCAATCACCAATATATTTACTTCTGCTTATTCTACTGCGTTGTATATTACTCAAAATTATGGAAAACAGAAGACCGTATTTGTTATTGGCGAAATTGGTCTTATGGAAGAATTGAATGAAATGGGAATTAAGCCAGTTAATAGAGAACAAAACTCTAATCTTCCTAATACTGTAGATTTTGTGGTAGCAGGTCTGGACCGATATTTCAATTATGATAAAATGGCTATTGCACTTCGATATTTTTTAAATGGCGCTATTTTCATTGCCTCCAATAACGATCCAACTCTTCCGACCGATAAAGGAATATTACCGGGAGCAGGTTCAATCATAGCTGCGCTGTCCACATGTTTTGGTAAAGGCCCAGTCATTATTGTTGGGAAACCCAACCCTTTTTCCGTTAAATTAATACTTGATAAAGCTGATGTTCCTCCTAAAAGAGCAGTCATAATAGGTGATCGCTATACCACTGATATATCAGCAGGTCTCAACGCTAAAATTAATACTATTATGGTGTTAACTGGTGCAGGTAAATCAGAAAAAAATATCGCATTAAACGCTGATTTAAAACCACATCTTATAGTGGATTCGGTTTCCGAATTACTTAAACTATTATAATATATGAATAAATTGATTATATTATTGATAATGTCTGAATAATTAATCTAAATTATTGTAATACATGAACAATCATTTAATTAAAAATTTCAATATCTTTATTTGTTTTTTATTAAAAACTTCTTGAAGATTTTAAAGTAAAATTACCTTTATTGATTAATTTCATGGGTATATTCAAAAATCTCCTCTATATAAAAATCTCATAAATAATTGATTGAAATTATTTAACTTTTTAAATGGAATATACAGTATAAAAATCCTTAAAATTCTAATCATATAGAATTCCAAGATTAATCGTCATTACTAAAAAACCATAATATATCTACTGAAAATAATTAACCAAATATTTTATTAATTGAAAATTTAAAATCTTAAAACATTTGCGAAATTTTGAAGGCTAACCTAAGGTTTATTAATTTAAAATTATAAAAATATAGTGAGGTAAGATGCAAGATTTTCTATCTAGTTTATTAGTTTGGTTTCAATTCTTTGCGACAAACGCAAACCTTACTCTATTATTGGCTGGTCTGGCGGCAGGTTCATGGTTCTTTATTAGAGTATTTCAAGGTAAGCGAGCAGAAGACGAGAAAGTAAGGTGGACGGAAGTATTAGCAAGTATATTAGGCGTAATAGTAGGTATCTTCTCAACTGCAGCAGGATTTATTGCATGGTCAAATTCATTATCGTCACCAGATTCTGTACATCTTTCAACAATTGTATTGTTAATTATTGTAGGCTTGGGACTTCTTTTAAAACCTATAAATGATCTACCATGGGCAGCAATTATCGGAATTATTGCAGGACTAATAGTAATCTCAATGTTGGCGTTCCAAATGAATTTTGTTCTTGATTTCTTTGCCGGCTTGGGGTTCAATCCGACGTGGGTAATGATAATCATTTTCATTATCGTCCTTCTAATATGTTATACAGCGTTCAAATTAATTGAAGATATCGGCAAATTGATGGGCAAGGTTCTAGGCTGGGGACCTTTACAATTGGTTGTAATGTTTTTATGCATTTTTGAAGCGTTCTTATTGACAATTCCATCACCATATCCTGGCTACTGGTCTATATCAACATTCTTCGGATATTAAATATAATGCATTTTTTTTATACTTATTTTATTTGTTCTAAATTTTTCTTTTGCATCATATTTTTTTAGCAGAATTAGAAGGATATCTCATTTGTCATTTAATTTAAACAAAATAATCAAACTCTTACCAAGAAATATTAATATTATTTAAGAAAAGATTTGATTGCTTATTATTAATAATATTTAATTTTGAGGTAAATCAATGCCAAAAGGTATAATCCTTGCAAAATGGGATGAAGAAATTGGATTAGGTGCATTGTTAGAGGCTCAGTTTCCACCAGAAGATATGTTTAAGGTATCCGTAGAAGATTTAGTCACAATATATACATTTCACTCAATGGGGGGATTGAAAAATGGTTTTATGATGATAACTAGAAAAGATCTAAATGTAGCCAGCTATTTTTTTAAAATTAAAGATGAATCTAAGGATAATTCTACAAGTTATTACTTGTCAATAATTTTAACAAAAAATGAGAAGGCTGCAGATTTTCAGAACTTTCTGGTAAATAATGTAGGATCACTTATTCCATTAATAAAAAATAAGGATTTCAAACAGATAGAATTAAAATTAGCCTGTTTCTATACCGATCTGCTATTCTCACTAATAAAGCGTATAATAATGATTGAAAGATCAAACATAAAAAAGCTTAAAGAAAAAGATAAAGAAATAGAACAATTAAAAAATAAAATAGAGGAATATAAAATCAAAATTGATCAATTACAAATGTTAAATAACAACCCTCTAACTTCTAAAGAAGAGACTCTGCTTAATGAAAATATTAACTTGAAAAAAGAGATAAAAAGAAAAGAACTTAAATTAAGAGAATTAGAAACTTATATTAACAGATTAAAACTTAGAGAGGAAAAATTAAATAAGGAATTAAGTATATTAAGATCTAAATTAATAGAATTAAAAGTATCGTGATACCTTATTATGGATAATAAAAAAAGAGACGTCCAGTATAAATACAATAAGACTGCAGAACATTATGATTTAAGATATAAAAACATTCAAAATAATAAAATCGATTTTTTTTTATATATGTTAAAACGCTCTGGTATTAGATTCAAATTTTATACTATTTTGGATATAGGATGCGGCACACTTACTAGTTATGAAAAATTAAACAAGTATTTCCAAAAAACCTCTCATTATATTGGTATTGATTTTTCTATTGAAATGCTAAAATATGGGCTCTCTCATAATATTAATAAAAACTTTGATATCAAACTTCCATCAGTCATATTAGCTGATGCTGAGAACTTACCACTAAAAAATGAAGTTGCTGATCTAGTCATATCTTTAACTGTCGCACAAAATCTTCCTGATTTAACAGCCCATTTAAAATCTATTTTAAATATTATTAAGAAGAATTCAAGTATAATCTTAATCTCATTTCATAAGAGTTTTTTCTCTCTCAATGAGATCAAATCTACCTTAATGAAATTCTCCAACATTGATTTTGATTATTTTGATGTGGACGATATTGAAGACTATTTGTTTGTTATTAAATTTAATTAAATAATTATTTTTCAAATGTTATAATTAATTTGAATTTATTTCTAATTCTCAATTAATCTGTAAAAAGGAGTATAACTCTAATATTTTTTAAAATTTATATACATTCAATCTCCTGGCGGGATAAAATAATTTAAAAACGATGTTTCTATTTTATTTCAGTATCAAGAAAATTTTTAAATGGTTTATTATTGGCTATATGTAAATAAATTAAAAGTTTAGGAGTGATACTCTTGGTAAAATCCGCATATAAATACATGACTGAACTATGGTATCGTGCAAAAGCAAAAAATAGTCCTATTAGAGATCTACAACGACAGCGTTTAATACAATATCGTAAAGAAAACGCAGTTGTAAGGGTAGAAAGACCGACTAAACTAGCAAGGGCAAGAAATCTAGGCTATAAAGCAAAACAAGGATATATAATTGTGAGGTCCAGAGTACGAAGAGGTAGCAGAAGAAAATCAAGACCTTCAAGCGGAAGAAAACCAAAACATCAAGGGGTATTAAAAATAACTATGAGAAAAAATTTACAGAGGATTGCAGAAGAGCGAGCTGCCAGAAAATACCCAAATTTAGAAGTCTTAAATTCTTATTGGGTTGCTGAAGACGGTCGATACAAATGGTACGAAATAATCATGGTAGATCCCCATCATCCAGTTATAAAAAATGATCCAAAAATAAATTGGATTTGCGAGAAGCAACATAAAGGAAGAGTGTTCAGAGGGCTTACTAGTGCAGGTAAAAAATCTAGAGGGCTCAGACATAAGGGTATTGGAGCAGAAAAAATAAGACCAAGTCTCAGAGCCCATAAAAGACGTGGCAATTAATCGTATTTACTTATTTTAATAATATAGTGCCATAATATTATTGTTATTGTATTTTCTGACTGAAATTAAGCTAAATTTTTCATTATTATATTTGAAGTTATGTCAAATTTTTTTGTTATTCTTGTTGCTATTATTTTTATAATCTATATTGTTAAATAGTCTTTAATTTATCTTTTTCAATAAAATTTTTCTTTTGCTTTCTTTATTGTACCAGAAATCCCTAAAATCTGGAACATAATTCTATTATTTCTTGGTAATTCGGTAATTAATGTTAATGCTACTCTTATCTTAATTAATGATTTTAAATCGCATCTTAAAATCCCTTTTTTTTCATTCTTATTAAATTCAATTATCCATAACCCAGTTTCAGAGGCGCCTTTACATCCAAATACCTCATAAATTGAGTTCCACAATCCTTTTATAAACTCTTCCTTGGTTATTTCATTCTCTGCATAATATTTGAAAACTACATACCTGTGTTTCTCAAGTTTCAAAACTATTCACTTTTATTTTTAGGAATTATTCTAATATTCTCACTTACAATATTTGGATCTTTTTTATTCAATGCTTTTTGTACTATATACTCTGCATAATACGACATGGATTTCATGGCGATATCTTCTGGTACATTCAATAAATACAATAATGACATTAAATCTCTGGGTGCCCGCATTTCATAAATTTCTCCCGCTGTTGGGGACATTGTTATTAAAAAAAAGGCTTTTGATTTTAATATGAATTTTAATTTATTAGATAGATGTCTTAATAATTTTGATTTCCTTTTAAAATGCATGAATATTAGCGATTTTAATGATATCTCAACACATTTTTCATGGGCACTTAATAATTTAGAAGTAGTGTATCTAAATTCTTTAGTTTTATCTTCATTCAATATTATAATATCTGGTCTTGAATCTCGAATAGCCCAATGACAAACGTCCAAATTTTGCGGATCAATTCCGATCAAGTCATATTTTAATCGAAAATTTTTTAAAGATTTTTTTAATCCTGCTACACTTTTACCTTTTAAATCCAATCTAGAATAAATTTTAAATTTTTTGTCCTCTACTGAGTTTTTTAAATCATTAAAAATTTTGTTTTTATTTGATGGTACTTTCAAACCTATTCCATAATAACCTAACTCCTTAAATATTAATATTTTGTCCATAATTACGTTAAGATTTTCCTCAAAATTCACCCTAACATTTAGCTCGTAAAATCTTGGCAATAAATACACCGGTCTAAATTTGCTCAAAAATATTTGATTAGAGTAATTAAAAAATTTGTGTTTATAACATTAGTGAATTTTTATTAAGATGATCGTAAATAATTTTTAGCAGTTGTAAATTGAAATAATGGATGTATACCTTATTTACGGCCTTAAATTTGATGAAACATCTTTATAGTTCAATAAATTTCTCTTTAGATATAAAATCTTACATGTAATTTTTTAATCTTTTAAAAATTTAACATCATCATAACGATTTAATTCCGAATTTCATAATACAAAAAGTTATAATAAAATAAATACTAAATTTAATGGGAGATGAAGGCAAATCTACCCCAGTCTGAAAAAAAAAAGATTTATGATGACACTTGACTTGACCTGATCCCTCAAAATATATTTGTGAAAAACAAATAATGCAGGTTTATTCAAAATGGATTTAATGGATTGCATCATGACTCGTAGAAGTATCAGAAAATATAGTAAAACCGAAGTAAAACCCGAAATTCTTAAAAAGATTCTAAATGCCGCAATTATGGCTCCATCGGCTCATAATTCAAATCCGTGGCATTTCATCATCATTTACGATAGGGAATTAAGACGAAACTTGGCGGTTGAAATGGCAAAAAAATATGAAAATGATTTAATAAGAGATAATGTAAACTCTGGAATAATTCAACAATTAATAAATACCTCTATCGAAAGATTTACGAACGCTCCAGTATTAATAGTTCCCTGTCTGGATATGAACAGAATGCAAAAATATCCTGATGAAGTTAGACAACAAATTGAGCATCAAATGGGAGTACAAAGTGTTAGTGCTGCAATTCAGAATCTATTGCTTGCTGCACATAATGTAGGGCTAGCCAGTTGTTGGTACTGTGCACCATTATTTGCCCAAAATATTGTTAAAAAAATCTTAAAGATTCCTAAACATATAGAACCTCAAGCGTTTATTACAATCGGATATCCGTTAGATAAGATATCAGTAAGTCCTCCTCGTAGATTAGAGCTTGAAAAAGTATGTCATTTAAATATTTGGGGTGAAAAATTTTGATAACTGTATTAGCTGGAGGTGTTGGTGCTGCCAAACTCATTTATGGTCTTATAAATAGTTATCCTCCTGAACAGATAAATATAATTGTAAATACAGGAGATGACCAGCTTGATTTTCTCGGTTTATATATATGTCCTGATCTTGATATAATTACATATACTATTGCTGGACTCGTAGACCCCATAAAAGGTTGGGGAATTTCTAATGATACTTTTAATTGCTTGAAATTATTAAAAAAATATGGAATGCCTTCATGGTTCCAGCTTGGAGATAGTGATCTGGCGACCCATATTTATAGAACTTGGCTTTATAGAAATGGTCTGAAATTACACGAAATAACTTCAAAAATATGCCAGAAACTTAATGTAAAGCCAAAGATATTACCAATGACAAATCAATATGTTCCTACCTTTATTAAAACTACTGAAGGAATGTTCCATTTTGAAGAATACCTAATCAAACAAAAATCTCCCGATAATGTTTTTGATGTAATTTACAAAAATATTGAAGATGCAGAGCCTGCACCAGGGGTATTAGAGGCTATAGAGAATGCAGATGGTATCATTATATGTCCGAGCAATCCAATTGTGAGTATAAATCCAATATTAAAAATAAAGGATATTGAGAATGCCGTCAAAAAGAAAAATTCAATAGCAATCAGTCCTATAGTCGGAGATAGACCTGTTAAAGGCCCTGCAGATAAATTAATGACAGGTCTAGGATATGAAGTCTCCGCATTTGGAGTAGCTAAATTTTATCACAAGACCATCAAGTCCTTTATCATTGACAATATTGACGAAAAATATATTGAAAAAATTAAAGCACTTGGACTAAATGTTTATAAGTTTGATACCATTATGAATAATCCTGATAAAAAAATAGAGCTTGCCAAATTTACTCTCAAAATGCTCTTAAATAATAATTAATACCATTTAATATAAACCAATTTCTGTTGTAAAAAAAATGGAACCTATAATTACAATAATACCAGTAAAGAATTTCGAGTCGTCCAAATTAAGATTAGCACACCTGTTTTCAGAAGCTGAACGGAAAAATCTATCATATTTTATGTTAATGGATGTAATAAATGCACTTAAGGAAATTCAGTATATTATTAAAATTGTTATAACAACCCCAATGGAAGATATTCCAGGTCTTTCTAATTGTCTAAATAAAAAAATAAAAAATTTGTTTTAGATAATGAATGACATTAATGGAGAAATAGCTGAAGAGA
>CAZYEE010000062.1:0-16005 GCA_964646355.1 uncultured archaeon | reverse complement strand
TATTTCACCTGCAATATTTTTTAGCATCAATTTTTGTACTTCCTCTAAATTTCGCGTATGACCTAGGACCCAACATAATTTTACATAAGCTGCTTCGGGAAGGAGGTTATGTCCGGGTATTATTCCAATATTTAATAATTCTCTTCCTCGTTCATAAACTTGAAGACCAGTAAAACCCCATAATGTCTGTACGGTCATTACAACAGCAATATTATTGTCTATAGCTTTTTTACAAGGTTCAATTAAATTTTTACTGATATGTCCAAGTCCAGTCCCTGCGATAACGATGCCATGATAATCATTATTAATAAAATTCTCAATGACATCTGGTTTTATTCCTGGATAATGATATATAAGACCTACTTTGGGATCAAATTTGTCATCTAACTTAACTTTTACTTTTTTATCCTTTTTCCGTTTGTTATAATTTTTGATAAAAATAGTAATTTTATCATTTTCTATTTTTCCAAGTGGTATTGATCCAATTGTTTTAAAAGTATCTCTTCTGGAGCTATGCATTTTTCTTACAAGCCCAGGTCTATGAATATATCCGAATTTATGATTAGAAGACCCTGCCATGCATAATACGACCTCAGCAATATTACTTTTCGCGGCAATATTAACGGCATGTATTAAATTCATTGCAGAATCACTGGAAGGTCTATCGGAGCTTCGCTGGCTTCCTACCAAGACTACTGGGACTGGTAGATTTTTCAGCATTAGTGATAGAGCAGTCCCTGTAAAGGCCATTGTATCAGTTCCGTGAGCAACTACTACACCATCTACTTTTTTTTCATTTATTTGAAATGCTATCTCTTTACCTAAAATTTGCCATTTTTCGGGGGTCATATCTTCGGAAAGAAGTTCAAACACCATTTTAGTTTCTAGATTACAAATATTTTCAAGTTCAGGTACAGCTGTAAATAATTCGGCAGGTGTAAAAGCAGGGAGGACTGCGCCTGTTCTATAATCGAGCCTGGATGCAATAGTCCCACCAGTCGATAATAAAGATATATCTGGTTTTTTAGGATCTCGTTCTACATGTTTTTCAGGAAGTTTATATTTTCCTTCTTGGTAGCCCAATATCTCAATTTTTTGATCAGGTCTATATTCGATTCCTACATTATATCCATTATCAAGTTTTAAGTAATAATAGTTGGGCGCATCAAATTCGGTTCTTGGTAGCAAGATACCAATGTATTCCTCACCATTAGAAGTAATTTTAATTTTATTCCATATTCTAATGTTTAATTGTTCTAGCTTTTTTCTTAAATCGCCAACATAACCTTTTAATTGATCTGAATTCTGCATAATAATTAGCTCCAATTAATTTAAATTTTCCAAAAATTTATCTAATTTCTCTTTTAAAAGTGATGATACAAGTTTTCCATCAATTTTTCCCCGAACTGAACGCATAACATCGCCCATTAGAGGTTTAAAGGCGCGGTCGCCTTTTTCTTTGATTAAATTGATATTTTTTTCAAGTATTTTATTGATTATTTGTTCAACAGATTCTGTCGAAATTGTTTCGATTTTAAGCTTTTTTATAACTTGGTCTATGTTCTGTTTGGGATTATTTGCTATCATCTTCAAAATATTTTTAATGATCTCCTTTGCAATTTTGCCCTCGCTTAATGCCTTAAATAAATCAAGCAAATGTTCATCAGTAATGTTTTCTATAGATACTTTTTCTCTACTTAAAGCTTTAAAATGTTCTAAAAATGTAGTAGAAACAAGAATAGGATCTACATTATATTCGGAAACAATTTTTTCAAATAAATCAAGCCTTTCATTTAGAATTAGTTCGATTATGATATGTTCATCAAGTTTGTATTTCTCATAAATACGATCAATGATTTGCCATGGATATTCAGGCAGATTAGATTTCAATTTTTTAATTAGGTTATCATTAATGATAATAGGGCTTGTATCGGTATCGGGGTAAAGACGTTTACCGCCATGTAATTCTCTAATAAATTCAGTGGTAAAATCATCTTTAGCACGTCTTGTTTCTTGTGGTACTCCGTCAAGAGCCATTTTAAGTCTATTTAGGATAACATCAATTGCATTTTTTACTTTATCTTCGGGTCCAAATAAAAATATAAATGCATCGTCTTCATTAATATCCAATTTTTTCTTAATATTTGAAACTTCTTCTTGACTTATCTTGTATCGTGTAAGATCCTCGTCTGAATGAATCAAACCTCTAAGTCCCGTGATTATTCTAACTTTTTCTGCAATCTCTTTTCCGAATCTTTTATTTGGTTGTATTTCAATGCCTAATATACCACGCATTTTAGGTGCTTTTATACCAAAAACTTTCATTTTCTTTTTTAATGCGGATCTTAGAGGATTAAAGTTAGTTTGATTAAAAATTTCAGTTAATTCAACAATTTTCACGTCAAAATCGGATTTTTTGATATTTCTAGATTCCATTTCATTTTTTATTTTTAGAAGATTTATCTGACGTTCAATTTCATTATCAATAAGTCCTTCGATCCAGTCTAGTTTCTGAACACCTTTTATTTCGACTCTTGCTCCATTTTTTATACTAACATTGATATCTTGTCTAATTGTCCCTAAACCTCGCTTAACAAGCCCGGACGAGCGTAATAAAAGTCCTAAATTAAAAGCGAGTTCCCTACATTCTCTTGGAGTTCTAACATCAGGATCAGTGACAATCTCAACAAGTGGAATTCCTAAACGATCTAATCTATAAGTGATAATTTTATTTTTTTCATCATATGCAATTTTTCTTGCAGCATCTTCTTCTAGACACAACGTATTAATTCCATATTTCTTATTATTTATTTCAATATGTCCATTTAGTCCAAGAATTAATGTTCTTTGAAATCCACATGGAACGGACCCGTCCAAATAATTTTTACGACAAACATGTAATTCTCTGATAGGATTCATATTAAATAAAAGACATAGAGTGAGCCCTATCTCTAGTGCTTTTTTATCAATTTGGAAAGGTGGGGTTTCATCTATTTCATAACTACAGGTACAACAATCATAGCCCTCGTACTTAATCATTAGTCCCTTTTGATATTCCACGAGCATAGCTTTATCAAATTCGCCCATTTCACCAAGCACAGGACGAAAATTTCTAAATAATATAAAATCCGGTTTTTCTTTTGTAAGAATAGGTGGACATCTGCAGAATAATTTAGAATCTGTATTTAATTCTTGATGGATTTCAATTCCTGCCATTAATCCAAGTTTTTCATAATCCCATTTAGGCATTGTTTTTACCAATTATTTACTTTTTTTTTCTTCATTAAGTGATTTTATATACTCAACAAAATTTTGCATATATCTTTTTTGCATATTAAATATTTGAATATTCAATTTGAAGCTGTCAGGACTGATGAGGAAATATAACCAGTTTAAAAGATGATTCTTACGAGTATATGGCTCATTATGCCGTTTCATAATATTTTCAATTACAGCGATAGTTCCCGCCACACTTTTTGTGACTGCTTCTAAAAAGATTCCACTTTTTGGAAAGTAATTAATCAAAAATCCAGCCATTTCTACATTATATGGACCTATTTTGTCCTTTTTATATCCTTTATTATATGTTAAAACAAAAATTGGTGAAAATTTGACCAGATCATCATCCTTAGAGAAAGGAAAATAGGGTTTTTCAAAAAAGTCAATTTTAGATATGTATGGATAAACTTTTTTATACTTTTTTATTAATGTATCAACATATTCTTGATCAAGTTTTAAGGGTTCTCCCAAAACACCACCACGACCTCTAATAGAAATAAGTTTGAATTTTCTAATATTACCATCATTATCTTCTAAAATTAAAGTAATATTAGTAGGTCTTATTCGGGTTTCAGTCCATTGTTTAACAACTTCTGCTCTCTTCCATAATTCAGCTTGAAACTCTTTTCTAATTGCATCCCAATATCTTTGCGTTCGTTTTCGTTCCTCTTCTTGTCTCGTCATTTTTTCACCTAATAAATTTGATATTTTAATATTATCTAACTGCAATAACTGATCGATAATCAATTTCCGTTCGTAATATATAATTCAATCAAACTATTTGAATTCTTTTTAAATTGGTAATATGCTTGAAACTTGATTTTCTATCATAATTCTTTGCGTTTTAAATGCTGCCAATACCATCTTGAGAATAAAGAGAATGCAACGATAATTCCAATAGTTATCGCAATGGCATAAACTGCGTCAAGAATTGGGTCTTGAAATGGTGAAAAGATATAGAATAAAGGAACAATTCCAAGAATAAGTCCAAGTGCAATTTCGAAAAAGCTGGTCCTTAAATCATGAAAACTATTTAATGCTTCACCTAATAGATCCATTTTTTCATTAACCATATCAAAACATTCATCTATTTCCATAATATCCTTACCATGTTCCATTCTTTTACGAGCCAACGAATTTCCGGTCACGTTGCTATGATACATATCTAACGCCTTGGATAAATAGGAACGAATAGTCGAAATCTGGCGAGGGCCCATTTCATCGATCGGCTTAGTAAGAATTCGAGTAATTAGATTAAAGTATTGCCGTTGAATTTGAAGTATCTCTACGATTATAAATGCTTCAATAATATATTTTTTAAGTTCAACATCCACTGATTTGATAGTATTATCAAATTTCATCTGTTTTTTTATAATTTTTTCAATATCGGAGCCAAAAATTAATACGACTGAACCTAAGGAATCCAAATAGGCGATATCTCTTCTTTCAGTAATATTTGGAGTTAGTAGTTCATCTAATACATCCGCATATATCAAATCATAATCAATATCATACATTTGCGATAAAATCTGATATAACTGACGTGGATAATTTTGAACAAACTCATCAGCATAAATTTGATCAGCTGCATAAATTATGGTCATCGGAAAAACACAATATGATTCATATCTGAGCTTATTCATGATTTCTTCCTGTGATTTGAATTTTAAATCATATATTCTATTTAAAATTATGGACCAATAAAAGCTAATAATTTCTTCAAAATTAGTTTCTTTTAAAGTAAAAGATTTTTTTCCTTTCTCCTTTTTCTTTTCATAAATAGAGGTATAATCCGTATCAATAATTGCAAGTTCTTCTAAAACCTCTAGAGGTAATTCAACTGATAAATTCCTGATTTCCTCCATTGGCAAAATTTGAAGTTTTGCGATAGTACGGGAATCAAGAGGCTCGTCTATATAAGTCCAGAAAGAAAAAACGCCAATTCCAAGATTAGTGATTGTTAAAATTATTTCTGTGTTAAAGAATTTATTAGAAAAAGGAAATTTTATTTTAAGTCCTTTTAAAATAGCTCTAATAAAACCTTGAGATTCTAAATAATCTTCATCCAAAGTCAAGAAATCTGTACTTGAAAATAGTTCAAGTAATTCATTGCATTTTTCTTTATTATTCTCTTCGCAGACAATTTTTATCTCCGAAACACCTTTCACTCTGTTTTCAGGTGTATAATAAATTAAAGTGCCGTCGCATAAACTAGATTCTGAAATATTATTAGCAATATTATTGAGATTTTTTAAAGGTTTAATTAAATCAACAGTAAATAACCAAATTAATTCCAGATTCTTATATTTTATGGGATTTTCTTTTTCCAAATCTCTTCACTTAAATTATTTATTTATAATATTAGAAAGAATTATAACAAGTAAAAAAAGTAGTTTTAACTATTAAAGGAGGATTATTCATCTTCTTCAATACTTTTTAATAAAGACTCTTTGCCTTTTTCTGTTGCTCTTTTAGCTCCGCCTTTTTTAATAGAAAAACTTCTAAATTTCTTATTTTCGACCTTTTTTTCATTATTATTTTCATCACTCATTTAATTACGCCTCGAATTTATTAAAATCAAATTATATTTTATTTATTTATTATATTTGAATTTATTGATTAAATCTTTCTTAAATTTTTGTTATAGTAATAAATTTCTTAAAACAATAATAGAAAAGTATATACAGAAATTAAAAAAATTCTATGGATGTGATATTTTGATAAGGAGAGCTGCGGTAGCTGGACAATTTTATAGAGGCGAGCCAAATTCACTCAGAAAAAGCATTGAAGAATGTTTTTTACATAAAGATGTAGGTCCTGGTGTATTACCAAGAGATGTAGATAGGCATAATAGAAGAGAAATTATCGCTATAGTTTCACCTCATGCTGGATATATGTATTCAGGCCCAGTGGCGGCACATGGATATCTGGAATTATGGAAGGATCGAATAGAACCTCCAGATACGGTTATAATAATAGGTCCAAATCATCATGGAGGGATTACTATAGCCACGATGGAAAGAGGTGGCTGGGAAACTCCTTTCGGGGTGGTAGAGATTGATGAGGAGGTTGCAAAATCTCTCACTAAAAAAAATAATAAAATACAACATGACGTTTTTAGCCATACTTATGAACATTCAATAGAAGTGCAGTTACCATTCTTACAATATCTTTATGGTTCAGATTTTAAATTTGTACCTATATGTATGCTATCACATAGCTTTAAAGTTTGTAAAATCGTTGGAGATGCAGTTGCAGCAGTAATTAAAGAACAAAAACAAAAAGATATTATAATAATTGCAAGCACCGATTTTACGCATTTTGAACCTCATGAATCTGCTAGAATAAAGGATAGCAAAGCAATAGCTGCAATTGAAAAACTTAATCCAGAACTTTTGTTTAATACAGTAAATAATGAGAGAATCTCTATGTGTGGAGTCGACCCTACCACAGCAATGTTGATAGCTGCTAATCAATTAAATGCACAAAAAGCAAAAACATTAAAATGGGCTAGTTCAGGTGATATTATTCCTGATAAACATAGTGTTGTAGGATATGGATCCATAATAATTACCAAATAATATCAAAAATAGGAAAAATTACTAATTAAAAACTAATTCAAAATATAATATATTTTTATACTATTTTCTCAAGCACCTTTTTTACTGATTCAATATCTGAATCGCAAACTATGGGTTTATTAGCATATTTCATATCAAAACCTTCCAATTTCTGCATATGATAATTTACAGTAGCATCGGGATCTTTTAATAAATTTCCGGTCAGTATACAACAGACTTTTTCATCTTCTTTGATAATACCATTACTTATCAATTTTTTAAGACCTGCGATTGTTGAACATGAGGCAGGTTCCGCACCGATACCAGCACCATCAATTATTGCTTTTGCATTCATTATTTCATTGTCAGAAACTTGTTCTACCAGTCCATTAGTCCACTTGATTGCTCTAACTGCCTTTTTATAATTTACCGGATTGCCTATCTTGATAGCTGTAGCGATAGTTTCAGGATTTTCAACAGGAGTGTATTTTTCAAACTCATTCAAATAACTAAGATACAATGGATTTGCACCTTCCGCTTGAATTACTGCAATTCGTGGTAAAGCCTCAATAAGACCTACTTCTTTAAGTTCATTCAGCGCTTTTCCAAAAGCAGAACTATTACCCAGATTTCCTCCAGGCACAATAATCCAATCAGGAATTTCCCAATTTAATTGATGTAACATTTCAATTATTATACTTTTTTGGCCCTCTAATCTAAATGGATTTACTGAATTAAGTAAATACAAATTTAATTCAGCTGAAGCTTGCTTTACAAGTGCCATAGCATCATCAAAATTTCCTCTAATTTGAATTGTGATTGCTCCATAAGCAAGTGCTTGAGAGAGCTTTCCATATGCAATTTTTCCTTCTGGAATGAAAACGATTGCTCGAAGATTACCAACTGAAGCAAAAGCAGCCATGGATGCACTCGTATTACCTGTAGATGCACAAGCAACTATTTTTGAATTTAATAACTTTGCTTCACTTACACCGGTGGTCATTCCTCTATCTTTAAATGAACCAGTCGGATTTTCTCCTTCATGTTTTAAATAAAGTTCGCTATATTTTATTCCCGCATATTTTGCTATCTTTTCAGATTGATAAAGATTAGTATTTCCTTCAGGTCTGCTTATAATAAAATTATTATCAATTGGTAAAATCAATTCTTTATAACGCCAAACCCCACTATTATAAGGAAATTTTCTAGTACCAAGTCTTTTATCAAATAGATCTTTGGATACTTTCTCTTTAACAGCCTCAATATCGTGAATAACATCTAATAATGCACCACAATTACATTCGTATCTTATTTTATCCACGGGATATTCCTTGCCACATTCTATACATCGGAGAATAATATCCATTTTCAACACACAGCTTTAGATAATAATTAATATTTCTCTTTTTAAGTTAAACATATTCTCTCTTTTGTTTTTATCTAAAAATTATTAATCTAAATTTGAAAACGTAGAGATCTATTATAAAATTTGTTCATTCTAACTTTGGATATTATAAAAATTTTGTCTTATATTTTTAAGATCTTTTCTGTTCAGAAGATATTATTAATATAATTTATATTGATAACCATTTAAAATATTAAAAATTCAATTGTAAATTGATCATTTTTAAAAAAGAGTTTCAATGATATAAAATTGGATCAAAAAAAGGTGTTTATATGAAAAACGAGAATGATTTTAAAAAGATGAAAAATTTTTTTTATTTAAGAATATTATGATTAAATTAAATAATTGTATTAAGAAAATATTAATATTAAATTAAAATAAATCAATTATTTTTGATTATTTTTCTCCTTATTATTATCATCTTTTCTCTTTTTAAATACCATATAAAATAATAAGGTAAATAAAACTCCATAGGAAACCAATGCAAATAATAAGAATGCAATCAATGAGTACATTTTTTTACATCACCTTTTTCATTTTTTATACTATAAATTTTGTCTATTAATCTTAATCTTATGTAAATATTCAGGATACTTTTGATTTTAATACCAAAATTTGTGAAATTCGATAAAAATAAAATTTTAAAATATAATTTATATTTCTAATATATTTTATGTACATATAACATTTTATTTTTTGTTAGTCTAAAATTAGTCTAAATAAGGGTTTGAAAAAAATCGCAAATTTTTACCTATTAATTTTTGATAGTCTGGAAAAACTTGAGTCTATATGGATAATCTATGAAAAATTCAAGAATTATAATGATATACAATAAGATTATAAAATAAATATCGGAATTAATTAAATAATGATGATATTTTTAAAGATTGGGCTATTAAAATTTATAATAAAATGTTAAAGAATTGTATCTTTCTTAGATAATGAGATTTTTCTTACTTTATTAATATTTTAGAAAATGAAATCCACATTTCAAAAAGGTTAGAAAAGAGTACTTTAAAGACCAAAATGAAAAAAATTGATTTAGATAAGAGATTTTTAAGACTTTAATTAGTATAGATATTTATATAAATGTATAAAATAAAATAGAAGATTTGAATGCAAATATAATTAAAAAATTAATTATTTTTTCTCTTTAAGAATGATTCTTGCGTCTACTACGGCAACACCTTTCCCTTTTTCATAGACAATAACGGGATTAAGATCTAGTTGATCTATTTCGGGGTTTTCAACTGCTAATTTAGATATTTTCAATAAAATATCGACTAGCGTATCGATATCTGCTTTTGGTCTGCCCCTAAAACCATCTAATATAGGAAATGCCTTAATTTCACGAATCATCTCCCTGGCATCATATTCAGTAATTGGACATACTCTAAAACTCACGTCTTTATAAATTTCTACAAAAATACCGCCCAGACCAAACATTAATGCAGGTCCAAATTGAGGATCAGTTGTCATTCCAATAATTAATTCAGCAATTCCTTCTTTTGCAAAAGGTTGAATATTTACTCCAATAATTTTTGCATCACTCTTATACTTTTTAGCATTTTCGAGGATCTCATTAAAGGCATTTTTTACTTCTTCATCAGTTTTTAGGTTTAATTTTACGCCACCTGCATCTGTTTTATGTAAAATATCTGGTGAAACTATTTTTGCGACCACGGGGTAGCCAATTTCATTCGCAGCTTTGATGGCTTCTTCTGGAGTATTTACTATTTTGTATATATTGCCGGGTACCTCGTATGCAGCTAAAATTTCAATGCTTTCATGCTCTAATAACCCAGTTCGTCCCTCTGAGTAAGCTTTTTCGATTATTTTTTTAACGACATCCATTTTTTTTTACCTTAATAAACTTTTATATTGTAGATTCTACTAAATATCTAAATTTATTAAAATTTTCCTTACAAATTATTTTGATTTTTTCTAAAATATAATAGAAACTATTAAATAAATTAATGATCAGATTTCACGGGTTTTGACATATATAGGCACATATAGATATATAAACTTAAGCCTCTAATTAAAAACTTTCATGAAAAAGATCAAATGATTATTTTTTAAATCCGAATAAAAAATAAATGAAACTTATTGAGTTTATCTATAAAAAAATTATTCATGATTAATAAATAATTTAAGGAATAATTTCTTTAAAATAATCAAGAGTTTTATATTTATAAAATAAAATAATCATTATAGGATATAGACCAAGTTATGAATTAAGCGAGATTCAAGAAATACTTGATATATCGAATTTAAATACAAATAAAAGGGTGATCCAATGAGTATTAAAGGTAATCAGATACAAAAAATAATTCAAATGATAGATAATTTGGCTACATTCACTAATGTTAAAGGTACTGACGAAATTAAGGCGGAATTTAATAATTTGATAAGAGATA
This sequence comes from uncultured archaeon, assembly GCA_964646355.1. Taxonomy (GTDB): domain Archaea; phylum Asgardarchaeota; class Lokiarchaeia; order Helarchaeales; family HEL-GB-B; genus HEL-GB-B. Next base: position 5,341 of record CAZYEE010000062.1, on the reverse strand, counting down.
TTTATGATCTTTTAATGGGTTTGCAATCTTTTAACAGAAAAAAAAGATTGGCATTAATAAAGCTTGCGCATTTATTCCCACAATCATTATCTACTGTAGATTTGAGAAGAGTAATGGAGTATAGTCCAAATACAAGTTTATCTTATATCAGAAACGAGATAAAAGAATTAGAAAAAGCAAAACTGATCATAGTAAACAGACATACCACATTTGATGAGAACTCATCTAAAAGAATAAATAAGAAACTACCTTTTCAAATCATGATTAATCACAAACATCCGTTAATGAGGCTCTTAATTGCATTATGTACCTATGGTTCAGAATATAAAGAATTAACTAAAACACAGATGGGGGAGGAATTCAATGAGCCTTGAAGATTTAGAAGAGAAACAAGAATTTCTGGAAGGAGTCCGAAGATATGTAGCAATTAGGCATATGCTCACTTATATTCTAGTATTTGGTCTTAGTATCTCGATTGGATGGGCAATATATTATTTATTAAACTATTGGTTTAATGGAATATTTCAAAATATTCTTTGGTTTATTGTAATTAGTTTTGTATTCGTAATATTAATAAATATTTCATTTCAAATGTTCCTATCATTCTATCATTTACCTAAACATCTATTGAACATATTAGATAGAACAGGTTTTATTATCGTAAGAAAGAGACGATTTCTATTTTTCTACGATACTAAATTGCGACCCACTCCCAACAGCTGGATAAAAGTTGGAATAAAAGCAAGTTATTTTCCATTTACTGAATTGAGATATGATACCTATAGAGTAAATATACAGTCTTCAAAATTGTGTGAGGGATACGACCCACTTTATACACTTATAATGAAAAAAATAATAGAAAAGAATTTATTAAGTTTTACTGATGGAAACGAAAAAAAATTGGTTACATATAGAAAACATTCACCGGGTATAAGAATAAATATTGAATGTGGACCCGAAGAACTTTTAAGTCGCCTTATGATAGTAGGAAAAGCAATTCGAGAATGGGAAGCAGCAATTAATAGACTTGCTGAATTTTCTATAAAAGCTAATTTATAATTTAAATTATTTATAAATTCGTTATTAAAAAAACAAATTCTTTTATTTAAAATAATTTATTAATATTAACAACGTAAAATGCAAAAGCTTGAAAAAAATACAAAAGCTTGAAAAAAATACAAAAGTTATTTAAGTTATTTATACTGTGTTTTCATTTTATCCAATCTTCTTGCAAACTTAAGAATTGCAGGTATTGATGAGAACAGAAAACTAGGTACCTCCCTCCAGAACCATGAAAGCTGAGGTTTTGAAATTCTTCTAGCTCCTTTCCATAACCAAATATCTTTGTTAAAGAGGTTTCCGAGATAATAGCTTTTATATGCATAAACAACGATTTCTTTTATTTCTTTGATTGACAAGTCAGGAGTACGCATAATTGGATCAACCAGGTTCCAATTTTCATAATTTGGATTTTCAATCCATCCTTTTTCCATTGCTTCCTCATATAATTTTGTGCCTGGATATGGAGTTAGCGGAGTGAATTGCATTATATCAACTTCCATTTTTTTGCAGAAATCGATATTTCGTTTTACATCTTCAACTTTTTCCCCAATGTTTCCAATTATCATTGAACCAAAAATTGTGATTCCATAATCATGTAAAATTTTAATTGCCTTCTTATTTTGCTCCACCGTTGTTTTTTTGCCGATTCTGTCTAAACTATCCTGTTTTGTAGATTCAATGCCAATAAATAACATTTTAAATCCAGCTTCAGCCATTCTTTTAACGATATCTGGATTTTTTACTACATCATCTACTCTACCTTGTGCTGAATAGTATTTATAATCCATTCCATATTCTATGATCGCATCACAGATATCTTTGACTCTGTTCATTTTAATGGTAAATGAACTATCGTAAAATACATACCATCTTTTGGATTTATCCATTTTTAATATTTCTTGAATGACTCTTTCGGTTGATTTAGCCCTCCAGCGTCGTCTATTATGAACAATAACACAACAAAAATTGCAATTATGAGGGCATCCTCTTGCAGATTCCATTACATCAACTGATAGCCCAAAATAGTTGTAAAAATTACGTCTTAACAGATCTCTCCTTGGAAAAGGCAGTTCGTCCAGATTTTCGATTAAGGACCTCAATTCATTATGATAAGTTTGCCCATTTTTAGAATAACTAATACCTTTAATATCTTTTAGTGGTTTACCCTCGATTATTTCTTTAAAAGTTAACTCTCCTTCTCCTCTAATTATTATATCAATGGAATCTTCTTCGATCATATACGGATCCAAGGTAGGATGATATCCACCCACTATTACTTTTTCTACACCACATTCTTTAGCAAGTTTACTTAATTGAATAGTGCTATTAATTGATGGAGTTAAACATGTTATTCCAAGCAAATCTGTTTTTTCAAAAATTTTTCTTAATTTATCTTCCTTCCAATTCTTATATTTAAGATCTACTATCTTAACTTTATGTTCATCTGGATTAGGTATGGCTGCTAAGGTCATCAGTCCTAATGGAGGCGCTTTAATAAAATCATCTAAACCAAGTACGGGTGCCTTTCCTGCGGGATTTAATAATAATATATTCATTTTTTAACCTCGAAATAAGTACTAATGAAGTTAGTAATTAAAATTGATCATCATTTTTTATTTAAAAATTTATTCAATAGGTTATATTAAATAATTATTAATCGGATGAGAAAAATAAAACGAGCAATAAATTTCTACGAAATTAGTTTTCAATGATAATTTTTTTAGTGAAATGAAAAAAATATAAAACTTCTAACAAATTTCAGTCGAAATTAATTTCCAATAAAAATCTTTTATTAAAGTCTCTTGAAAAAAGAATATAAAATTATTGAGTTTGCTTCCAGAATTCATTGAAAAAAAAACTTTGACAGCCTAGTTTGATATTATATTATTTCTTTTATCAGATCTTTCCAACTATTTTCTATCTTCAAATTAATTCCACAACCTTCAGCAGTTTTTTCCCTTTAAACTCAAATAAAGTCTTAGGAAGTTATAGTAAACAAATCAGACATCTAACCAAACTTTGATTGGTTCTTCACTTCATCTAAACGCAGGCGAGCATAGTAAAGAAACATTAAAACAAGATTATATTTGATTCATATAGCTATTTCAATCATTTTGCTTACTTCTTCTTTATTTAATACCTTAGGCAATTTTAAATCCTTTTTAGCTTATGGTAATTTCTCATCAAATTTCTTATCAAATTTCTCATCAAATTTCTCATTAAGCTTATTTTCATAGAAGATTTTCATAAGGAAGTAGAGACATCTCATTGTTGATTTGTTTTTGTTTGAGTAATAAAGTAAAAATTTTTTTCGGTGTTTTTCCAGATTTCAGAGTGCATTTCCCAACCAAAATGTAAGCTTTACTAGTTTGATAAGAGTACTTTCTCAGCTTTATTTCTTCAATTGGCTTAACTATTAGACTTGTATCTATCTTGTGGCATAAGTTTTTTAATCTCCCAGTCCTTATAAAAATACATAAAATCAATATCTATAAAAGTTCGATTTAATTCTACTTCGGAGGGCTATAATATGAATAAAAAATTCATAAAATATGTGTTAATTGAAATGTATAAGCCCTTTTATAAAAAATTGCAATAGGTGGTGATAAGTATGGCATTTAAAGTACTATTCCTCGCCCATGCCCCTGATGGAGATGCTGAGAAGTATAAATGTGTTATTGAAACGCCCAAGTACTACAAGCTCTTTGTAGAGGTGGTCAAGGATCAACAACAAGCAATTGAAGTATGCAAAAAAGTCGTCAAAGAAGAAGGTGTTCAGTCAATCCTTCTTTGTCCAGGATTTACACATAGAGATATTGCTGAAATATCAGAAGCGGTTGGTGAGAATGTCGGGATTTTCGTAGCCAGAGGAGATGGTCCAAGTAACAGAATTTCAAAACAAGTGATGACAAGTGAAGGCTGGTTTTCAGAAAAAGGGAAAGAATAAAGTTCCACTTTTTTTTCTTCTTTATTTTAAGTCGAGATAAAGAATGGTTTTTATTAATCTAACAGAAAAAAATTGGAAAACATTTAATTATTTATATTTTTTTCACTACACAAAAAAAATTATCACTGGAAACTAATTTTATAGAAATTTATTGCTCGTTTTAATTATAATTATAGTTTAGAATTAAATTTATAAAATATAATTGATATAAATTTAAAAATACATTATGAACATTCCAAATTATTAAGGAAAATTATTATTAACTGAATTTAGCTAAATCAAATCATATAAAAAGATAAATTCATTTAGTATAATAAAAAGAATTCATTTATTATTAATTAAAGATATGAAAAATTTAAAAATATAAATTATTTTAAAAGAAAAACTGAATAAATTCAAAAAAAATAATAAAACATAATTATTGATAGGTTATTTAAAATGTCGGAAAAAATAGTTGAGATAATAAAAAGTCAAGCAACTATTGAACAAATACAAAATAATCAATTTGTAGTATTTAAGACAAGGGAAATTGCAGCTTTTTTAAAAATGGTTCTTGATAAAATTAATACAGACCCTACATATGCAAAAAAAGCGATCGTTGATTTCTTAAAAGAATTGGCTCAGCACATTAAGAGTTAAAATTTCAGATATCAAAAATGTATCAAGAGTAGAAAATAAAAAAACAGTATTTTTATTTTAATTATTGATTAAATTATAATAAAAGAAAGATTCACATAAAATCCACATTAAATAGACTTCACGAATTAACACCAAATGCAATCCTTTTAGAATTAACAATAGAATTGATGAAATTAATGAATAGAATAGTTCGATTTTATAATTTTTTATATATCTCCGGTATCAATTCTGTGAATAATATCATTAATTTGATTTTTCCAGTGTTTAACTAATTCGTTTGCATATTGATTATTTTTAGCTTCTGCGTATATATCAAAACCTTCTTTAAATGGATTAGGTACTATAAGGCACCAGCCGTAATTGAAATAAATTTTGATCCCTGAAATAGCCTCGATTTTGTGGGTATAATTTTCCTCGATTAATGTATAGAGGATTTTCCCGCGATAATGGAGGGGAGTGTGGATGTAATCTTTAGTCATATAGAAATCGGGAATTGTGGAAACTAATTCAGAAAAAGAAGAGTCTGTTAAACTTAAAAGTTGAAGAATATAAATGGAGCTTATAATTCCATCTTCGCACAATTGAAAATCTGGAAAAATGAAACCTCCACTCTCATTACCTGCAAAAATTGCTTTATATTTGACGATATCATCAATTATTTCTCTATAGCCCATTTTCGATCTTATTAATTTA
>CAZYEE010000061.1:0-16115 GCA_964646355.1 uncultured archaeon | reverse complement strand
TCATCTATCTTATTTTTATAGTATTTGTTTACTCTAATATTATATGTAATCTAGTTTGTATTTATTTTAAGATTTTTTCGACTTAATTTTTAGCTATAGAACATAAACGAAATATTGATTTTAAGTCCATATTCCAAATAAAAGCTATTTAGATAAATTAAAAATATATAGGTATCTATCAATATTTTATGTAATAAATAGAGAAATAGATGCTCTAATATTATTCAACGCTATTATAGTATTGTTTATTGAAAGATCTATTTTTTAAAGCTGATTTGTTACATACTAATCAAGCCTAAATTCTTAATAATATCAATGCTACTAAATTAATTTCAAATCGAATAAAAACACAAAAATATCAGAATTCAATAAATAAACCAATATTGATTAAAAAAATCCAACTCAAAAAATATAATAGAAAATGCTATATCTATTAGTAAAGATTTTAAAATAGTGCTACAAATGGAATTGGAGTGAAAAATTGATGGCTGTTTATGAAAAAAAACTTGGTCTAATGGAAAAAATGATTGTTATGGTATTTAGTATTTTGGAACGAACAATAATGAAAAAAAGAATGTTTAAAATAGTGATTAATCTACTAAATAGAATGAAATTTTATTATGTAACAAAATTAATTACACCGGATATGATGGAACTTATTGGATAATATATGAAAATCCTTAGATATTAGATATTTTAGGGTGATTTAAACAATGCTTTATGGTTATAATGGTAAGTTTTTGAGGGTCGATTTGGATGCTGAATCCATTGATGAGTTTGAAATCGAAGAGGATATATTAAGAAAATTTATTGGCGGGCTTGGATTAGGTGCATATCTTGCATATATGGAGATTCCAAAAGATGTGGATGGACTGGATCCTAAAAATAGATTAATTTTTATGACCGGACCAATTACTGCAAGTGGTGCTCCTGCATGTTCAAGATATGAGGTAGTAGGAAAATCTCCAGTAAATAATTTAATAGGTGCTGCTAATGCAGGAGGTTTTTTCGGTCCAGAACTAAAATTAAGTGGTTTTGATGGTATAGTTTTTCAAGGGAAAGCAAAAGATCCTGTTTTTCTTAAGATTGAAAATGGCGAAGCTGAGTTAAGAGATGCCACAGCTTTATGGGGCCTTGATACCTATGATACAGAGGATAAAATATTCGAGATGCTTAATGATAATAAATTTAAGATAGCATCTATTGGAAAAGCAGGCGAAAATCTGGTTAAATTTGCCTCTATTATGAACGATAAAGGCAGGGCGTTAGGACGATGTGGAATGGGCGCCGTAATGGGCTCTAAGAATTTAAAGGCTATTGCATGTAAAAGAAAAAAGGGAAATAAAGTACCGATTTATGATGAGAAGCAATTTAGATATGTCTCCAAATTAATAAATAAAAAATTAAAAACTAATCTTACAATGAAATTTTTCTCGATTTATGGCACTCCTGTATTTGTTTCATTGGGATCTATCTTAGGAGATGTTCCGATAAAAAATTTTCAGAAAGAGTGGATGAAGGAATTCGATAAGATCACTGCAACTGGAATGATGAATACTATCCTTGTGAAGAATAAAACCTGTTATGGGTGCCCAATTGCATGTAAAAGGCATGTGAAAGTCGATATTCCAAAATACAAAGTAGAGCCAGGGAGTGGTCCTGAATACGAAACCTTAGCAGCTTTAGGTGCGAATTGCATGATAAGCAATATTTACGCTATTGCGAAAGCTAATGAATTATGCAATAGATATGGGTTAGACACAATTTCTACTGGTGATATCATCGCATTTTCAATGGAAGCCTTCGAAAAAGGATTATTAAAAAAAGAGGATTTGGGTTTCGAGTTAAATTGGGGTGATGCAGATGCAATGATTCAGTTATTAAAGGATATCGCTGATAGAAAAGGTATAGCTAAACAGCTAGGTGAAGGTGTCCGTAAATTTGCAAGCGAATTGGGCGAAAAAGCACTCGAATTTGCAGTTGAGGTGAAAGGTATTGAAATCCCAATGCATGAACCCAGGGCAAATTTAACGATGGCATTAAATTATGCAACTCATCCCTTAGGAGCCAAGCATACATCTGCTGGAACCTCTATTATGTATATGTTCGAGCTTCCAAACCCTGAACTTGACTTCAATGCTAAGAAAAATATTCACGTACTTAATAGGTTATCTCCAATAGGGAAAGCTAAAGCGTGTGTTGCAGCTCAAAATTTCCATTGTATGCTAGATTCCCTTCCATTCTGCCTTAATGCATTTGCAGTACCTATATTCTCTCTTAGATATGTTGCAGTTTTTACTGCTTTAATAACTGGCTGGAAACAAAATTTTAATGAGGTTTTCTTGAAAACTGGTGAAAGAATTCTAAACTTATTAAGAGCATTTAATCTAAAACATGGTGCAACTCGAGAAGATGATTATTTACCACCTAGAATTCTGAATAATCCTCTGCCTCAAAGTCTAGGAAAGGCTGACACTATCAAATTAGAACCAATGCTTAAGGAATACTATGAGCTTCGTGGATGGGATTACGAAACTGGAAAAATTAAAAAGGAAAAATTGGAAGAATTAGAGCTTGATGACATCGTAAAAATTTAAAATCTTTTTACATTATAACTGCGGGCTGGTAGATCAGTTGGTAGATCGCCAGGTTCGCACCCTGGAGGCCCCGGATTCGAGTTCCGGCCAGTCCACCATTATTTTTATTTTATTTTACTAATTTTAAAAGAAAAATAGATTATTCTTATGGTTAAGACCTTTTTATTCATTCCAGTAAATTACATTATCCTCAAAATCTAACTGATATTGATATTTTTCTTCAGGTATTTTTGTTTCAACAACTAGATCTCTAATTTTTAGTGTGCCCATTATGTCCCATTTCATAGTTTCAATAAAATCTTTTAGTTCATCCTTGGTTTTAATATATGCACGCGATAGCTCTTTATTTAATGGAATTGATTTTGATGCTTTATCGGATCTTAATGTACTTATTATGTTTATTATTAATTCTCCTATTTTTGCGTCCTCTTCTGAAATATCCCACACTAATTCTGGCCAATATAATTTATGAACACTATCCGAGTTTGTATATTTTTTAAATAGATATTCATGAATCTCATCGGTTATAAATGGTGCTATTGGTGCAAACATTAAAAGAGAGTTCAATATAACATAGTATAAGACATATAATGCGGTATTTCTGTCTTTTTCTTTATCATTTGTATATAATCTATGTTTAACTGCTTCTATATAGTCATCACAAAAATCATGCCAGAAGAATTTACGAAATTTACTCAAGCCGGAATGAAAATTATATCTTTCGTAATCATTTTTTATTTCAATTATCAATTTATTTAGATTATAAATGATCCACTTATCTATATAATTGAATTCTAGACCTTTTTTATCTATCGTATTTATATCTACATTTTTCAAATGACCAGAAGCAAATCTACAAGCATTCCAAAATTTATTCAAAAATCTATATGAATATTGCATCTCTTTTTCGGTATATGGATAATCGTCTCCAAGAGTGCCCATAGCTGCCCATTGGCGTACAGTATCAGCACCATAAGGCTCCAATGCCTCTTCTGGTTGGACCACATTCCCATAACTTTTTGACATTTTCCTTCCATCAGGACCTGCAACCATTCCATTTACCATTATATCTCTAAAAGGGGGTTTACCAGTAAGTTGTAGACATCTAAAGATGGTATAGAATGCCCATGTTCTAATTATTTCGTATCCTTGAGGGCGCATAGTAGTCGGATAGACCTTCTTAAAAAATTCATCATCCATTCCCCATTTTGAAATTATTAATGGAGTAATTGATGAATCTACCCAACAATCACAGACATCTGATACCGGAACTATATTTTCACTTCCACATTTAGGGCATTTATTGACTGGTGGCGGATCTAATATCGGATTTACTGGCAGGTCTTCTTCACGAGCAGGTATTTCAGTATCACAATCCTTACAGATCCAAAATGGAATTGGAGTTCCAAAAACTCTCTGTCTGGATATCACCCAATCCCAATCTAAAGAATTAGTCCAGTCAAGTAGACGAATAACCATATTTTCTGGATACCAATTTATTATTTTAGCCGCCTTTATTATGTCATTTTTAAAAGGTTTTACGGATATGAACCATTGTTTTATAGGCAAGTATTCAATAGGTACTTTACAGGAACTTCTTTCAACATGTGCAATAACTCTATGTTCTAAATTTTCTTCTTTTTCAATTAATCCTAGTTTTTTAAGATCTTTTACTATCTCTTTTCTTGCTTCGTTTATAGAGAGACCTTGATATTTACCAGCTTCGCTCGTCATATTTCCTTTTTCATCTATTATTGTAATTACTGGTAGATTATATTCAACCTGCCATTCTATATCCATTTCATCTCCGAAAGTACAAAGATAAACGAGGCCCGTTCCAAATTCCATATCTACTCTATTATCTTCTATTACTGGCACTTCTCGGTCAAAAATTGGAAGCTTAATCTTTTTCCCTTTTAAATTTTTATATTTTTTATCATCTGGATGATACAGTACAGCTACACATGCTGGCATCATTTCTGGACGTGTTGTAGCAATAGTAACATAGCTTTCCTTTTCCCCTGAAATTGGCAATTTTATATACCATAGTTTACCTTTCTGATCGATATAACCAACTTCCTGTTTAGCCAATGCTGTCTGACAATTAACGCACCAGTGTATCGGGTGCTTTTTTCTATACAACCATTTTTTATTATAATAGATCAACAGAGTCTTTTGAACAGCACGCTTATAAGAATTATCCATTGTTCTATATGTATAATCCCAGTCTGTTGAATAACCTATTCTATCAAATTGTTGTTTCATCATTTTAATTGCTTGCTTAGTCCACTCTATGCATTTTTCTAAAAATAATTTTCTATTGGATTTGTCTATTCCAAACTCATCTTCTACTTTTAATTCTGTAGGTAATCCATGGCAGTCAAATCCTTGCGGTAGATATACATTATATCCCAACATTCTAAAAAAACGGGCTGCGATATCTATCCAAGTATGATTTAATATATGTCCCATATGAAGCGTTCCTGAAGTAAATGGAGGGGGTGTATCTATTGAATATATCTGATTAACTGGGGTTTTATCTTCTATATTAAACTTATATATTCTAAGCTGTTTCCATTTCTTTATCCATTTCTTTTCTATCGTTTTAAAATCATATCTTTTTGGTAATCCGAACGTAGTCAATTGAACTCCTCTTTATTATTGTAATTCTCTTGATTGAATTCACATCTAATTTTGGTATTTTGAAAAAATTAATTTTGATGTGAAATTAAAGAATTTAAAATTTTAAAAATATTTTTAAGTTAGGTTGATAAGTTAGAAAAGCCAAAAAATGAAATAAATATTAGACTTCACCTAAGACTTTTTCTTGTAATTCTTTGATATTAGGCTTAATTGATTTAAAATGCTCTATGATTCTAGGTCTCCATGTCTGAGGATCTGGATACATCCTATTTTTGTAGGTAAACGGTGTCGGAATATCTTCTGAGATATCTTTACCTTCTCTAGCTTTACGTTGTCTTATTTCCCTAATTGTTGTGTATTGCATGTTTTTAGGTAGCATTTCAAATTTTAGAAATTGATATCCAAATATGACTCTACCTTCAGTAGCAGATCGTAATTCATCAGCAAGCCCAACGCCACCTTCAGCTTTAACTGCTTCACTAGTTGGAATTTCGCCTACAATTTCTACCGAATCGCCCATCTGTCGCATATTAGTAATTTTACCTCTATGTTGAGTGATTATGCTCATGACATTTCCTTGGAAATTTGATGGAACCTTTATATCAATTCTTAATATTGGTTCATATAATGCTGGATTGGCACATAAGAATGCTATATTAAGAGCCGAGAACATCATTACAAAAATCTGTCCTGCTCTGGTATGAGTTGGGTCTTCGTGAACTGTGGCATCTGTTATAACAACTTTTATTCCCATTGCGGGTTCTTTTGCAATAGAAGCACCAAAACAGAAATCCCTAAATGTTGATATTAAGTAAGATTTTATTCTATCAAGTCTCTGAACTCCTACAGTACCATTAACAAGCATATTATCTCCTTCAATAGCCCAGATTCTTCTTGCTTCTTTCTTATCCCATCCAGCTTGCTCTCTTAATATCGCAGCTCTCTGTTTGTCATCTTGATATTCCTTGATTTTACCCGTCTTAAGCAATTTTAATGTTTCCTCATTTAATGGTTCGATATATAATTTAAGTTTATTATGTCCTTCAGTACATTTTGTATTTACTTCAAGGCTTCTTATTGAAACTCCCTCATGATAGACAACAATTGGAGTTCCAACTTTGATCGAAACCTCGTCATTAATTCTTTCTACTAGGATTTCAATCTGTAGTGGATCGATCCCGCTTAAAATATATTCACCGCTTTCTTCATCCTTTCTAAAGGTAGCCGTTGGATCCGCCATCACCCATTTTCCAACCACTTCGCCAAGCTTACCCAGGTTCTTTGGATCTACGGGTCTAATACTTCTTGAAACTACAGGATCTGAAACATACACAATCTCTTCAAAACCTTTTGCTTCATCTTTATATTCAAGTTCTACAAATGTTTCTCCCGCAGGTATCATATCTGGAAGTTCCATCGCAAATAAATTACCAGCTGGTATTTCATCCATTTGAAGTAAACTATCTATTTCCATAACACCGAGTCTTCTTACTCTAGTAGTCTTTCTCGAACTAAGCAAAAATATTGTATCTCCTTGTCTCAAGGTTCCGCTCCAAACACGTCCTATTAGAGTAGGGCGCTTAGATTTTGGATGGATAAAAATTTTCGTAATCATACCAAGTAGAGGCCCATTTTTATCTATGTTAATCAATGAATACGCCATATATTTTTCTATATCATCTTTTATTGCTTCTACATCTTCAATATTTAGTCCTTTAGTTATATCACCTTCCCACAATTTATACATTCTATATTTTTGTGCCTCTATAGGGCTAGGAAGATGGTCAATAATCACTTCTAACAAAGCTTCATCTAATGGTAATTGTTCTTTAAGCCATTTTATCGGTTCTTTTGAATTGGTGTCCAATGCTTCCCTATATTTATCTAATACAATTTTTGCAGATAATTCTTTCCTTTTTAATAGAGGAATTGTAAAAGCCCAGCCGTCTTTTGCAGATCCAAATACTACTTGTCCTTTATTTGGATCAACCTTCCATTTACCTTTAAAATGTTTGGGAGTAGAACCCTCTATATATCTATTAACTTCATTAATAATCTCTTCAAATCGTGCTATTATTTTTTCTGGCGGTAATTTCTTTTCCATTATTAACCTATCAACCTTATTTATAAACAAAACTGGTTTGCACCATTCTTCTCCAATCGCTAATTGAATATTTGTAATGGTCTGAGTCATTACACCTTCTAATGCGTCTACCAGAATAACAGCACCATCAGAACCTCTAAGTGCTCTTGAAACTTCACCCGTAAAACTAATATGTCCTGGAGTATCATTAATTTCAAGTAGGTATGATTTTCCATTATAATCATAGTTTAGCAAAACTACGGATGTGAAAATTGTAATCCCTCGTTCTTGTTCTTCTTCGTCTGAATCCGTGAGGCGCCTCTGGCCATCTAACTCTCTACTCATCAGACCTGCTCTACTCATCAAATAATCACAAGCCGTAGATTTACCATGATCAATATGTGCTACAATGCTGAATATTCTTCGTAAATCCAACGGGTGTTCCTTTATCATCTTCACAATTTCTTCCGCATTTTTTAATTTAACCATTGGAATTCACTTCTTTTTATTAGGTTTTTATTCATATTTATATTTCATAATACCAACTTATATTAATAAACTCAAAAAGAGTTTTTTGGAAAATAAAAATTATCATTCATTTCCTTGTTTGGGTATATTTTTAGTCTTAAAGTTGAATTATTTAATCAACTTGAAATAGTTATTTTAAAACTTTATGTATCGGGAACTACTGGAATGTTTTTGAAAACAAACTTATATAAAAATACTTTTAATGATCAAGGGCTTGTAATAAAATGACCGATAAATTTACGAGAATCGTATGGAATGTAATTAGAGAATCTGATATTATTGTTGAAGTACTTGATGCAAGAGACCCTTTAGGTACACGCTCCAAAAAATTAGAATCATTTGTTCAGAGATTTGATGATAAGAAATTAGTCTTATTGATAAATAAAGTTGATCTCGTTCCCAAATATATTATTAATAAATGGGTGGAACTTTTTTCAAAAGAATTTCCCACTTTTTATATGAGTAATAAAAGAGGATTTAAAAAATATATTACATTCTTTAAAAATCAACTGCTAAAAATGATTGATATTAGACCAATCCGTGTAAGCCTTGTTGGATACCCAAATGTAGGAAAAAGTTCAATTATTAATGCCATAAGGAAAAAAAAGGTGGCCCCAACATCTCCATTAGCTGGTTTTACAAGAGGTAAAAAATATATCAGCGTCTTTTCCGGTGAAATATTATTAATTGATACTCCCGGAGTTATTCCTTATTTAAAAGAAGATGAAGTTGAATTAATTATTAAAGGCGCTATTAGACCTGATAAAATCACCGATTTATTTAAAGCTGTAGATGAATTACTCTTAATAATAGATAAAAAGGAAATTAGGAGAAAATATGATATCATCTATGACTCCAGTGAAGATTTTCTAAATAAACTTGCGTTAAAACGAGGTAAATTGTTAGCTGGAGGTAAGCCTGATATTAATGCCGCCGCCAAAATCTTTATTAACGAATTCCAACGTGGAAAAATCAACTATTATATTAGACCTCCAAATCTTCAATAATTTAAAAGAGGTTTAGATGGAAAGATGAGTAAAATTTACAACAAATATGAAATACTGGTGGAGCAATTAAATTTGCCTGATGTAAAACCTATTAGAGGATTAATTATTGATTATTTTGATGAGAAATATGATCAAAATGAATTTATGGATGTATTTATAGAGATTTTTCCTGATGAAATAGATTCTGAAAAAGAAAGAGAGCTGAGGTCGTTAAAACATTCAAAAACTGAGAGCACTTATATCGCTTCCTATAATGGAAAAATTGTAGGATTTCTAATGACTGCAACTGTCGATTTTACTGAACCTATCGCACTAATCATCTATCTGGGAGTTTTAGATAAATTTAGAAGTAAAGGAATAGCCACTCTTCTATTAAAAAAATTTAAACAGGATTTAATTTCTAAAGGCATTCCTAAAATACAAGCAAAAATTAGAAGTGATAATTTTCAAGTATTAAATTATATCAAATATCTGGGCTTTAAACAAATTATATGAAAACTCTCTAATTAAATCTATAATAACTCAAATTTCTGTTTGATTGATTATTAAATTTTTAGCAATTTTTTAATATCGTTTTTTTGATATTTCATACATATTTTTCCTCAAAATCATAAAAGGTCGTGATAATATGAAAATAAACAGACTCACTTACTTGATATTTCTTTATTTATTGATTTGGGGTATCTCTGAGCTAGTCCCAGACTTGATTTTTGGGGATGCAACATCTCCAACTGCCTTAATGTTTACTGTTTTTGTACCAGTAGAAGAACAAAACTCGATATATCTTTTAAATCTTCATTATAGCACACTATTTGAATTTCTAATTCCAGTCTGCTTTATTCCTGCTATTTTATGGTATATCTATCTTTATTTCGACAAATATGATAAAAATAAGCAGCACCAAAATTCTGATGAAACATTAGAAAAAAATATCGGCTTAAATAAACCAAAACATTATAATTTAGTCAAATTCTTGTTTATGTCTTCCATTCTAGCACTTGTTGTCGGACTTGGAATTCATTATACAGGTGATGCTATCGATACTCAACTACAATGGAGCCCTGAAGATATAGACGGATCTCTTACAACATTTCCCAAATTAATCGCTTATTTTTTCGATGAAGTATTGGGCCATAAAGTTCTATACGGTGGTATGATGCTTGCCTTGACCTCTCTATTAGTATTTCAATATTGGAGCCCTATTAATAATGAGAAAAAACCTTCAAACATTGATATCATTATCCTTGCATTTTTCGGAACTATCTATGGAATAGCGATGGGAATATCCTATATGGAAGGCCAAAGTGCATTCGAATACCTGTTTGTATGTTTAATTCAAGGAATTATTGTACTAGTTGTTTTTAACAGATTAAAAAGTAAAATCAGCGATAAAATTAAAAAATATCCTTATTTTGTATTCTTTATTATATTCAATATATCTGTCGTAATTACCTTATTAGCCTTCATACCACAAATAAGCAATGTGTATCCATTCTTTCCCCAATAACTTCTCCTTTAAATAATTCATTCTCCCATATATTTTTTACATAAATCCATACCTGAATCAAACAAGTATATGAGCTAATCTTTCAGTTATCCTTATTTCTGTTCCGTATTAATGAATTTTTATGTAAAAATCTTGAGTAAAAATCTTGAGCTAAATGAAAAAATGGGGATTATATGAGTTAACCTAATTGATCTGGAGTACCAATTACAAAATGATTTGTATTATAGGTATCTATTATCTCTTTTACAGTCTTATCTGACCAGTTTGAAACAATTGCGCCATCAACTGTACTAATTCCGACACGACTTGGTACTGGACTGAATAGTTGCTTGGCAGCTCTGCCTACATAGTCTCGCATCAAATCCCCAGTTACACTTGCAATTTTATAAGTTTGATTCTTATTTGCTGCATTCTCAAACGTTAAGGTAACTATCTCTTCTTGTTCATTACTCATTTATATTACTCTCCAAAATTGTTTCATTATACTATATCTATTATACGCTATCATTATATATAAAATTTTGAAATTTAATATTTTCAAGCTTATATAAGTATTTTTTATAATTTTATTAAATATTTTCCAATAATACAATACATCTCGATTAGTAAAAGATTTATTTTTGAAATATTATACTAAAGATCGAAAAATAACTAGATTATATTCTACAAATTAAATCCCTAAATGATAATTTTTAAAACATAATGTTGAGAATAATATGACTGAATAAAGAGAATTATATAAATAAAAATTTTGATAACTTTCCTTAATTTTTTTTCTATTAAAGTTATCGAGATCCTCCTCTATTATATAACTTTTTTAACTTATAATATCTATGAAATACTTTTACTACACGTTTTCCCAAGAACTTCCAGAAATACCAGCTTAAAGAGCCAAATTCATGGGCTCTAAGCTTATAAACTTTTTTGTGATAAGTTCTTTTATCGAGTTCTATCTTTATTTTATTTGTTTTATTTTTAGAAACGCCAAGAGAATTTAATGTTTTTAAAACTTGGTCGATAGAATTATCTCTCTGTGAAAACAGGAATTTTAAAAATTCTTTGAAAAAATTTTCGGATGGAATTTTAAATTTTGGTGGTGTTTTTTCCAATTTAATCATTGCGCTTATGACATCTGGAGATGGAGTAAACTCCTCTCTGGATATTAATTTAAGAAAATATGGATTGCTTAATCGATAAATTTGAACGCTTAATCGAGAATAGCCTTTTTGTCCTGGTTTAGCACAAATGCGCTGAGCCAATCTTTCAGGACATGTTAATACTGCAATATCAAAATTTTGATCAAGAATTTTAAAAATTAATGGAAGCGCTATTTTATAAGGAAGATTAGATACTATTTTATTAAATTTTGGAAAATCTATTTCAAGAGCATCCCCATAAATTATTTCAATATTATCATATCTCAATTGTAGCTCTGAAAGAATGTTCTTAAATTGGAAATCTTTTTCAATTGCAATAATTCTTTTTGCTTCTCTAGCTAAAATTTCAGTAAGATTTCCAATTCCCGCTCCAATTTCTAATACAATATCCTTTTTTCCTATCTGTGCATATTCTATCTCTTTACGAATTAAATTCCAATTTGAAATAAAACATTGTCCGAGTTCTTTATTAGGAGTAATTCTATATTTCTCTAAAATTTTTCTAATGTTTCTGTTGAAAATAAAATATTCATCATCCATCTGTAATTTCCTTTTTAAATTAAATTTAATGAACTAGCTTTATGAAATACATAAAGCAATTAATCACTACTAATGCATTTAAACTAATGCATTTAAATTTAGTGAAATTCGGTCTAAATCATTTTAAATTTTATTCATAGTAGTTTTTTCTTATTGCTCCTTCTTTTTTCTACTCATAGTAGCAACTACCATAATCCATTCAATAGTGCCCACACCATTAAATTTCTTTACATCCACCCATATTATAAAAATAAGAAATATCGCAAACCCAACCCAGGCAGGCCAAATCCAAATAAAATCAAATGTTTGGGGAAAAAGGGGAATTCCAAAATGATGGTATATAAATATTGAAAATGAGACTTTCCCTGCAAAAGAAAGTGAATTGAAAATCTTATTTTTATAATTTTTATAATCACTTAGAAATGCAAGAATTGATAACATTAAAAAATCGCAACCCAAGGCGTAAAACATGTATGTCCAGTGTGTAGGTAAAAACATATATGATAATGTACTTAAATTGAAAAAGGGCGCTGTATTTAACTTCTGGATATGAAATATCGCTATATCATACCAGAATTTATCGGCATTAGTGGGACCATTCGAACCAAAAATTATTGATATAAGAACAAAAGTCAATCCTAAAATGCTAAGATATATTAAAAACTTCTTTAGAACACTTTTCTTCTTGTTTTCATCGGCTCTATATATCACATTATAAAAATACTCTCCTATAATACATCCAATAAATGCACATGCAGACCATGGTAAAAACGGGAATGCCCAAAAAATATCAGGAAATGGATAATATAACGCGAATGAAATTCCAGCCCCAACGACTCCTAATTGTGAGATCCATGTATATAAGGGATATGCAAACATTATTATGAAGATACTAATTAAAAATCTTATTATTTTATTAATTCTAAGTACATATATTGTTAAAATAACACTAACACTGATAATTTGTAAGATATACCAAGCATAAAAATCATACCAATTTACTCCATAAAGTCCCTTCGTCATTATACTCATCAAATAATTATAAAGAATTGAAAAAATAAAAAGAACTGCAATTCTCTTCATAGTATTAATTCTAATTTTATGCATTGGCAATCCAGAATCTATTTTTGAATTAATACTTAACACTATATTCAATCCCGATAACATAATAAAATTGGCAGGCCCAACATTGCTTAAAAAAAATATATATAGCATCTCATAAATCCAAACACTATTTGGCATTAGCCAAACTGGTGTTAAATGTCCTCCTATAATCCAGAATATTGATATTCCTTTCAATATATCAATTGATTCAATACGTTTCTTCTTTTTAACTCCAACTGCGTTATTTTTAATGATTCCCATTTTACATCGGTTATTATTTGATAGATTCTTTTGAATACTTTTTATTTAAATCTTCAATAATTGAATTAAATTGATATAAATTATTTTCAAAATTTACTTGTAAATCTGAATTTCACATATTAATATTTAATTATCAAAAATTTTCTTTATTAAATCTGTTATTATTTTAAAAGATTTTGGATGCGTTAGGAAGAATATTACATTCTTAAGAACTATTAGATGAAAAAATAGAATTCACAGAAATATTTTACATAATTATTATAGGAATAATATCAATAAAATTTTGTATAATAAAAATAATTTTTGATATTTTATTCCTAATTAATATTAAATTTCCCTTTCTATATATTTACAAGAAAAAATGTTTATTTTAAACCAAACTTATCCATTTATAATAATATTTTAATTTTTAATCTATCCATATTGTTTATTTAAGAAAATGTTTTATTCGTAAACTAATTTCATGAAAATTTGCTTTGTGCAAATCTTGAAATTACAGCCATATAAATATAAATTAGAATTAACTATCATCATAAAATAAGATTGATTTTGAAAATTGCAAATTTCACTTTTAAATTAAAATAATGGAAAAAATTAAACTTGATAATAATAAACAAGATCAATTAAATTTGGTGATAAAAATCAAGATTGAAATAGCTGAGAACATATATTATGTAGGTATCCACGACTGGAATCTCAGAAATTTTCATGGATATTCTACTCATCGAGGGTCTACTTATAACTCATATTTAATATTAGATGATAAAATAGCGTTGATTGACCAAGTTAAGGGCCCTTTTACCGATCAGTTTATTAAGAATATTGAAGAAATTATTGACTCAAAAAAAATAGATTATTTCATTTGTAATCATCTTGAGGGCGACCATTCACAGAGCTTGGTTCGATTGTCGGAATTAGTACCTAATGCTCAGATAGTCACTTCTGAACGTGGGAAAGCTGGATTTCTAAGAATGTATAAGAAAAATTGGGATATCAAACCAGTCAAGGAAGGCGATACTATCAATTTAGGTAAACGAACTCTAACTTTTGTACCTGTTCCGATGGTCCATTGGCCCGATTCAATGGTCACTTACTGCACGCCTGATAATATTCTATTTTCAAATGATGCATTTGGACAGCATATTGCCCGTTCTAAAATATTTGATGATGAAAATGATCTTAACAAAGTTATGGATGAAGCTAAGAAATATTATGCCAATATTGTGATGCATCTCTCTTCGATCATTGCCAGAGTTTTGAAAAAAGTTACTGAGGACCTCAAACTGGACATAAAAATGATATGCCCTTCACATGGCGTTATTTGGAGATCACATGTAAATAAAATATTAGAAAAATATGTTTACTGGGCAAATAGAGAAACTGAAGAGAAGATATTAATAATATATGATACTATGTGGCATTCTACAGAAAAAATGGCAATGGCAATAGCCGAAGGAATAAGACAGGAAGGTGTAGAAGTAAAAATCTATAATTTAACATTAACTGATAATTCTGATATTATTAAAGATGTGCTTGATTCCAGAGGTCTTGCAATTGGAACCCCCACCATTAATAACGGTATGTTTCCAACAGTAGGTGGATTCCTCACATATTTAAAAGGTCTAAGACCACCAGCTAAAGTAGCAGGTACATTTGGTAGTTTTGGATGGAGCCCTAAAGGTGGCGCTGAAGCCGCACTAGAAGAACTAAAAGAAGCAAGGATCCCTGAATTAATTGAACCAATTAAATTCCAGTTTACTCCCTCAGAAGATGAACTTAAACAATGTATTGAATGGGGAAGAAATTTAGCAAGAAAAGTTAAATAATAATTCAATTCATTATATATTTTTTAACCTTTTATGAAAAAATCATTATCAAGGGGTAAAAATTGAAAAAAGAAAAACCGGGTTTAGATGTTTTCTTTAAACCTAAAAATGTGGCTGTGGTTGGAGTATCAAGAAATACTCGTAAATTTGGGCATGTAATTTTTAGAAACTTCATAGATTCTAATATCGAAATTGATGTTTATCCAGTAAATCCAAATTTATCTTCAGTTCTAGGTTATAAATGTTATAATTCCATACTAGACATACCTTCCTCTATTGATCTTGTGATCATCGCAGTAGGAAGGCATTTGGTCCTTAATACAATTAAACAATGTGCCCAAAAGGGAGTCAGAGGTGTAATTATAATCGCTGGTGGATTTGCCGAAATCGGCGAAGAGGGTAAAAAAATTGAAAATGAAATTAAAAAAATAGCTGATGAAAATAATATGCGGATACTAGGCCCAAATATCATTGGAATTTATGATTCAAGGGGTGTTGACACATTATTTCTACCTAGTTATCGTCAAATGAGACCAAAAAAAGGAAAAATTGCTTTTATTAGCCAGTCTGGAGCTTTTGGCTCTGCATTATTAGATTTTGCAGCTGCACAAGGTGTGGGTATTTCTAAATTCATCAGCATTGGGAATGCATTAGATGTAAGTGTTGTAGATGCATTAAAATATTTAGAAAATGATGAACATACAAAAGTTATAATGATGTATATCGAAGGAATTAAACCAGACGAAACTTCTGAATTTAGAAAAGTAATTGAACGAATAGTTCCATCTAAACCAATAATTTTATTAAAAGGTGGAATCACAGAACAAGGTAAAAAAGCAGCAGAATCACATACCGCAAGTCT
>CAZYEE010000060.1:0-16455 GCA_964646355.1 uncultured archaeon | reverse complement strand
AAAAGAGAATGGGCTCCCGGAGAAATCATTGAAATCTCTTATAACGAACATGATAAACAAACAGATAGTTATCAATTTTTGATTGAGACAAACTCAGGAATTCGAGTTAAAAAAATTGAAAATATTTAAATTTATTATTATTTAAACCTTTTATTATAATATTCTTATTCTTATTAATTCTTATCTTTATTTATCCTCATTTTCCTTTATTTATTTTTTATTATCTACTCTTATTTATCTACATTTATTTCCATGTTAATATTTTTCTTATGTTTTGCTTAAACAATAAGAATTTTTTAAAATAAGAATTTAAATCGATTAGAAAAAAGTGAAATAAATTATTAAAAAGCCTTAGATAAATCAAGATCAGGTGGGGATGCCTTAGCAATATCTAGATTGAGTATATCTGTATTAGATATAATTCCTTCGACTTCTTCTGGACTATCTTCTTTAACAATTACTATATGCCTTATTCCTTTCGTAATCATTATTTGTATTGCTTTTTCTATAGTATCATTCTTATTCAATGTAATTAAAGGTGAACTCATCAAATCTTTTGCAGTTACAATTTTTGGATCATTTCCTTTTTCAATTACGTAGCGTAGAATATTCCGTTCGGTGACAATTCCTTTTACTTTACCATTTTCTGAAACAATGACACTCCCTATCCGTCTTTCGTTCATTAATTCGGTTATTTCTTTTAATCCTGCATTAATATCTACTATTACTGGATTTTTATTCATGATTTTTTCTACTTCTCTTCTATTCAGATTTGCAATTTCTTTATATTTTTGCTCTAAATCAGGTAATTTTAAAGATTGCTTTAGATATACATTTATCAAATCGTTGGTACGGATTATTCCTACGAGTTTATCGCCATCTAATACAGGTAACTTTTTTACCCCAGTTTGTAAGATTATTAATGCTGCTTTTCTTATGTTATCCTTAATATTAACATATTGAAGTGGTGTTGACATTATATCTTTACATATAATTTTTTCTGGAGGAATTCCTTTATCGTACATTAATGGTATCACTTTTTTCAGTATATCTCTGTGAGTGATTATCCCAATAGGTTTTTCATCTAAAGTAACAATTATATAATCTATTCGATTTTTATTCATTTCAATAACTGCATCTTTAATATTTCCTGAATATGAGATCGTTTTTGGATTTTTATCCATAAAATCAATTGCAGTAACTAGATCAAAGAATGATTCCTCCTCTGGTATGTAATCTTTAGCTATAATTTCTTTTGATAATAATTTGACCCCATCAGACAGGCTTTCCACATTTATTTGAAATTTATCATTAACATCCGTAATTGGATATTTAAAAACAAGCTCTTCATTTGCATACCAAATATCAATGGTAGTTTCCCAGCTAGAAGTCTCAAAAAATTCTTCAATTTTACTGATCTGGATTCTTATATTTTTGAGATTATGCGTTTGATTCTTTAATATAAGCTGTAATTTCTGATTTCCATCAATTGTTTCAATTGATTTTATTATTATTGGCTTAACAAATAGATTTCGTTTTTCTTTAGCAATCACACCTTTATCATCAACGGAAATCTCAAATTTTCGAGGTTCACTTGGATGCTTTTGGGAAATTTCATTCAAAAATAGATAAGCTAGTTTTTGGTTATTACGAGTTTCAGCACTTATTATATCTTCAACATTTTCAAGATTATTCGGTAGTTGTGGTAATAGGGTTTCACAATATTTCGTTAATTCCTCCTCGATTAACATCCCTTCTTTTATAATTGTTTTGTCTTTTTCTGTTTTGATCACTTTATATGATGCCAATTCTTTTTTAATCAGAATATAAAGTTCATCTTTATACTGATTAATTTTTGAATATAAGCTCATCAAAAGATCTGAACCTAAAAATGCATACTGTTTATCTATTGATAATATCAACACATAAGTTTCAGGTGTGTCTTTATCCAGTCCTGCTCTAGTCTTCTCCCTCCATGATTTTCCTAGAAATTTCAATGCAAGATATATTTTATCATGATATTCAAGATCTATGTGCTGGACGCTGTCCGTAGTGTCGAGAAACCAAATGGAATGTATCTTAATGATCCTAAGTTCATTCTCATCGTTTTTCAAATATGCTGGATATGTAAAAATTGGAAGATGTCCTCTAGCTTCATCAAAATAACAAAGGAAAACATTATAAATTGGTTCTTTTGTTTTAATTTTGGTATTAATTTGTTGCCTCTGACTCTCCTCTGATTTGAAGAAAAATTCTGACATATAATTTATAACCTCTTTTTATGAGAATTCAATATCAAAAGTTCTTGAATATCTCTTTACTCTTTCTATTAATTTTCGTCTTATTAATCCAATAATTTTTCCATCTGACACGACTGCAATTCTTTTAACAGGAGATTTTTCAAATTCATCTCTTAACTCTTCAATACTATTAAATGGTTTATCCGCATCTATTGCAATAATTTTTCGGACCATAATGTCCTTAGCTTTATATCGATATATATTTTCATCAGCCTTGGCTACCAGCTGCCAAATAATTCCGTCGGTAATTATTCCTATAACCTTGCCAGAATCTTCCGTAACAAACATTGTATCCACCCAATTGTCCATCATCTTCTGAGCAATATCCGGAATAGAATCGTTTTCATTACAGAATACAATATTTGGTGACATTAAATCGCGAATTCTTGCTGTTTTTGACATCTTAACTTCTGTCATTTTTCCACACTCGATAATATTATGATATGATATTACTTAATGCCTTTTATTAAGGTATGATATTACTTAATGTCTTTTATTCTATTAAATACTCCAATTATTTTAATTAATATGTTTTTGAAATATATGAAATTTTAGGTTATTATTCAATAATGATAGTTGGTTATCCTTTATAATCTTTTAATTTATTTTTTTGGATTAATTCATTTATAAACAAGAATAATTAAATCAAGTAAATTTACCTAAGAAAAATAAAAATTGAAGACAAAAAAGATGGATTTAATACTTGATCTTACTTTTTATTTTGCTCTAATAATTTTTTTATATCGATTTTATTAGTCATTACACGTGATTCCTTATCCATTACTCTAACAAGATATTCTTGGTCATTCTCGACTCTTGGAATATGAAA
The DNA here is from genome assembly GCA_964646355.1 of uncultured archaeon. Classification (GTDB taxonomy): domain Archaea; phylum Asgardarchaeota; class Lokiarchaeia; order Helarchaeales; family HEL-GB-B; genus HEL-GB-B. The sequence goes on along the minus strand of CAZYEE010000060.1, from coordinate 13,326 downwards.
TTCAAGCTCTTCAAATGGATACCAAACATCAATTTTGTCATCATAGCTTGCTGTCTCAAAAAATTCGCTAACATGGGATATATTTACTGTAACGTCTTCCATACTTCTTCCTGAAACGTTGGTTAATGTGAATGAAATTACCTTATCATTATCTATTAATGTTGGTTTACCCATTTTTACAGCTTTAAGCTTGGCAATGGTCTCTTCAAGGACAACCTCTTTTTTTGGTGGGACTTCTTTCAATTGTTTTTCTTCAATACCTTCTTCTTTTACATATCGAATAACAAAAGTACGTCTTTTCTTTAATGTATATAATTGTACTTTCTTAAGTTTTGCTAGAAAATGAACTGCTTTCATTGATGGTCCTTTTTCATTAATTTCAATATAGCCATTTTTTACTGCTTCTCTAAATATTTCCTCTCCAATACCGGTTCTTGTTAATACAGTTGACCACCCCTCTGGTGAGCCTACTGAACCTACTGAAATATCTGCATTTTCTGAGGTTAGATCTATACAATAATTACATGAGCTTGATTTTGCAATGTCTAAATCATGGACAGGAAATGCAGTCGTTTTTCCATCTTTCTCAATAAATGTAAACTTTCCTTTCTGGATTGTCATCTTTTTAACATTATTGAAATCTATTCCATGCTGCGCTGCAAAAATGTTCAGACTATTATAATCGAATGAATCCATGCAGAACAATCCTATTTTTAGGATATTTGCTCTCATAAATAATTTTAAAAGTCCTGTCGGACTGGTCTTCATTTTATGAACCGCATCGATATTACATGGAGTTCCGACAAATGCAATTGAATAATCCCCATTTTTTATAGCTTCTATTAATGCAATCAGAGTCTGTGAATGACAATAAACTGAACCTGAGGCCTTAAATAATTCTTCTTTTGTTTTTACAATGGTCGGGACAGGTTTCCAGGGAAATTCTTCATCTTTTTGGGTAACAATTGCAGAATCGATGAGACCCGAATCAAGTAAAAATTCAATAATTCCTGTAACTACTCCACCATCTTGTCCATTTATATCGGGATTGGTTGCTCTCGCTACATATGCATTAATATATTTTCCTATTAGATCTTCCTCTAATGTGAGAGAACGTGGGCATTGATTGTAACAAACGCCACAACCTGTACATTTACCTACCAATTTCGGTCTATTGTCTACCCATTCCAATACATCACATGTAGCAACGCAGGCACCACAATGTGTACACACACCAGTATTTACGATCTCTCTTATTAGTTTACCATAACTATCTTTACTACCTTCGAGCCTCTGTTGTGCAAGTCCGAAGCTACGCTTAATTTTTTCAGTACTCATTTGGTATCACTCTAATTTTTATTTTCTTTTTTAATTAATATTTAATTTTAATATTTTTAATAGTAAATTCTCTCTTAATACTAGTTTTGTAGATTTGAATAAATGACAAAAATTTTTTTAAACATAGAAAAGTTTTTTTTTCAATTTAAAACTTCTGATTTTTTAAAAGAATTTAATATTATCAAACTTAAATAAAAAGAGATTTTTAAACAGAACCATTTTTTTCTAATAATTCTGGCATTAAATCTCCATTTGGTAGCATATAATCTGGGTGATCTTCTCCCGACTCCTCCATCTTCTTCCTTACACATTTTGTAAAGTCTCCTAAACAATATTCATTTACCCATTTCTTATCTAGCAATCCTTTCTCTACATATCTCCTTATCGGGCAAACTATATACCATCTACATTGTTTTTTCAAAACTACAGCACCTCATTTTAATCAAAGCATTATCTTAAATAATAATTAAAAATCTGCAAATTATTGATAATTTTTTAGTTTCAAAATTGGTTTTTATTATGAAATTATGTAAAAAATAATACTAAACATTACTAATAGACCTATTACAAATACTACATCAAGAATTTCTGAGGTTTCCATTGTTCTATCATAAAATTCTTGTAGGAAAAATTATTTTAATATTTCTATTTATTAAATTATAAATTAATATGAAAAGTCAATAAAAGTTTTTAATGATCAACATAAAATTTTGATGAAATATCTATTGAATGATTATAAAATTAGATGGATTTATATTATTGTGGTGAAATTATTGAAAAGCGAAACAAAAGCAATTGGTATACTATTAATAGGAGTTATTTTGGTAATTTTTCCAGCTATCATAGCTATATTAACAATCTTTGGAGTTATCCAACCAATTATATTCCAACCAACTGGAAAACCTCTAGATATCATGCCTCTAGTTAATGTACTCTGTTGGTATCTTATGTTATTAATTGTATTATATGTGGGCTCTCGGATTGTTGACTGGAGTATAAATTATATGAAAAATATTAGAAGTGATAAAAATTAAGATCAAAATTAAGAAACTAATATTCCAGAGCATAAGCCTTTTTAGTATAATAATGGCATCAGTTTTATTCATAATATTAATTTTTAGTTCTACGAGTATTCCGCAATATTATTATTCAATGGAGAATCCTGGCATTACATTTATTACAAATATTTTATTATGGGGTATATTATCTGCAGTATTATTAGAAGTTGGGCTAAATTTATTGCAAAAATCGAAAGACATTACCAAATTTGATTTAAAAAGAGGAGAAATGAGTACCATATTCATTATAATCGGTTTTAGTATCATTATTATTATAATCCTATATATTATTCTACTTATCTCCAATTTAATACCGACAATTCAATATTTCCCGCATCAATGGTTATCTGAGGACGCATTACAAATCGATATCTCTTGTCTAATTAATGTATTGTTGATATATTTGATGTTAAATGTAAGTTATCGAGTTGCTTCAAAACTTATCAATAGAGGTCTGAAATTAAAGGAAACCAATAATACAACCAAAAATGACGATAATAAAGTCAAAACTAATAAATAATGTCTGAAATAATTATATCATTATATATAATTTGATAAAAAATTGTAATAATAATTAAAATTATCAATTATAATAAAATATCAAAATTATAGATTAAAATAATATTACAATAAACGTCTGTAATATCCCTTATCAAACAAATTAAATGATTGTGAGACCTGATATAAATTGAAAAGAAATTATAGTGTTCTAATAGCTGTTTTAGTATTTAGTATTAGTTTTTTAGCCGTTTTTCCAAATAATGATCTATATGAAAGTTCTATGGACAATATTTGGAACGGCAGAACTACTATTGAAACTCATCATACTCCTGGGCATTTAAGTAATGAGTCTAAAATATTCTGGTTCGTTCATATCTCAGATGTGCATATTAATTCATTTGAAAAAATTTTTGGAGTTCAATCTGAGATATTTAGGAGTGCCCTAAACGATATTAATAATTATATAAAGCCTGAATTTATTATCGATACGGGTGACCTTGTTAATGGTCTTAATCCGCTTCCCTATTATCAAGATCCTGATCAATGGAAAATTTATTGGGAAGTACTCCAGGAAACTGGAATGAATGAATCTTTTTATTACGATGTGATAGGAAATCATGATGGTTATGGAAATTCTGATACCTTTTCTTATTTTCTAAACTGGTCAATGCAAAAAAAGTTGCAATATACCTTTAATAGAACTATTAATAATTCAAATTACACTTTTATCGTATTAAATTCAGTATGGTCTAATGGTGCAGAATGGCCGGATGGAACCAGTGCAGAACTAGATACAAGTGAGATGGACTGGTTTGAATCGCAATTAATTAAATATAAAGATTCAAATTTAACATTTGTATTTCATCATCACCCTTATTGGGAACTTACCGATTTTAAGACCAGTTCGGGAACATCTTTTCTTGAATTATTACAAGAATACAATGTTTCAGTAGACGCTTTTGGACATGGACATGAAGATTTAGAGTTAAATCAAGGTGGAACAATCTGTATAGAGACTGGAAGCTTGGGTCAAGGAGGTAAATCTATACGTATATTTGCAGTAGATAATGATGGAGTTTCTACAAAAGTAGGACTTCTTGATAAATGGCCTATCGCATTAATTACTACGCCAATGGATCGAGATTTAAGTAGGACTGCATATAATATACCGAATAATTCTAAAGCAGTTCCAATAAGAGCCCTTGTTTTCGATAAAAATAATCTAACTAGTGTGCAATTTAATATTGATAATGGACCTTGGATTTCTATGACAAATGACATTTCCAATAAATTTTTATGGAAGGGCTTTTTTGATGCAACAATACTTTCAAATGGAGTCCATCGTATCAATTTAAAAGCATCCAGCCCTTCTGGTACTGACACTGATTCAATATCCATCTATATAGGTATTCCAGAAGCTCCTGAAATTATTAACGGGAAATTAAATAATGTTGTTAGGTTTTCTGATTCCGATCCATTGTATTATAATATTTCAATGCATAAATGGGATCCAAGAGACTCGAAAGATAAATTAAATTGGAGTGTTTCAAATGTAGATCCATCATTTTGTCTAGTAGAAATAATTGACAATGATACTCTTGTATTTACTCCAAATTTAAATGCCCATGGAACAAAAACAATAACCATTACTTTAACTAATACTCATGGACTCTCAGTATCTACCAATATTAGCATTACTATATATTATCGAGTTCCAGAAAGCCTCATAAAAGAAATTATAATCATTAGCTTGTTCATTGCATTGATATGTTCTGTATTAATAAGCTTATTCAGGCAGAATCTAGCTAGTAATAAGAAATCAAAAATAAAGTAGAAATTCAAAAAAAGAAATTTATCTCAAACTGCCATAAATAAAAAATAGGGACTATTTTGGTCTATATTTGTTAGGGTCTTCTTTATATACTTTTTCTACAGTCTTATGTGCGCCTGGTGTGTCCAGTTCTATGTTTCTTTTTAATGATTTATCTTCTTTCAAAACCTGTTTATAGACCTCGCTCTGAATTATTAATTTTTGAATTTCATTGCTTCCAGTCCAAATTGTGCCCAGCCTTGCATCCCTAAATAATCTTTCAATAGGATATACGTCGGTGTATGCAATACCTCCAATTATCTGCATTGCTTCATAAATCGTTTTAAAACAGCATTCAGTAGCAAAATATTTTGCCATACTTACTTCCCTTCTACATGGAAGTTCTGCATCCGCACGAAGCGCTGCATGATATGTAAGTCCTCGGGCTGCATCTAAATTCGTGGCGCATTCGGCTACTTTGAAATTTATTCCTTCAAATCTAGAAATGGGTCTGCCGAATGCTTCTCTTTTTGCAGAATATCTAATGGCTAATTCCAAACAAGCTCTACCTAATCCTATTGCGCCAGCAGCTGATGTAAGTCGCTCAGGAATCATCATTCGATTAAATATATCCGCACCACCATTCAATTTACCAACAAGATTTTCTTCTGGAACTTCTACATCCTTCATGATTATTCTTGCAGCTCCCATACCTCTGCAGCCCATTAACGAATATTGTTCCTCAACTTTTACTCCAAAATCTCTTTCAACAATGAATGCACTAAGCGATTCATGGGGAGGTGCATTGAAATCTGTTTTTGCATAAATTATAAACCAATCGGCACCAACTCCACCTGCTACAAAACGTTTTTCTCCATTTATAATAAATTTATCACCTTTTTTAACTGCTGTAGTTATAGTGCCAAAAAAGTCGGAACCACCTCTGGGTTCTGTTAGTCCTTCACCACAAATTAAATCTCCTTTTAATGTAGGTTTCAAATATTTTTCTTTTTGATCTTCAGTCCCAAACACATTAAGCGCTTCACCACAAATAGAGGGTAATGAATAAGCACATGCTAAAGATATGCCCAGTACTCCTACTTCCTCTAGTGCTAATATTTCATGTGTCCATTTCAGTCCTCTACCACCATATTTTTTGGGAAATCTTAATCCAATTATATTCTTTTTTGTAGCCTTCTTGATAAATTCATAGGGATATTCTTGATTATTTGAGTCCATATTAATTATTAGTTCTGGCTCAACTTCATCCTTGATAAATTTTCGTACTTCATCTCTTATTGCTTTATGTTCCTCATCTAAAAGAACTTCAAACATTTTCATCACTTATAATTATTAATTTAGATTACCTGACTTTAAAATAGATTACTTGACTTTAAATTAGACTACTTGTCTTTAATTTAAAATGAATTTTTAATAATCTAAAAACAAATACTATCTAATTAATTATTTAATTAATATTTAAAGTTAATAGTTCTTAGAAATTTAATCCAATTAATGAGTATAATTCTTAAAAAAATTAATTAAATTAATTATAATTTAGAAATGGAGAATTTTCTAAAAGAAATTTGAGTTATTATAATATATATTCTATTATTTTCATAAATATACATCGAAAAATAAGCATATAAATCAGGTTCATTAATATTATTACATCTAAAATTTTAGTTCAATAGGCTACAAAATACAAGCTCCTTTTTAGAGTCCTTTAAAAGAAGAATATGACAAAATATAAAAAACGGAAAAACAGCATTAAATTCACCGTTTCTATTTACAATTACAATTCAATTTACTATAGACATAAAAATTAAATTCGAATAATAAACTTGCGTTAAAAATAATGCTAATTAAAGACATATTTGGTTTAAAATTTAGAAAAAAAAGTATTTAATTAAAATTTCTGGGTCAACTTCTCTTTAATAATTTTTTCTGCTTCTAGAGCACGAATAATTTTCTGTAATTCTATAATAGCTTGAGGTATTACTTTCATATAGGGAGTTAAACCCATATGTTGTTGTTCCCTGGTCATCGTTGTAGGAAGTCCTCTTGGGCCCATATACATCGTTTCTTTAGTCTTTTGTAAGCCTTCAACATAATTTTTCAGGAATTCAATTTGTTCATCAATTGAGTCCATTTTTAGAAGCATTTTTCTAATGTGTTCAATATCAAATCCTGGTATTCGTTTGCAGCTTTTTCCACCTTTTAAGAACCCTAATGCTTTATTTTCACGTAAGCATTCACTATGATAGCTATTAAAAGCATTAACTAAAGCTGCTTCAACTCTAGCTTTTAATTCTTCATTAAAATCTAGAGCTCTTTCTTCACAAATCTCTTTAAAAAGTTCGACATACTTTTTATCTAATTTTAATATAATTGATTCCAAATTTTTTTCATGTTCATCTAAAATTTCTTCGGACACGGTCATAACATTCACCTATTTTTTGTTTTTTATTCTCAATTAAATTAAGACTATGAAAGAATTTAAACAAATTGACTTGTCGAATAATATATGAAAAGTGAAATTTTCTTGTCATAATATTTAAATTAACTAATTTTTTTTTCTTTGATGAAGAAATTTTATTTGTCAAAGTATGAAAGAAAAATAATCGAAATTACTTTGAATCAAATCCTGATATAATTTAAAAAATTTAGTATATTCACCATAGATAAATGGGTAGACGAAAAAAATGAATATATATGCAATACTGGCCCACCCATTAAGAAGGAAAATCTTATATATTCTAGATAAGAATGGTTATGTCCAATATTCTGAATTAATGGAAAAATTAGGTTTAGAAACGACAGGACAATTAAATTTTCATCTAAAAAAATTGGAAAATTTCATTGCTAAAGATAATAAAGCTTATTACTTAACCAAAGAGGGTAAACGTATTATTAAACTAATGAATCTTAATGAAATTTTGTTATCTGGCGAAGATATTGAATATTTAGATACCCGATATACCGAAATAAATAGAATTGGAATTATAATCTGTAATTGTAATACCGAAGTTTCGCAAATAATAGATGTGAATGCCCTCAAAAATTATATTTCTAAATTAAGAAATGTTATTTCAGTAAAAATTTTTGATAATCTATGTCAAGAAAAAAATCTTAAAAAGATAACACAGTGGGTAAAAGATAATTTTATAAATAAGGTTGTAATAGCAGCTTGTTCACCAAGGTCACATCTTCATATATTTGAACGAATTTTTGAGGGGATTATCGACAAGTACAATATTGAAATTGCAAATATTAGGGAACAGTGCTGCTGGGTTCATCAAGATAATCCCGATCTAGCTTTAAAAAAGGCTAAAATTTTGGTAGAAGTAGCGATCGAAAGGGTCTCTCTTCAGAATAAAATACAGGTTAAAAAAGTCGAGATTAGAAAAAGCGTCGCCATTTTGGGGGGTGGAATTGCGGGAATGACCTTAGCATTGAACTTAGCAAGAGCAGGAATAAAAGTATATCTAATTGAGAAATCGCCGACCATTGGTGGAAAAGTCGCACGTTGGGATCATATTTATGGTATAGACGACTGTTCAATCTGCTTTTTATCGGAATTGATTGGAGAATTAGTCAAAGAACCCAATATTACAATTTATACCAATACTGATATTGAAAATGTGTCTGGAGAATTTGGAAATTTTACTCTTGATCTGGTTAGAAAACCTAGGTTTGTTGATGAGAAAAGGTGCACTGGATGTAAACAATGTATGGAAATCTGTCCAATAGAGAAAAGCGACCAATATGAATTTGGGCTCATTAACAGGAAGTTGATATACATTCCATACATTCATAGTTATCCATATGCAGCTGTAATTGATGAGGAGGATATTTTGACGTGTATGCATTGTAGAATATGTGAAAATGCTTGTGTAAATAAAGCTATAAATTTAAACCAAAAACCTGAACGTTTTCAGATAAGAGTAGGAATTAAGGTCGTAGCAATAGGAGCCGATTTGGATACTAATTTAAGAAAATACCATTATGATCCGATGAATGATATAATAACTTCTGCGGAATTTGAGCGTATATTATCAAGTGATGGTCCTACATCTGGTAATTTAATAAAGTTATCAGATAAAAAACCTCCTCAATCGATCGCAATTATCCAGACCGTAGGAGAACAAAATTATTCTGCAGAATTTCGAGATCTTTTAGCTTTAAAATATCTTGATATGATAAAAATTAGATGTACAAATTGCGATATTAATATCTTTTACGAGATTGAAAAATGTAATAATAAATTTTTGCTTGATCCCATGGATCCTAGAATCCATTATGTTGAAAATATTGAGATCATCAAGAGTGGGAATAAAAAGTTTATTTTAGCGGATGATAAAAAGTATGAAGCGGATCTAATCATTCTTAATGTTAACATGGTACCCAATAGTGATATTGACAAATTAAGACGTACAATGGATTTTACATTGAATGAAAATGGTTTCATGAGCGAGGAAACACTTGCTTCAGGAATTTATGGTGTAGGAACAATAATGGGACCATTAAGTTATAAAAGTACTATTTCACAAGCAAATGAACTTGCTGTCGAAATAATCTCATTACTTTCCAGGGACTATGTAATGGCTGAATCAAGCGGAATTGAAATTGATGAGGAAAAATGCGGATTTTGTGGTCTTTGTACGATCTCTTGCCCTTATAATGCTATAATTATTGAAGAGAATAAAATAATGGTTGATAAATTCAAATGTAAAGGTTGTGGTACTTGCGTTAGTGTATGTCCCACAGAAGCTATCAAAATGAATATTGATACAAGCGAGAAAATACTGAAATCGATCGATATAATATCAAAATATGATGAACGCCCTAAAATTATTGCTTTCTGTTGCAAATCCTGCGGATACGCAGCAGCAGACGATGCTGGGCTCAAAAAGATCCAGTATAATCCCAATGTATTTATAGTCCGAGTCCCATGCACTGGACGTGTTGACACTCATTTCATTCTAAAATCACTTGAAAAAGGAATAGATGGGGTCTTAATTATTGGATGTAAACAGAATGCATGTAAGTATATTGACGGCTCCGAAAAATTAAGAAGGAAAGTAATGCTAATTAAAGATGTTTTTGGAGATAAAATTAAGAATAAATTAATGCATACTTCTTTAAATGCAGTAGAAGGAAATAATTTTGTAAAGATTGTAGATACTTTTTATAATAATTTATTAAAGGAGGTAAAGAATGAAGCCTAAATTTTTAATTGCATCTTTTACATCGTGTTCTGGATGTATAAGCTCGTTATTATCACTTGATATTTTTAAAGATTTCTTAAACAAAGCAGAAATTGTGTATTTTCCTTTTATAACTGATAATACAAAAATTGTAGAATGTGATATCGCTTTGATTGAAGGATGCATTTCGGAAGAGAGTCAGATAAAACTTTTGAGACAAATTAGAAAAAAGGCAAAAAAAGTGATTGCGCTGGGGACTTGTGCAGCCTTTGGGGGCATCATTAGTTTATCGGAGGAAATTGAAGGCACACCAATTTCAGATCATATAGTAATCGATGGTATTATTCCCGGATGTCCTCCTCCTAATAAATTACTTGGTAATTCCTTATTCAATCTCTTAGAAAATAAAAAATTAATTATTTCTGAGAAAAATTTATGTTATGATTGTCCTTTAAGAAGCGATCCTAAAAAGAAATTTCAGACTGAGATAGATTCGTTGTATGATGAAGGTATTCCAGTAAAAAAAATTGTTCCAAAATGTTTTCTTGAGATTGGAGTATTATGTATGGGCCCAATAACAAGAGAGGGTTGCGATTGCGAATGTATTAAACTCGGAATTCCATGTGAGGGCTGTATGGGCCCTATTAAACAAGATTACACTTCAAGTTTAATCAATTTTTTAAGTTTAATCGATTTGAAAGAAGATCTTCGCAAATATGAAGGAATTTTTTTCCGATTTGCAAAACCAAAAATCAAGAAGTGATAATTAATGAAACGAACTATTGAAATGTGTACTAGAATTGAAGGTCATGGCCAAGTAAGTTATCATATATTAAATGATCAGATAATGAGCGTTAGATTTGAGCTCAATGCATTTAGAGGATTTGAGAATTTTCTAATAAACAAGAAGATTGAAGATGTACCTAAAATAGTATCAAGAATTTGTGGAATGTGTCATGTTGCTCAGACTTTTGCTAGCTATAAAGCAATAGAAGACATGTTTAACATAGAACCCTCCAAAAATATTGTTTATCTACGTCAACTTTTAATGATAGGCGATCATATTAAATCTCATATAGTCCATATCTTTTTCCAAGCCTTTCCAGACCTTTTATATATTCTTTTAAATAAGAAAAATTATTCAACTCCGAATGAAATCCTAAAATTTGATCCAGAGATATCTTCTAATGCATTTGAGTTAATAAATAATAGCACTAAAATTGTTAGCATTCTTGGCGGTAGAACGGTACATCCAATCACTCCTGCAATAGGCGGATTTCACTACTTTCCAACAAATAAGGATCTTGAAAATGTTAAAAAGTATTTTCAACGTTCATATAATAATTTAAAAGTTATTACAGAGAAATTTATTGATCTATTCTATAAGACCTCACCTCCTGATGATTTTTCTTTTGGTAAACCAGTCTTTATGGGATTAAATAATAATACATTTTATGATATCTATGAAGGAGATATTCGTTTAAATGATCATGCGGATATTTTAACATATTTCAAACCAAGTGACTATAATAAATATTTAATTAGAGATGAATTGTCAGAAATTACGCTTAAATTTAATATCGAACGGAATTTACTGGTCGGTCCAATTGGAAGATATAATGTTGTCGAAAATTATGGAGACAATATTGTTGATGATTATTTGGATTATTTTAATATAACTTGGAAATCCAGTATACTTTTTTGGACTTTTCTAGGACTTTTGGAATTGATTATTTTAACCGATAAAGCGGTGAATATTTTAGAAAATCATAGTTTTTCGTCTAGATTAGATAATTCTTTTGCTAATATGTATAATAAAGGTGAGGGTATCGGTGTATTAGAGGCGCCAAGAGGTATATTAATACATAATTACCAAGTTGATGAAAATAATAGGCTAAAAAGTGCAAAAATCTTTATACCTACTTCTATGAATATCCCTACCATGAACGAATTGCTTACAAATTATTGTAAGAAAAAGTATGAATTAACACGTGATCTAGACGAAATAAAACGAAACTCTCAGATAATTATCAGGTCATTTGACCCGTGTACATCTTGTGCAACTCATTTAATTATAAAGAGATGAAAATAATGGATAAAGAGAATATGGAAATTCATCAATTGAATGATGAAGAATTGATAACTCGTATAAAGAATATCTCAAAAATTAAAGATATTGATAAAGAGTATATTGAAAAGTATATCGAAAATCTAAAAAAGGTTGGAATACATCCATGCTATTCAGAAGTAGCACATTTTAAAGTGGCAAGAATTCATCTACCAGTAGCACCTAAATGTAATATACAATGCAAATACTGTAAAAGAAGCCTAAATAAAGTAGAGTTTCGGCCTGGTGTAAGTAAAGCAATTATGACACCTCAAGAAGCGCTTGAATATCTTGAAGAGAGTTTAAAGAAGATTCCTAATCTTAAAATAGTTGGAATTGCAGGCCCAGGAGAACCTCTTGCTAATCCTGAAACTTTTGAAACTCTCAGATTAGTTCATGAAAAATTTCCAAAAATTAATCTCTGTCTTGCTACTAATGGACTTGAATTACCTCGATATGTAGATACACTATCCAAATTGGATATTGCTAATATAACAGTTACGATAAATGCAATAGATCCTAAAGTTTCAGCAAAAATATATGAATTTGTTATTTATAACGGTAAAAAATACCATGGAGAGGAAGCAGGTTCTATATTATTGAAAAATCAATTAAAAGGAATAAAGCTAGCTTCTCAAAAGGGAATTTTGATCCGAATAAATACTGTTCTAATACCTACAATTAATCTAGATCAGATCGAATCAATTTCAAGAATTGGACTTGAACACGGCGCCATTATACATAACATAATGCCTCTAATCCCTATATATCAATTTAAAAATTTACGTAGACCTACTAGAGAAGAGATGCATAATGCTCGAAAGGACTCTCAAAAATATCTTCCACAATTTAGATTATGTAAACAATGTAGAGCAGATGCAGTAGGAATACCTGGACTTGAAAGAATAAAATTATGCAATCCAGAAGATTGTTCTCACGTTAGATTTCATGGATGATTAGATTTTATGGATGATTAAAAACAGCATAAAAAGTCTGAAAAAGAAAACCTATATATTATTAATACTCATAAATTATTTTTCTAAACTTTTTTCCGTCTCTGATAACTGGATTGCACGCATTCTACAAACATTAGCTTTATGATAATTTTCAGCACGACGATAGGCTTCACTTAAATTATTCCATAGTTTTGAATTATTTGGGTATGATTTAACAGCGATCTCAAGTTTAGTAATGGCATCTGTCAATTTTCCATTCTGAGTATAAGCAATACCAATATTATTTAATACATCCAGATTCTTGGGCTCTTTTTCAAGAATCTTATTGAATAATTCAATAGCCTTA
>CAZYEE010000059.1:0-16509 GCA_964646355.1 uncultured archaeon | reverse complement strand
ATTAATTTTGATAGAAAATTGTCAAACATTTCTAAATTTTATCAACAATTTTAATGCTAAAATACCTTTTTTTTTTAGAATTTATAAATGATTCGATAAATATTAATTATAGATTTGTCATAAATTTATATTACTATATTATTAATTGAGATTAAGACAATTATAAATAAAAAATAAAAAATAAAACCTAAAAATCTCGAATATTGAAGAAGGGAGTTGATTAAAAATTAAGAATATGAACAGATTAAATCTTTTACTAGGGGTCTACATAGCACTTTCGGCATTAATTCTTGTCCCTTGTACAGCAAATGCAATAACATCAAGTGTGTCTATTGAACCTGGATATTTCGCTTATATTCAATTGATGGCAAAGAGTGGTTCCTATTCTTCTACAGGAAGTGTTGTAGCATTTATATCAGATTGGAGTGGTGTTCAATACTATCAATCTTATGGATCAGTTCCCTCATCAGCTTTATGGAGTCATACAGGAACCTCAGGGTCATTTTCTGGTGTAAATATAGCTGGTGGGACATATTATTTGGTATTTGCTAATGAAGGTTCATCTACAGTAACAGTTACCTATACAATTAATGTAATTCCTGGGTTTGAGCTGGTTTATACCTTAATAGCCGTTTTAGCATTAGGAACTTTGATAATAATTTGGAGAACTAAAATTATGGCTAAAAAAACTCTTTAATATCAATTTTATCTTTTTTTTTTACTTTTATTTTTAAAAATTATTTTCAAATTACTTAAAATTTAAAAACAAATTTTATTTTAACGTATCTTATTTATAATAATAGAAAATAATTAAAAATATGTAGATAGAATATTTTAAAATGGATAATTCTTATGTGCTTAATACATATTATTCATATTTATGAAATTTCTATTTTTTATAGAAAAGGGATTTTATTATTAGAATCTTTTTATATATTAAAGTCGATCTTAAATAAAAATCAAGAATTAAATATAGGTTGTATTAAAAGTATAAAAAAATTTCAATAGAGGTGGTGCATAAGAACGAACGATATTGAAGAGCCCCGCATAGGAATTTTTTTATGTCGTTGAGGTTTAAACATAGCTTCGGTAGTAGATATCGATAAATTACAAGAGTTTTCAGAGACCTTAGGCGTAGAAGTCGTTGAACAAATAATTTCATTATGTGCAGGTCCGGGAGCAGATTTGATTAAAAGGAAAGTAAAAGAGCATAATTTAAATAGAGTTATAGTAGCTGCCTGTACTCCAAAAACACATGAAATTGTTTTTCAAAATGTAATTGAAGAAGTAAATTTGAATTCCGGTTATCTAGAATTTGTCAATATACGTGAACATTGTTCATATGTCCATATGCAAGATAAAGAAGCAGCACTTGAGCAAGCGAAAGAGTTAATACGGGGTGCGGTGGCAAAAGCTAAATTTTTAGAAATGATACCAGTAAAAAAGGTCGATGTAATTCCAAAAGCTTTAATAATAGGCGGTGGAGTGGCTGGACTAAATGCAGCAATGGATCTAGCAAATGAAGGTATTGAAACAATAATTGTTGAGGAACAACCAACGATTGGCGGTCACATGGCAAAATTAGATAGAACATATCCTACTGATGACTGCTCAATTTGAATTTTAGGACCAGTTATGCTAGAAGTCGCAAATAATCCAAATGTTAGACTAATAACATATGCAAAAGTAATATCAGTTGAAGGAAATATTGGTAATTTTAAAGTTACAATAGAAAAAAAACCGCGATATGTTTCCAGCGAAAAATGTAATGCATGTGGTGAATGTGAAAATGTCTGCCCGATATATGCACCAAACGAGTTTGATTTAAATTTAGGGGCAAGAAAAGCAATCTATAGAGCATTTGCACAAGCAGTTCCCAGCACTTATACAATTGATGACACTAAATGTATCAAATGCGGACTATGTAAACGAGTTTGTGAACAGGAAGCTATAGATTATGATATGAAGACTGAGTATGAAACTATAAATGTAGGTACAATAATCATTGCTTCTGGATTTAGAACATTTGATCCAGCTGGAATGTATGGATACGGAAAATATGAAAATGTCTTAACACAACTAGAGCTTGAAAGATTAATAGCTCCAAATGGGCCGACTGTAGGAGAATTATTGAGACCATCAGACCATAAACATCCAAAAAGAATATTGATGATTCAATGTGTAGGTTCGAGAAGCCTAAAAACAAATCCTCACTGTAGTTCAGGGGTATGTTGTATGGTTGCTATAAAAAATGCAAGTTTAATAAAACAACATGATCCTGATGCAGAAGTATATATAACCTATATGGACATAAGGGCAGCCGGTAAAAGCTATGAAGAATATTACTTAAAATCAAGAGAATTGGGCGTAAAATACATCAGAGGAAACGTGGCATATGTTAAAGAATTACCCAATAAAAATCTGGAAATAAAAGTAGAAAATACATTAAGCAAAAAGGTATTGAATTTGGAAGTGGACATGGTAATATTGTCTGTTGCAATGGTCCCGTCGATAGGAACTTCGCAGGTTTCAGAGATTCTTAGACTCGAATTAAGTAGAGATGGATTTTTAAAAGAGTTTCACGAGCGACTTGACCCAATAAGGACTAAGATTCCGGGAATATTTATTTGTGGAGCTGCACATGGACCAAAATCTATCGCAGAATCAGTAATGCAAGGAAAGGCTGCTGCTTCATTAGCGAAAATCCCAATAAATAATAGAGCTGTTGAATTAAAACTAATTAAAGCAGTCGTAGACCCCTCTAGATGCAGCAAATGTGGAATTTGTGTAGAAATGTGTCCATATTCTGCTATAACAATAGGTGTTAACGGTACAGCTGAAGTAAACGAGATATTATGCAAAGGTTGTGGTACCTGCGTTAGTGTTTGCAGATCAGAATCAATTACCTTGCGACAATACAGAAATATAGCATTTGAAGAGTATATAGACGGCGTTTTTGAAGTTGATAAAACCGTTAAATGATCTCTATTCACAAAAGTTAGTGATAGAGTGATACCGAATGTATGCGATTCGGAGGTTTTAATTTTAGTTTTTAATTTATTTGTATTTAATTTAATTTATTCCATTTTTAATTTGGGCAAAATAATTCAGTAAATCTTATTATAGGCGCTCATACTACAATAGATGAAAAGAATAAAAACATTTTTTCAATCATATATAAAAATAAGGGAAATTTTAAAAACATATTAAATCTTTCACGAATTTACAAGAAGGTAAATGAAGTGAATATTGAAGATTTGCAGTATAATGACTCAATTGAATCAGAAATTCCGATATACCTAAAAATTGAAGAAATAAAATATATTGTAAAACACAAAAGAAATGATGATGATAAAATAACAAATCTCAGAAAATTGAGTATAGATGAGCCATTTTTCAATGAAAGTTATAAATTTGTAATTGATTATTTTTTAAATGCTGTATATACTTCAAATTTTGAGTTAGATCAAATAGCTGGAACGACTAAACATACAATCCATTCATGATTGGAAGAATTTAAATTACTAATTGTGAGGTTCTTTTTTAATGGTTGTAAGTAAAAAATTAGAAATAATAATGGATTTGCAAGATATCAGTAAATGCTATTCGTGTGGTAAATGTACTTCAGTCTGTCCATTAAGTGAGATCAGCGAATTTACTCCTCGATTAATAGCAGAGAGTTGGATATTGGATATAGATAAAGAAGAAGTCGTTAGCGATATATGGGAGTGTTTAACGTGTGCTAGATGTTATTCAATTTGTCCAATGAACGTGAATTTTCCGGAATTTATCAGAATGGCCCGAACTGAGTTTATAAAAAACGGAATGGAATTTGAAGAGGCACATTTCGGAATTTTTTCAAATATTGCAAGACTTCAAACTGATGAAAAATTAGTGGGAAGATCTAGACATGAAATTTTTGATGGATTAGAAATTGTGGATAAAGGTGAGATTTTATACTGGGTAGGTTGTAGCCCATTTTTTGATATTGTGATGGACAGAGAATATACAAATATACCACGAAATACTGTAAAAATATTAAATCATTTGGGTATAACTCCTGTAATATTGAAAAATGAAAAATGTTGCGGACATGACATATTATGGAATGGAGATTTTGACAATTTTAAAAAATTAGCAGAAATAAATATAAAAGCAATAGAAGAGAGTGGAGCAAAAATTGTAATTACAACATGTGCTGAATGCTACCGTACTTTAAAGTATGATTATCCTAGATTAATTGGACCTATTAATTTTGAAGTTATATCCTTTGCTGAATTTATTGAATCCAAAATAAGATCAAACCAATTAACATTTTCTTATGAATTTCATTATAAAATCACGTATCATGACCCGTGTAGGTTGGGCAGGCATATGAAGGTATATGAGGCGCCCCGAAATGTTCTAAAAAGCATTCCGGGAATAGAATTTATTGAAATGCCTAGAAATAGAGAAGATGCCTTATGTTGCGGAGTAAGTAATTGGCATTGTAATCTTCAGACAAAGCTTATTAGAATAGATAGACTAAAAGAAGCAGATAATACTGCAGATATTGTGATAACGACTTGTCCAAAATGTAAAATACATTTTGATTGTTTATTAAATGAAAAAGATAATGAAAATATTGAAAAATTTAATGTGAAAGTAATGGACTTTTCCACCATTCTTGCAAAAGCTTTATTCTTGATTTAATATTAATCATAATCTTAATTTACTATTAATCCTGATTTATAAAGATCATTTGATATTGGTGTAAAAGATGGACTCAAATGAAACAAATGAAGAGTATATTGGTGCAGTTCTGGTTATTGGAGCTGGAGTCGCAGGTATTCAGGCATCACTAGATTTAGGTGATTTGGGTTATAAAGTTTATTTAGTAGAAAAAGGTTTATCAATAGGCGGAAAAATGGCACAATTGGACAAGACATTTCCTACCAATGATTGTGCTTTATGTATTCTTGCTCCAAAAATGATAGAAGTAAATAGACACGAAAATATTGAATTGATGACATACCACGAGGTTGTGAAAGTAGAGGGAACAGCTGGAAATTTTAAGGTACAATTGCTTAAAAAAGCAAGGTACGTAGATGAAACAAAATGTAGGGGATGTGGAGATTGTAAAAATGCATGTCCAGTGGTAATACCTAACGAATTTGAATTTGGAATTGGTAAAAGAAAAGCGATTGATATTCCATTTCCTCAAGCTGTACCTCTGGTATATCAAATAGATAGTAATTATTGTTTAAAACTTAATGATGGAATTTGTGGCATTTGTAGTCAAGTTTGTGAGACTGGTGCAATAAACTATGAACAAAAAGACGAAATCATTGAAATTAAAGTGGGTGCAATTGTCCTGGCTACAGGTTTTGAATTATATGATATAACTAAAATTCCAAGGTTCGGATATGAGTATGAGAACGTATTAACAGCCTTGGAATATGAGCGGTTAATGAGTGCTTCGGGCCCAACTGGAGGGCACATTATTAGATTATCAGACCATAAAGAGCCTGAGAAAATTGCGTTCATTTCATGTGTGGGTTCCAGATCTGTTAGAGATGGTGTACCATATTGTAGTAATGTTTGCTGTATGTATATAGCAAAAGAGTGTATAATTACAAAGGAACATGCCCCAAACATAGAATGTTATGTATTTAAGAGTGATATTAGACCTTCGGGTAAGGGATTTAATGAATTCATAGACCGAGCAAAATTTGAGTATGGAGTGAAATATATTGATACTAGGGTAGGTTCTATAGAAGAAGATCCTACCACTAAAGATCTTGTTATTTATTATGAGGATTTGAAAAAAGGTAGAAGTGAATCACTCCGAGTTCAGATGGTAGTTTTAGCAGTCGCATTGGTACCATCAAAAGATGCAAGAAAATTAGCCGAAATATTAGATATTGATATTGATGAGTTTAATTTTTACAATTCATCTCTTGAATTAGACCCGTTGTGCTCAAGTAGAAAGGGTATCTTCATTTGTGGATATGGGAAAGGGCCCAAGGATATTCCAGATTCAGTTACCGAAGGGAGTGCTGTCGCTGCAAAAGTATCAGAATTTTTATCATCAGTAAGAGGCACTCTTATAACTAAGAAAAAGACTACTATAAAAGAAAAACTTGTACTACCAACTGATCCTCCCAGAATTGGGGTGTTGGTATGTAAATGTGGCTCAAACATCGGTGGAATTGTAGATGTTGATAGCGTGGTTGAATATATTCGCACAATACCAGATGTAGTTGTAGCAGAGTCTAATACTTATTCATGTTCCGATAATACGAGAAAACATATTAAGGAATTGATACAAGAATATGATTTGAATAGATTTATAGTAGCATCTTGTACACCAAGGACGCATGAAGAATTATTTAGACAAACTTGTAGGGAGAGCGGGCTAAATCCATACTTGTTTGAGCTTGTTAATATCCGAGATCAATGTTCATGGGTTCATATGAAAGAACCAGAAGCAGCTACTGAAAAAGCAAAAAGATTAATCGAAATGACTATTGCAAAAGCGAGGTTCTTAAGGCCAATCGACAATATCACAATCCAAATCAAAACTGGATGCGTTATAATAGGTGGTGGAATTGCAGGAATAAGCGCAGCAATTTCATTAGCAGAACAAGGGTTTATGTGTTATTTAATCGAGAAATCGGATAAATTAGGTGGTATTATAAATGATTTGAGCTCAATATATCCTGCTCTTGATGATTCTGCACCATTCTTAAATCATCTACTCGAAAAAGTTCAAAATCATAATAACATCCAAATTTATTTAAATCATGAAATTATGAGCGTTTCTGGATCTATTGGTAATTTTGAAGTGAGTATTAAATCTTTGAAGGACCAGAAGATCACATCACTAGATTGTGCTACAATTATTGTTGCGATTGGTGCAATTGAATTTAAACCTAAAGATAAATATTGTTATGGACTGGATAGTAGAATAATAACACAGTTAGAGCTTGAGTCTATACTCAAGGGAACAGATTTAAAAGGAATAAATATTGAATATATCGATAAAGTTAAAAATATAGCAATGATTCAATGTGTTGGGACTAGATATAAAGAAGGCCCAAATTTCTGTTCAAAAATTTGCTGTTCTACAGCCTTGAAAAATGCCCTATTTTTAAGAAATAGGTTTCCTGACAAGAATATTTATATATTTTATAAAGATATCGTATTATCCGGAAAAGATTCAGAATATCTATATAGAAAAGCCAGAGAAAATGGGATATCATTTGTACGCTATGACGAGGACTCTCCACCAGAAGTATTTAAAAAAGAAAATAATTTAGTTCTTACCTTAAACAAAGGGGCTGATATAAACAAAGGGGCTGATATAAATCTAAATTTAGATCTTCTGGTTTTATCTACCCCTTTAGTACCTACTGAAGATTTTGAAAAAATCTCACAATTATTAAAGGTACCTATCTCAAAAGATTTAGGAGGATTCTTCTTAGAGGCACATGTAAAACTTAGACCAGTAGATTTTGCTACAGATGGAATTTTCCTTTGCGGATCTGCAAGATTCCCGTCCAGCATAGAAGATTCTATTTGTCAAGGATTGGCTGCTGCCTCTAGAGCTGGAATAATTCTCTCAAAAGATAATCTTGTAATCAGCGGAATGATCTCAGAAGTAGACCCTGATAAATGCATTGGATGCGGGACATGTAGAGAGGTGTGCCCATACAACGCGATTGAGATGATTTCTTATGAAAAAACTATTGGTAAAATAAAGACTACAATTATACAATCAAGAATAATTGAACAGTTATGTAAAGGATGTGGAAAATGTGCTGTTTCTTGTCCTGTACAAGCTATTAATCCCAAACATTTCACAAATACTCAAATATTAAAAATGATAAAAGTAATTACAAATAAATAAGGATAAGGTGGATAATTTTTTATGACCGTAAATATTGTAGCTTTTCTATGTAATTGGTGTGGTTATGCAGGTGCCGATTTGGCTGGTGTGAGTAGATATCAATACCCACCCTCAATTAAAATAATTCGCGTAATGTGTTCTGGAAGGGTAGACCCCGTATTTATTTTAAGAGCGTTTGAATATGGAGCAGACGGAGTCCTCGTCTGTGGATGCCACGAAGGAGACTGCCATTATATAAATGGAAATGAACTGGCTAAAATTTCTATAGAAAAAGTTCGCAAGATTCTCGAATGGATTGGTATTAATCCAAAAAGATTACGACTAGAATGGGTAAGTGCAGCTGAAGGTCTGAAATTCGCTAATTTAGTAAAGGAATTTACTGAACAACTGGAAAATCTAAAATATTAAAAGATTCTCACAAAAAAAAATTCCCAGAAAATATAATTTTTATAAAGAAAAGATAGATATTCTTAATTATAATGCTTTAAATGATTTTTTTATTAAAAAATCGTATATTTAGTTTTTAAATATTAAGGACTTTGCTATAAATGGATGAATTTCATTTTACTTGTTTTTAGGTATTCCATTACTCAAAAAATTCGTATTTATTAGATGAATTTCTAGTGTATAGATTCGGCTCCTAAATTGACATATCATTACTGATTTTAGTCTCCAAATGATTTTGATAGGGCGGTTTGAGTCCCTAATACCTTCAAATAATACTGATTTTTATTAACATTTATAGTAGGCAGGAATTATTTCAGAATATATGTTCAAGTTTCCCAGATATTTGAAAATTTCCGCTAGAATTTTAAAAATATGCCGAATTTTCGTATTATTTTCTTGTCTAAATTAAAATTAAATTAAAGCATAATATATAAATAAACGATATTAGTTTCTAGTAAAAATAAGATAATTATTAAAAAAAATAAAGGAAATCAAATTAACTTGACAAATATGCTTTTCTGTATTTAAAATATAAATAACATTTCAAAACATAACAAAACAAATATTAAGGATTTAAGAATGATATTTAATATATTTGAAGAAAAATATATTGGAGCAATAATGGTAATAGGAGCAGGGGTTTCAGGTATACAAGCATCATTAGACCTTGCCGATATGGGATTTAAAGTCTATCTTGTAGAGAAAGAACCGTCAATAGGTGGTAGAATGGCACAACTGGACAAGACATTTCCTACCAATGACTGTTCCTTATGTATCCTTGCTCCAAAAATGATAGAAGTAAATAGACACGAAAATATTGAATTGATGACATATCATGAAGTATTAGAAGTGGAGGGTGCACCCGGAAATTTTAATATAAAATTATTAAAAAAAGCCAGATATATTGATGAAAATAAATGTAATGGCTGCGGAGAATGTGCCCAAAAATGTCCAGTCTATACATCAAATGAATTTGATGAAGGACTTGGATATAGAACTGCAATTTCCATTCCATTTCCTCAAGCTGTACCCTTAGTCTTTACAATTGACATAAATAAATGTATTAAATGTGGACTGTGCGAACGTATCTGCGAGGCACGTGCAATAAATTATGGACAAGAAGATGAAATTATCGAAATTAAAGTTGGTGCAATTATTCTTGCTACAGGATATGAGTTATTTGATGCTAATAGAATTCCGAGCTTTGGATATAAATTTGAGAATGTTCTAACTTCATTAGAATATGAAAGATTGCTAAATGCATCAGGACCAACTGGAGGTAGAATAATTAGACCATCAGATAATAAAGAACCAAAATCAATTGCATTTATTTCCTGTGTTGGTTCACGGTCTATAAGAAATGGAGTTCCGTATTGTAGTAATGTCTGTTGTATGTATATAGCAAAAGAAGGCATAATAACAAAGGAACACTATCCACAGATCGAGTGTTTTGTTTTTAGTAGTGATGTTAGGTCATATGGTAAGGGTTTTAATGAATTTATTGAACGTGCCCAAAAAGATTATAATATAAAATATATTGGAGCGAGAGTTGGATTTATCGAAGAGGACCCGATAAATAAAGATCTTATAATATATTTTGAAAATCTAGACACAAACTCAAGTGAAAGACTTAGAGTTCAAATGGTTATTCTAGCAGTTGCATTGGTCCCATCAAGAGACGCAAAAAGATTAGCTAATTTATTGAATATAGATATCGATAAATATAATTTTTACAACCCTTCATTTGAATTTAACCCACTTTGTACATCTAAAAATGGAATATTTATTTGTGGTTATGGAAGTGGCCCAAAAGATATTCCAGATTCAATTATAGAAGGAAGTGCGGCTGCCTCGAAAGCTGCTGAATTCTTAGCGGAAGTAAAAGGTTCAAGGATGAAAAAACAAATAAAAAGAGAAATCGAGGAATTAACAGAAGAATCAACATCAAACCTAGTAGAACCCAGAATTGGGGTAATTGTTTGTAAATGTGGATCAAATATAGGTGGAATAATTGATGTAGATGATGTTGTAAAATATGTTCGTAAATTACCAGATGTTATTATAGTAGAACCAGATTTATATGCATGTTCTGATAGCACAAGAAATCATATTAAAGAGTTAATTCAAAAATATAATCTTAACAGATTTATTGTGGCATCTTGTACCCCGAGAACCCACGAAAAATTGTTCAGACAGACCTGTCAAGAGGGAGGATTAAATCAATATTTATTTGAACTGGTCAATATTCGGGATCAATGCTCATGGGTTCATATGAGTGAACCAGAACTCGCAACTGAAAAAGCTAAAAAATTAATAGAGATGACCATCGCTAAATCAAGATTGTTAAGACCAATCGAGGATATCACAACAAAAATAAAAAGTGGGTGTATAATAATAGGCGGCGGAATTGCGGGAATGACTGCAGCCATCTCATTGGCTGAACAAGGATATTTATGCTATTTGATTGAAAAATCTGAAAGATTAGGTGGACTATTAAATGACTTGCACTCAATTTATCCCTCTTTTAATGACCCTTCAACTCTATTAAAAGACCTCATTAATAAAACTCTAAGCTATGATAATTTGAAAGTATATCTTAATCACGAAATTGTAGAAGTTAGAGGTGCTATTGGTAATTTTAAAATATATATTAAATCATTAAGTGATTCGAGAATTAAAAAGTTAGAGTGTTCTACAATCATTGTTTCTACAGGAGCTAAAGAATTTAAGCCATTTGGTTATTTCAATTATGGATCTTGTGATAGAATTATCACACAATTAGAACTTGAATCTGTATTTAAAGGTTTTAAGATTAATGGCGTTGATTTAGATTGCATTAAAAATTCTCAGAATATAACAATGATTCAATGCGTTGGAACACGAGACAATAAAAATAGAAATTATTGCGCCAGAATCTGTTGTCTAGTCGCACTTAAAAACGCAATACTTTTAAAAGAATATTTTCCTGAAAAAAATATTCATATATTATATAAGGATATTATTCTATCAGGAAAAGATAGTGAATATTTATATAGAACTGCAAGAGAAAAAGGTATATTTTTCATCAAATACGATAAAAATTCTTTCCCTAAACTTGATAAAGAAAATGATAAGTTTATTTTAACTATCCAAAAAAATGGAGAGGTTAAATTATCTTCAGATATTTTAATATTATCGACTCCATTAGTACCACATGAAGATAGTAAGAATTTATCGCATTTATTGAAAATTCCCGTCTCTCATGAATTAGGAGGTTTTTATTTAGAAGCACACATGAAAATAAGACCATTAGATTTTGCAACAGATGGCATTTTTTTGTGCGGAACAGCAAGATATCCATCGGATATTAGAGATAGTATTAGCCAAGCTTTAGGGGCTGCGGCAAGGGTTAGCAGAATTCTTTCAAAAGATTATATAATAACTGAAGGAATTATAGCCACTATTAACCTTGATGCATGCATAGGATGTGGTAATTGCGCCGAAGTATGCCCATTTAATGCTATTGAAATGGAATTGATCGAAAAAAAGATAGGAATTTCTAAACTATTAACTAGACAACCAAAACTTATTGAACAATCATGTAAAGGTTGTGGTAAATGTGTTGTTATTTGTCCAATTCAAGCCATAAACTTAAAACATTTCACAAATTCTCAGATAATTGAGATGATAAAAATTATATCTAAATAATACGAAAATGATTAATAAATTCCTAAATTTCTCAATTAACCTGATTAAAATGATTTTTTTTAATATTATAATTTGTTTAATTAATCTAAACCATAAATTCTAAAAAAATATTTAATATAATTAATTAGAATTATATTTAATAATGGTTCAAAAGTAAAATTATTCAAAAAGAAAAATTTTTTTAATTCCTAAAAAATTTAGAAATAGAAACTTATGTTATTTACCTTCAAATTGGGAATTTCATCCAATTTTAAAACAGACTAAAAAAATAGTAAAGAGTAATATTATGGTGTAAATATAATGAGCTTTGAAGTAAAGGTCCAAGAAATTGTCAAAAAGATTGAAGAAGATAGAGAACTTCGTAAAGTATTAGAGTCAACTTATAATCTTATTAAGGGAAAGGAGCATTATCTCTTATATGTTCTCATTAAAGCATTTGGTGAATCATTTGATGAAGTTAAACAAGAAGCTATTAACGAATTAAAAGAAATTACTAATGAAATTAAAGAGATTGTTAGTGAAATTAAAGATAAATTAAGTCGCGTTGAGAATAGTTGGATTGAGATAG
This sequence comes from uncultured archaeon, assembly GCA_964646355.1. Classification (GTDB taxonomy): domain Archaea; phylum Asgardarchaeota; class Lokiarchaeia; order Helarchaeales; family HEL-GB-B; genus HEL-GB-B. The sequence goes on along the minus strand of CAZYEE010000059.1, from coordinate 3,916 downwards.
CTACTTCATTAGGAAGATTATCCGAATATGGGGCAATAATTGGTGAATTTTCTGGTAAATTGGATATAATAGCTCAAAATTTAGCCGGATCATCTAAAATAGGTAAAGGAAGTAGCAAAAAATGATTAGTAATATATTTCTTATCTCTCGAACTTCAGGAGTTTGTATTATTCATAAATCATACTCCGCAAAAAAACAAGACGAATCCATTATCAGTGGATATTTGACTGCGTTAAATGATTTTTCGCAAGAGATTGGGGGTAAAACCAAGGAATTAAAAATGGAAAACTCCAGATTAAAATATAAATTTGTTGATGATGAAGCACTATTTGTATTCGTAGTAGAAGAGACTGAGGATAAAAGTATAAAAGAAGAAATTGATAAGGCTATTGAAGAAATAATTATAAAATATAAGGAAAAATTTCCAGAAGGAATTAAATTCGCAGGAAATACTGAAATATATAATCATAGCATTGGTGTTGAAATTCTAGATAAGACAGTATATCCTTTAGCTTTTAGAATAGGAGCATTAAATCGAATAATAGAAGGAAGACTAAATTCGATCCAATTTAGGGATTATTCACAAATAAAAAGCGATGTACCTTTTGATTTAGATAACTTAGAACTATAATTTGATAGATATAAAATAATTAAATTGAAATTAAAATAATTAAATTGAAAAAATTAGACTTGAATTAATATTGAACAGAATAGAAATAAAATTGGATAATATCCGACTAATAATTGATTTTGAATCGTTAGTAAACTATCTTTATTGATTTTAATTATTTAATTAATATAAATAGAAACTAATATAAATTGAAATTATTCATTTTAAAAGGATTTTAAAATTTTATTAATCTAAACTGAAATCTTAGCAAAAATAAGTAAATGTGATCTAAAAAATGATAGTAATTCCCGCTATAGATCTTCATAAAGGTAAATGTGTCCGATTATTGAAAGGAAAATTGGAGAATGTTAAAGTATATTATGAGAATCCATTAGATGTTGCCAGACTCTTTATTGAATTAGGAGTGAAAGTCCTCCATATTGTAGATTTGGATGGTGCCTTTGGAATTGGGAATAATTATGAAATTATTAAAAATATAATAAATTTGAAAAGCTTTGAAATTCAAGTAGGTGGTGGAATCCGTTCAATAGAGAAAGCAGAAGAATTATATAGTTTAGGTGTAGATAGAGTAATTTGTGGTACAGCTGCAATCAAGGATCCAGAATTTGTAATAAAACTCGTGGATTCTATTGGTTCCAAACATGTAATGGTTGCGCTTGATCATCGAGATGGTAAAATTTTAATAAAAGGCTGGCAAGAGGACACTAAACTTGATGTATTTAATATTGCTAAAAAAATGGAAAATAAAGGGGCAGGATCTATTCTGTTTACCTCTGCTGCAGTAGACGGTACTCTTATGGGCCCCGATATTGAAAATATAAAAAAATTAGTTAATACAGTAAAAATTCCAGTAATTGCAGCTGGCGGAATTGGTAATTTGGAGGATCTCAAAAAAATTGAAGCTACTGGAGCCTATGGAGTTGTGGTTGGTAAAGCTATTTATGAAGGTAAAATAAAATTAGATGAAGCATTAAAAATTTTTGAATGATGTAATCTAAAAAAACATTGAATAATCATTAAATAATCTTTGAATGATATAATGAAAAAAATCATAATAACTCAAAATTTAAAATAGGTTTTTCTTATGCCACTCGCTAAAAGAATTATACCTTGTTTGGATATGACCAATGGAAGAGTAGTTAAGGGTATAAAATTTGTGAATATAAGAGATGCAGGAGATCCTGTTGAACTTGCAATGTTATACGATGAACAAAATGCGGATGAGATTGTGTTTTTAGATATAACAGCTTCATCTGATAAAAGAGAAATATTATTAAATGTAGTAAAAAGGACAGCTGAAAATTTATCAATTCCATTTACAGTGGGTGGTGGACTCAGGACTTTAAAAGATATTAGGATGGTATTATCTTCTGGCGCTGATAAAATTTCAATTAATACAGCGGCTGTAAAAAATCCAAAACTTATTCAAGATTCCTCAGAAATGTTTGGAAGTCAGTGTATTGTTCTTGCTATTGACGCAAAACGAAGGAGCCCAACTGAAGAAGATTATGAGGATAAAATAATAATAGACACTCCAGAAGGAAAATTCTGGTGGGAAGTTGTGATTTATGGTGGAAGGAAACCTACTGGTATCGACGCAATAAAATGGGCAATTGAGGGAGAAGAACGCGGAGCTGGAGAAATTTTATTAACAAGCATGGATAGAGATGGCACTAAAAACGATTTTGATATACCACTTACTAAGGCAATTTCAAGCAGAGTAAAAATTCCAATAATTGCCTCTGGAGGAGCAGGAACTTTAGAGCATATATATAATGCATTTAAATATGGCGGAGCCAGTGCTGCTCTAGCAGCAAGTATTTTTCATTATAAGGAATATACCGTCCAAGAAGTTAAAGAGTATTTAAGAAAAAAGGGTATCATTGTCAGATTGTAATATAAAACATATTAATAAATCTAAGTTAATTAGGAATTTTTAAAAATTTTAGAAATGTATCTTGATATTTTTAAAATAAAGTTTGTTTGATTTTAATACATCATTATGGGACTTTTTATTTTCTCAATAATAATCCATTAATAATCTAAATCTTTTTATTATTTGACTAAAAATGAACATTTTTAAAAAATATAAAAAGATAATTATTTAGATTTATCATTAAATTTAAAAAATCTTTTTACGAATAATAGGCATAGTATTTTTTATGGAAAAATTATAACACTCCCCAGATAAATTTTCTTAAAAACACAAAAATAAAAAATTCTTATATATGATTAATTATCAAATAAAAAAGAACTTTTAATAAAAATGCCAAATCAAAAATTATAAAATAGAAAATAATCTGAGTAATAAGCATTGTAGATGACTATATTAAAATATCTATTTTCTTAATATAAGATAACTATAACTAAAAAGATAGCTAAAAATTTGATATGTTATGACAAGAAAAAATCCAAATTCTTAAATATTTATGACTATTTAAAATTTTAAAAAAAATTGATTATTGAGGTACTTAAAAAAATGTCTGCGTATATACTTAAGGTTATAATAGCGGGACCAGGTGGAGTCGGAAAAACTGCGATGTTGATGAGATTCACGAAAGGAGTTTTTATTGAGAATACTAAAATGACTATTGGAGTGGATTTCTCAGCAGTAAAAATAAAAGCAAGTACCTCATTAGGAGAGAGAGTGATAACACTCCAAATATGGGATTTTGGAGGAGAAGAACGTTTTAGATTTATTTTACCTGGTTATTGTGCTGGTGCGTCAGGTGCTATACTATGTTTTGATTTAACGAATCCTGAAACATTTGAATCGCTCCCTGAATGGTTAGATTTAATCAGATCAAAAGTTCCAGATATACCAATCATACTGGTAGGAACAAAGAGTGATTTGGTGGATGAAAGAAAGATTGATAGGGAACTGGCTGAACAAAAAATGAAAGAATGGGGATTATCTGGTTATATTGAGACATCTTCTAAAAGTGGTGAAAATATAGGTTATGTTTTTGGTTTATTAAGCCAAGAAATGTTGATGAAAATAGAAGGAACTAAATAAATTTGATATGATATATTTTAAAAAGAATATTATTCATGAAATCATTTTTTGAAAATCATTTTTTAAGAAAATTTTTTATATATTTTTATTGATTTTTTCGATTAGGCATAAAAATATATTTAAATTTAATATTTTTAATTAGATATATTCTATCATATTAGTTAAATGCTTAAAAAATTGATTTAATTATCAGTTGAAAAAAATTGAAATATTTAATCCACAAGAAATGGAGAAATCTAATAGCACAATAAGGAATAAAAGAAAATAAA
>CAZYEE010000058.1:0-16518 GCA_964646355.1 uncultured archaeon | reverse complement strand
AACGTAATCTTACCATTTTAACTCAAATCCAATTTTACTAATAAAATAAATTTATATTTTTTGTAATTCTTCATAAATTTTTATATAAGAAGCATAAAGTGTGTGTATATTTCTATTTTTTACTAGATAATTTTTCGCATTTTTAATTATTTTTTCTCTCAACTCAGAATTATGAATTAAAATTTTAATCATTTCAGACAATTCAATTTTATTACCTGATTCAAATAACAGCCCAGTTTTATAATTATGGACTATTTCAGGTATTCCTCCAACATTAGAAGCTATTACTGGGCATTCTAGGTTGAATGCTTCCAATATTACATTTGGGATACCCTCTTCTATATCATATTTTTTCTTCAAAGAAGGTAAGACAAGCATTTCAGCATTTTTTAACATAGAAGGAATCATTTTATGAGGGATAATTCCTGTAAAAATTATTTTTTTATTCAATCTATATTTATTAACTTTATTTTTTAGCTCATAAACGAATTTTGGATCGAATTCGGTAGAACCGACTATCAACAATTTGAGGTCATATTTTTTTAATATTTCAGCAACTGATTCGATTAATAAGTCTATTCCCTTATATCTAACTACTCTGCCAACATAGATAATATATCTACCTAATTTTGCACTATTTCTTAATATATCATTGTAAATCAGACTGGATAGATTTATTCCAGATGGAATTACTTTAATTTTTTTATGATCTTTTAAATATGATTTGCTTGAAATATATTTAAATATAAAATCACAAATGGCGATAATTTTATCACATTTATTTAGGGAATATTTCTCAATTTGAGATAGAATTGTTGAGAATAAACTTTTAATAAAAGATGATCGAAGAATTGGTTTATTATTAAGGTATTTATAAATATAAAATTCATTATATTTTGCACCTATCCTTATAACTACCGGAATATTGAATAATTTACCTAAAATAGTACCCACAATCCCCGATAAATGTGGATCAAAAGCTTGAATTACTTTTACTTTATACAATTTTAAATATTTAATTCCTTTAACAATAAGTATCAAATATCTAACTGGTATCCATTCAATAATCTTCTTAAATATACCGAATTTAAATCGAGAATTTTCAAAAGCTCTAATTTCTTTAGTAAAGAATGCTACATTTTCAGGTGAAATTATAATAATATCATGCCCGTTTAAATTTAGAAATTTTGCTAATTGGATTATTTGAACTGCTTGACCACCATTTTTCTTAATACGAGGTGCTATAAAAAGAATTTCCATTGACTTACCCTGTAATTTGGATGCTTTAATTGTTAATTAAGTTATTTTTATTACAAATTATGATGATAATAATAGATTAATATAATTTTATATTTTATTTATAATTTTCTTAATCAATTAATTGTAATATTCTTTTAGCAATATTTAATCTTTCATAACTTTTTTGAAATTCATTTGAATAATCTTCAGATATTGAATTTTGAATTGTAATATCATTATCCTTTTTAATTTTGTTTAGAATAAAATTTTTTATTTCAATTATGTTATTAGGATTTATGACCGTTCCAAACTTAAATTTTCTGATGATTTTAGCACACTCACCATCTGGAGGGACCAGTCCCAGAATCGGCTTATTAGCCTTAATATATTCATAAACTTTACTGGGAATAATAATTTTAGTCTCTTTTTTTGGATAGAGCAATACGAGATTTAAATCAGAACTAATCATGAGTCTTAAAGCAGATTTTTTTGGCAAATTGCCCAGAATTTTCACGTTTTTTAATTGAAACTTATATACTAGATCTGATACATATTCTGGACATTTCCCACAAAATAATACTTGAAATCTATCTAAAATATCATAATTTAATTTGCTAATTAACTCCAATGCTCTGAATAAATGGATCGGGTTAACATAATTACCCGGATAAATAGTTCCTGCATGAAGAATAGTAAATTTTTTTAATTTAAGTGGGCGGATACCCATAAATAAAGATTCGTCATAACCAATAGGAATAAAATAAACATTCTTAGAACTAATACCAGAATTGCTCAATATTTTTCGATAGGAATCTGAAGCAACTAGAATTTTATCAGCGTTTTTGAGAACTTTTCGTTCTATTTTTTTAGCAAGAATGTAATAATAACGTCTATTAAGGTTTAAATATGGGTTTTGAGTCCATAAATCTCTCAAATAAAAAATTAGTCTGGAATTTGTCAACTTTTTTATTAAATATCCTAATAATAAATTATTTGCTGGAGGAACAGTTACAATTAAATGCGTAATTCTGTTTTTTCTAATAAATTGGACCGCTCTTGGTAGTGTCATTAGAGTCCAATCCAAATATTGGTCGGGAAACATAATTGTTCTAAAAATCTCTCTAAATACTTTAAAACGCCTTAAGAATCTTAAAATAAAGAATTCAGAAACTCTTAAAATATTTCCATTTATGATTTCTTCACTATTATTTAGGAGTTTATCAAAAAATGTAGGTTTGCTTGTAATTATAACAGTCTCTACTCCAATTTTTTTGAAGTATTTGAACAGCGATGAACTGAGATCAGCATCTCGTCCAGTAAATGGAGGATAACGGAAACTCACTATGCATATCTTTCTTTTAATTTGAAGAACCCCCTTTATTTTGTATTAATTTTTCATAAATTTTGATGAGTTTGCCCGCAGATTTTTCCCAGCTATATTTTGTTAATGCGTCTTTTGAGATTCTATTGCGATCCCAACGTATATTCAATCCTTCAATAATCCTGGAGGCTAAATCATCGATGTCATTAGGTTTAAACAATAATCCGTTTTCATATTCGTTTATATGATACTTAAACACAGGAAGATTTGAACAGATACAAGGAGTGCCACAAGACAATGCCTCCACTGTTGTCATTGACCATGTTTCGTCCATTGATGGATTAATAAATAAATCAGCCATATTATAATAATAAATTAGATCAGTTCTCGGATGCCAACCTAATATTTTAATGCGATCACTCCACTTCTCAAATGTTTTTTCAACATAGGTTTTTATTCTATCATCTTTAACTCCTATAATTAATATGTTTACTTGAAAATTGTTTTCTAAAATTTTTCGACACGCATTAATAAATAAAAAGAAACCTTTTTCTCTTTTAGGGAGTCCGATATATAAAATTATCTTATCCCTTGATTTATATAAGTTATATCCTTTCCTTTTTTTATTCATTTTATAAAAAATTTCAGAATTTATACCAATATTAATTATTTCTATATTTCTTGGTTTGATATGGTATTTTTTAACAAGTAAATATTTATGATATTGGCTAAAGCAGAGTATTTTATGATAAAACAATTTGGATATTATGAGATCTCTTATGTAATAGATTATATTGTTTTTGGAGATGATATTACTAAGTAATAGATTTTTAGAGGGTAGAACATTTGGGCCCAATATACATGGTATTCTCAAAATCTTTGCAATTAAACTACCAAATAATGCAGGTAAAAAGCCGGAAAATAAATGAATTACAGTATTTTTTTTCCTAAGCCTTATTAAGTTTTTAAATAAAAATATTGGATATCCTTTGAATAGAATTTTAAGAAGAGTTATCCAGCTTCTGGTTTGATTTTTATTATTATAACGTTTTTTTCTTATAAAATAACAATACTCAAAACTTCTACTATTATCATAATTAATTGGATATAAAATTATAGGGACTATTGATGATTTAACACTTTTTAATTTAAGGTATTCAATTATTTCCATAAATGGATAATATTTTGATGATTTATCCTCAAAATAGAAATCACATAGCCATATTATATTCATTAATTAATTTAAAAATCGATATTATTAATAAATTTTTTAATAATTAATAGGTCAACATAATATAATTTTTTAAAAAACCGAAGGTCCTTAATATTTTCAAATAAAGATTTTATAATATTGTTAAGAATTTTTATGGATAAGATGATTAGATATTGATTAATTAGAATAGGTTCAAAGAAACATAACCAATTAAAGCTGAATTCTGAAATGATCGGATACTCTGAATCAAATATAAAATATGAGAAATTTAGTAGAAATATTTTTTTTATGTTATTTGCTTATGGCTTAGTATTTTTTTCAAATTTCGTATTAGGTTTGTATTCATCTTGGATAGGTGGACCAAGCTTATTTGGAATTATTAATCTGACCAGAAAATGGGCAATTATTTTTGGTACTATACTAGAATTTGGAATAGTAAGTACATTACCGAAATTCGTCGCAGAAAAAAGAACTGGAAATTATCTTAAAGTCAGTGTAATCATTCTAATCTTAGAATCATCTATTTCCTTTATTTTAGGTTTAATATTATTAATATTTTTACCCATATCAAGTATACTGGTAGTAGAGCTGGGACTAATATCTTCATCTTCGATAATATTGCATGGCCTATTCTATTCTATAGCAAGGGGAAATGAAGATATAAGGAAGATGTATTATTTACAATTTTCGCTATCAACTGTTAGATTAATCAGTTTCATTTTATTGAATATTTTGAAATTTGATCTTTTTATTAATATAATATTGAGTTTTTCACTATTTCCTATTATCTTTATAGTTCTAATAGTCCCATTTATGAAATTTCGTTTGATAGGAAGTTTAATTGGTGATGAAACAGAAAAAAATAAGATGATATTTAATTATAATTTAAGAAATAAGATAGAAATTGTCCCAAAGATAAGGAAAGGGGAAAATCTACATTTTAAAAATTATATTAAATTTTCAGCTCCAGTATATTTATCATCGGTTGTTGCAATAATAGCAGTTCAACTTGATTCATTATTGATAGGATTTCTATTTAGCTCTTATGAGATAGGGCTTTATTTGGTAGCTGTTTCTATTTGTGGTCTGCTAAATATAATCAACAATGCAATAAATGTAATATTATTACCTACCATTTCTAAAAATGCTCAAAAAAAATCGGTAGTAATTAAATATATGCAACAATCAATCAACTTCTTATTATTATGTTTTATACCAGTTCTTTTAATATTATTTTTTTATCCTGATTTAATTGTTAGATTGATTTATGGCCCTGGTTATAATATTATAACCTATTTCAGCTTGAGAATCTTAATTATTTCTACTTTATTTAATCTAATAAATGCAATTATTATTGAAACATTGATTGGGCTCGATAGACCAAAATATAAATTTTTCGGGTATCTATCCTTATTTATTTCAAAATTCGGATTTTTCTTTTTAACCGTACCATTTTTTGGAATCTATGGAATAAGTTTAGCGGTTCTTATATCTGAAATAGTTCAATTTACATACCTTATAATCAGCTTTAAACGAGTTATTAAAGAAAAATATTATAAATCAACTAAGAAAAAGATAATTACTCGTAATTATATTAGAATCAAATACTGGATATTTATTTCCTTTATTTTATTATTAAATTTTATACCTGGATTGTATATTTCTTTAGATTTCGTTAAAATTATTCTAATTTGCGCGGGATTATTGATAACTCTTATAATTTATTTATTAAACAAAGACATTTCTTTTATTCTCCCAACAAATTCTAAATATAATCATAAAACTAATATTAACAAAAGGAATAAGATAATTTCCGAGCGCATAAATAAAATCTCAAACTTTTTAATAGAATATTCAGATCTTCTGCTTGATAATGGATGTGGAAATGGTGCAATTTTGAATAAAATTTCAAGATCAAAATTTAAAGTTGGAATTGAGCCAGATATAGCCAAATTGAGAGAATATCATTCACAAAAAAATTATTTTGGACAAATATACTTGATTAATGCAGTAGGAGAAAACCTACCATTTAGAGAAAATAAATTTGATTTCATTATATCACAAATGGTCCTTGAACATTGTAAGAATCCAGTAAATTATTTGCATGAATGTTTTAGAGTTCTAAAAAAGTCAAAATATATTTATATAGCTGTTCCAAATTCATTATATCCAATTGAACCACATATAAAGATTCCATTTATAGGATATTTTCCGTCAGGTACAATCCAATTATTGAAAAATAAAGTTAGAAACCAATTTATATATCCAAAAATACTCAAAATCCTTAGAATTGAGCAGGTTTCGATTTTTGATCTAAACTTGTATGTTTTAAAACATAATCTTGTCAATATCAATAGAATAATTGGACAATTAATACACAAGCATTTCTCGATCATAAAAAGATTTTATAACATTCTTAAATTTATACTACCGTCATGGGCATTTTTACTGGAAAAAAATTAAATTGTTTGACCCATTTAAAGAATTTTCTGATATTCTGAAACATAATTTTTAACCATAGCATCTAAAGTAAATTTATTAGAATTTTTAAGAGCATTTCCTGAGAATTTTTTCATTAAATTTGGGTTTTCTAAAAGCTGTAGAATCTTGGAACTTATATTTTCTGCATCTAATTTCCCATTTAAATAGAGCCCATTATAACCTTCATTTATTATTTCTTTTACAAAATTGGATTTTGGGACAATTACAGGCAGCCCAGCGAATTGACTTTCAAGTAATGATAATGAAAGTCCCTCTTCTCTAGATAAATGAATGTATAAATCGGCACCATATAATAATCCCCATTTATCATTTTCTGGAATCCATCCAGGCATTATTATGTTTTCATCAAGTTTGAGTTGATGGCCCAATTTTTCCAGATTACTTCTTTCAATCCCTTCACCTAATATAACTAATTTAATATTCGGATACGATTTTTTAAGGATTGGAATTGCTCTGATAATTAAATCTACCCTTTTTATTTTAACAAGTCTACCTGTAATTATTAAAATAGGATAATGTATGTTCTTATCTAATTGATATTTTAACATTATCTTAGAAACCCATCTCTCATGATTGTTAGGTCGTTTAACGGGTGTTACACCATTTAAAATAGTGCAAACGTTTTTCATCTGGAATTTTCTTTTGATGTCTGTTTCTAATCGTTTACTCACCGTGATAACGCGATCAGCTTTTTTCAATATCAAGGAAAGTAAAGGATGAATGAATTTTGGAGTTGTATAGAAATCAGCTGGTCCATGCACAGTAATAATTAATGGAATACCTGTGATGATCTTAAAGATGACACCAATAAATCCGGTAGGCACTATAAAAGAGGAATGTACTATTTTAATTCGATATCTTTTATAAAGTTTTAGCATTAAAAGAAGTTCACCAATTATATCAAAAAATGCGACCATCATACGTAAATATTTTGACTTTAATAATGATCCAAGCCCAAATCGTTTTATTTTTTCAGGTAATAAATTCCAGAATCTTTTTATCATTATACCTTCGTAATAATCAGATTTATTGAGCCCCTTATAGCCTCTTGTTATAATGATCGGCTTATAACAATATTTAGGCAGATGTTTACATAGATTGAATGCAAATATTTCTGCTCCACCTCTTGTAATAGGCATAAAACCAGGTATAAGGTGGAAAATATAATTTATTCTATTCATTTTAAGACATTTATTATAATTTTTTGATTTTTTATTATAATTTTCTTTAAATATCATAATTTTATTATTGTTTTATTAAATATCATAATTTTAGAATTGCAGTCATATATATTTTTTAATGATCTTCTTTTAAACCATTTCCTTTAAATTGATTTACATTCATATTATTTATTATTATAAAGAAACTATAATTTTATTCATTTTATATGTTATAAAAATCTGATTTTTATAATTAAATTTTTAGAAAATCTCCTAAATTAATATGAAACTAATTCTAAAAAATATTTTATTTAAACTAATCAATATCAAATTATAAAGAGATATATGTTATTAGTTTTGTAAATAGACTAATTCATAAATAAAAATTATATATTTTAATTTTTAAATTAAAATTTATAATATAATATTAATCTATTATAATTTTTCTTCCCAATTTTAATCCCATCTTATGTGTAAATGCGAAAAATACTTTTATTTCTGAAAGATTTTTCATGAATTTTTAATTATTCGTTTTAAACTTGCAAAATCAAATTAAATTATTTTGAGGTGTAAAGAACCAAAATTTTTTTTAATTTATTGAGTAACTATTGATTAACTTATTCCAGTCTAATATTATTTGGAATAAGACACATTAATTATTAGAATTAAATTATGAATAGAGTGAAAAAAAAGATGGCTAAGGATAAGATTTATGGCGTTGCGATATTGGTGATAGCAGTTGTTGCATTAATATGGTATACACTGTTTGCAGTAGTATATGGTGGTTTCTATGGAGGAGCATCCAGTGCAGATGCCGCAGTACAATGGATGATTGATTCAGGATGGCCTTCATGGCTTGTATACGCGATAACCCTTGGTGGCATCTCTTGGAGATGGGCAGTAATCGGGCCATTATGGCTTGCAGCTGTAATCATCTTAGGGATTGCGATCTGGATCGGCTGGACGATGATAGGAAGTACAGCCGTGAGCTGTTAACCCGTCAAAACCACGCCGCCACCAGTTCCACTCGAAGAACTAGAAGAATTAGGCCTTGAAGAAGAAGAGGAAAGCAGTGAATCAAGTTAAACTCCCATGAGATCTTTCACTCGTTAGAGCTAAGCTCTAACGAATTTTTTGTTAATTTCCTTTATATTTTTTAATATTTTGAATTTAACAGCAATTTTTATCATTATTTTAATCCCATGAGACTGAAAATATTACCTCTTCATTTTAAAAATTATTAATTGAAAAAAACAGAATTTATTGAAAATTCAATATGAAATCGTTTAAAATATAAAGTATCTTCTTATCCCCAATTATTAAAAATAATTTAGAAACTCTATTGATTCGAAAAGATGAATTTTCTCATTATAAATAAAAAATAAAAGCGGAGAATATATAATTTTATAGAATATAATGGAATATAATAAATAAAATAGAAATATGAAATAGATTAAAAAATACTTTTATGAATAATTTTTAATATCTAAAAACTGATGTAAAATTAGTAAAATCTGTGAATATCTAATATATTTACCACAATATTAAAATTAAAACTTTATTTGATTAAAAAATTAAAAATAGAGAAATAATTTTTTCATTTTTAAATAATAACAAATGTTTAATAATAAATTTATACTAATTCAAATTACACATCACCAAAAACGAAAATTAAGTGAGAAATATCGTATGTTAGAAAAGGAAGAAATTTTGAAGATTGATAAACTGAACATATCAAAAGATATTTACAAATTGCCTGATAGTATAATACAAGCAAGAAATAGTTGTAAATCAATCGATTATCCTTCAATAAAACAGATAATTGAGTCTAGAGAATTTCCAAACTTTCCTAAATGTTGTATCATATGTGGAATGGGTGGTTCGGCGATTAGTGGAGATATATTACATGATTATTTAGCAAATAGAGTTGATTTCCCTATAATAACAATTAGAAATTATACATTACCTAAATATGTTAACGAAAATTCATTGGTTTTTATAATAAGTTATTCAGGAAATACAGAAGAAACTCTTCATGCTTTAAAAGAATCACTTGAACGAGGAGCATTAATAATTGCAATATCATCAGGAGGTAAATTAAAAGAATTCTGTAAAAAATTGCAAATTCCACACATTTTAGTTCCAGCGAATCTTGCTCCAAGAGCTGCATTAGGGTATTTATTTACTTCATTATTGATAACACTTCAAGAATTGGGCTTAATTGAACCTGTTGATGAAGAAATCACTGAGATGATTGAAGTATTAAAAATCCTAAGGGACGAAATCTCAATAAAAACTCCACTTGAAAATAATGTGGCTAAACAAATAGCATTAAAATGTTTTAATAATATACCAGTAATCTACATTAATTCACAATACAAATCGGTAGCTAAGAGATATAAAACACAAATTAATGAAAACAGCAAAACTCCTTGTAAAATAGATTTCTTTCCTGAATTAGACCATAATGAAATAGTAGGATGGGAGTGTCCGATCGAGACATCAAAAAAATTTATCTGTTTATTATTGAGAACCACAGATGAGATCGAGGCAATAAAAACAAGAATTGAACTCACCAAATCAATTGTTTTAAAAGAAAAATTAGTTGATGTGATTGAAATTTATGCTAGAGGTGAATCAAAACTAAGTCAGATAATGTCGCTGATAATCATTGGAGATTATATCAGTTTGTATTTGGCAATTCTAAATAATAAAGATCCATCTCCTGTAGAGTCTATTGTTAAATTAAAAAATGAATTAAAAAATCAGTTAAATCTTGTTCAAAAAATTGAAACGGATTTATTCTCAAAGGAAGAATAATAAAATCGCTTATTTTACTATAATCCATTGAAAATATTCTTTAATTAAAGTTCTACCTTGATAGAAAATTTTTAATATAATTATGAATTCAAACAAAATAAATTATAGCCTTTTAACGAACTATAAAATTAATAAAATATTATTAAAAGAGCGATTAATTCCACTCAAAACCTTGAAAATAAAATAAATTAATAATAAATTGGTGAATAAAATGCCTAAAAAATTTACATACCGCGGATATACAATTGAAGAGCTTCAGGCAATGCCTATGGATGAATTTATAAAGATATTACCTGCAAGACAGAGACGTTCATTATTACGTGGGTTACCAAATCGCCAGAAAAAGTTTCTAGAGAAATTAAGAAAAGCACGAAGAGCTTTAAAACGAGGAAAAAAAGTAATTGTACGAACTCATAATCGAGATGCTATTATAACTCCCGAGATGATTGGTTTAACTGTTGCTGTATACAATGGAAAAGAATTTATTGAATTCACAATTACACCAGACCATATTGGCCATTATTTAGGAGAATTTGCACCAACAAGAAAAAGAGTTATCCATGGCTCTCCCGGTATTGGTGCTACAAGAAGCTCACAATATGTGCCACTTAAATAAACAAACCTTAGAACATTTTTATCCAGGATTATGAAACTCTTAATATATATATAACACTTAGTTTATGTTTTAAATAACACTCACTGAATAAGAATAGATATCAAATTTGTTTGAGCTTTATTTATTGATTATAATAATTAAAAACTTTTAAACATCGCTAAATGTATATATAAAATTGAAAATCTTCATGAGAAACTAACTTTTTTACTAGAAACTCATTTATTACCCTTTATAGTTTCTAGAACTTCACTTAAAATTTTCTCAATTATTATTAAAATAATATAATTCTAAAAATTGATTAATAGAAAATTTAAAATAAGGTGATTAATTCTTTCAATTTAACATTTAAAAAATATTATAAAGCTCATAATCTTTAATTACACAAGCTCTAAAGCCCTAAATAATATATTAAGATATTAATGAGTTAATAATAAAAAGAAATATAATTGGATTAAGAAAAAGAGGATCATATAGGGCTTTATTAATAAAAATAACAAAAAATCAGCTAAAATGCTTGTTTCAGATAAATATTTCATTAAATGTGGTATAAATGGGCAAACATAAATATGCAATAATAGGATTGGACCCAGATAGAACGGCGAAAGCAGTAGGAAGAGATGTTAAAGTTTCTCCCAAACCAGTCCGAGAGATTTGCAACTGTATCAGAGGAATGAAACTGGATAAAGCCAAACAGTTTTTAGAAGACGTTATTGATATGAAAAGAGTGGTTCCATTTAAAAGATATAAAGGAAAAAGAGGTCATAAAAAGGGACTTGATAAATACAAATGGTATGCTGGTGCCTATCCAATTAAAGCTGCCCGTGAAGTTTTAAATGTAATTGAAAATGCTGAAAATAACGCAGAATATAAAGGCTTAGATATTGATAGAATTAGAATAATTCATGCAATGGTCCATAAAGCTCCTGTTATTAAAAAATATATCCCACGAGCTTTTGGGCGCTCAACCCCATATTTTAAAAGATTATCTCACATAGAAATAGTACTAGAAGAAGAATAAAATATAGATGAGGATTGAAATAATAATTTAAATATAAATTCAAAATGGTATGTAATATGGCTGCAATCCAACATTTTGTTAGTAAAAAGATTGAAAAAACAAAAATTGATGAATTTCTAGCAAAGGAACTTAAAAAGGCATGGTATGAAAAAGTAGAAATCCAAAAAACATTGCTTGGGACCAGAATTTCCATTCATGCGGCTAGACCGGGTATTGTTATAGGCAGAAGAGGAAAAAATGTCAAATATCTAACAAGATATATGGAGGAAGAATTTAATCTAGAAAACCCTCAGATAGAAGTAGCCGAATTAGATATCCCAGAACTGAATGCTAGAGTAATGGCAGAAAGATTAGCTGCAAGATTGTTAAAAGGAACTCAATATAGGAGAGCAGCATACTCAATACTGAGACGAATAAAAGATGCAGGTGCTAAAGGAGTTGAAATAACTGTAAGTGGAAAACTTACAAGTCATAGAGCTCGTTCCAAGAAATTTAGATCGGGATTTGTTGCAAAATGTGGTGATCCAGCCTATAAATATGTGGATGTAGCTACAGCATATGCTATTCTTAAAAAGGGTGTTATTGGAGTTAAAGTAAAAATTATGAAATCTCCAGAATTAATGCCCAATGAAATAAAGATTAGGGACATAATTGATGAAGAAAAAATTTATAAAATACTTGGTATAACACCCGGAGAAGATATTATAGAATCTGAAGAGGAATCTAAAGAAGAACCTAAAGAAGAACCCATTAAAGAAAAAAATACAGAAAATAAAGAAGAATAATTGATTTTAAGATTATTTATTAATTATGATATTAAAGGTGGTATCTGATGCCAATATTACGAAAAAAACAATTAAGGAAAATGACTATCGACGAAATAGATAAAAAAATCACTGAATTAAGAAGTGAACTCTTTCAGCAACGATCTTTAATCGCTGGTGGTGGTGCTATTGAAAATCCAGGAAAAATAAAAGAATTACGCAGGACGATTGCAAGATTATTAACCTATAAACGATTAAGAGAATTGGGTAAAATTTAATAAATGAAAATAAAAGCTAAAAATTTAATTAATGAAAAGCTTATCGGACTTAAGGTCTATATCGTACCCCATAATAATGACCAAATTAAATGGAAAGGAAAAATTATTGATGAAACTTATAATCTTTTTATAATTCAGGACGAAATGTCCAATAAAAGATTGAAAATTCCTAAAAAAGGTAATTTATTCCGATTTGATCTCGATAATAAAATTTTCGAAATCAATGGAAGAATTCTGGTCGGTAGACCTGAAGATAGAATTAAAATACGAAGAAAATATTAAGTGAATAAGAAATGAAACGAAATATTGGAATTGATGTTGTAGGTCCAAAAAAAGAATGTGATGATATTAAGTGTCCATTTCATGGTAAATTATCTATAAGAGGACGAATTTTTGAAGGAAAAGTTATTAGTACAAGAATGAAAAATACAGTAGTAGTAAGAAGAGATTATTTATACTATCTTAAAAAATATAAACGCTATGAAAAACGACATAACAATATTACAGCTCATTGTCCACCATGTTTTGACGAAATTAAGGAAGGAGATATCGTTAAAATAGCTGAATGCAGACCACTCAGCAAAACCAAATCATATGTAGTTGTTGAAATAAAATCCAGAGAGTAAATTTATTTGAATAAAACAAAATTTAGAGTAGTAATATAGTAATCAAGAATAAAAATAAGAATTTTGATAATAGTTTATTTTTTAAATTATTCTATATTTTTGAATCTTAGGATTTATTATAGAATAGAAAATATATCGAGTAATTTTTTTTCAGAAAATTCAAAATAATGAAAAATAAGTGTAATGTTTATTAAAGAGATGTTTAAAAGCTCAAAATTTTTTTAAAAAAATAAACTCATATTTATATCCATAAAAATTCATTTTATTCAATTCCTATCTATTTGAATTTATAATGTTATTTATTGTAAAATATGAAGGCGATTAAAATGGCCAGTAAACCTAAAACGGTCTTTGAAAGGTTAGAAGAACGTTTAGAAAAAGTAGAACAAATTTTGGACAAAATCATTCCGGGCATAATAGATCAAGTCATACCATCAATTGAAAAAGTAAAAGAAGAGTTACCTGCTTCTATTGGGCCTAATTTAATGAGTTTTGCTGATATGATTGGAGAACAAATTGAAAATTTATCAAAAACAATATCAAATGCCCCGGGTGGCACGGCGGGTGCTGTCTCTTCGGCTGATTCCGGTGAACTAATGAGCACAATTAATAAATTATTAGAAAATTTCAATGTTTTATTAAACAGTTTTAATTCTCTTAATTCAAAAATTGATAATTTAAATAATGAAATAATATCAATAAAAAATTCAATTAACGAGATAAAATCAGGAGGTATCCAGGTAGGGGTTAAACCAATGCCTACAGTAGCTCCGACAGCTGCACCTCAACCTCAGCCAGCACAGCCAACTATAACCCAGCCGGCTACTCAAATAAAGCAAGGCCCAGCTCCAGTTCCAAGTCCTGCACCTACACCCACCAAAATGCCAACACAAGCAAAGCCAGCTCCAACCGCACCTGCAACTACTCCTACGACTATACCAACTGTAACAGCAGAATATACGACTGTTCCGAAAGAGGTATTTGACCTTTTTGACTCAATCACTGAAAAACTGAAGTCAGGAATGCTAGCAAATCAGCTGGGTCAGTATATGGATGAAGTTAGGGATAAAATCACAAATTTATATAAATGGCATCCTACTCTTTATGAATTAGCTTCACATGCTAGAAAACTTAAGAAACTTGGCCCTGAGGATCCAGTAGATGCTGATACATATCAATTATTATTAGAAAAAATTCAAGAATGGAAAAGAAGAATCAAAACTGGTTAAAATTTTTCATCTCTTATTTTCAACTTCTATTTTATTATTCCTAATTAAAACTCATCAAATTTAAATCAAAAAAATTTTTTAATAACCATATTTTTTAATTTCTAAAATAGTTTAGCTTGATGAGAAAATTTTTAAACAAATTTTCACGTTAAAAATTTACTACAAAAGTTCATTAAGCACCATATTAAGAATTTGTAAATATGGTATAAATAAATAAAGAGAAAATATTAGCATTGGTATTTAATTAATAAGTATTGAAAATTGTAATTAATACCAA
Organism: uncultured archaeon; assembly: GCA_964646355.1. GTDB lineage: Archaea > Asgardarchaeota > Lokiarchaeia > Helarchaeales > HEL-GB-B > HEL-GB-B. The sequence continues at coordinate 1,455 of CAZYEE010000058.1, read as the reverse complement.
TGGCTTGTAATTTATTCAATAATAATAAAAATAATCAAAAATAAAGGTTGGACAACATGGGTAAGGCTCGAGTAAGACGTAGTGCTGCACTATATTTGCCTTATATTTCAAAAGGAATTCAGAACCAAACAATATTAAAGTGTAGTGATAATAGTGGAGGTAAGCTCCTTAAGGTAATTGCTGTAATTGGTTATAAAGGAAGATTGAATAAAATTCCAAAGGCATCTGTAGGACAAATGGTAGTAGCCTCAGTGGTTAAAGGTTCTCCAGATATGCGAAGACAGGTAGTGAGAGCAATAATAATAAGGCAGAGAAAACCCTATAGACGAATTGATGGGCGATGGATCAGATTTGAGGACAATGCAGCAGTTATAGTAAATCCTAATGGAGACCCAAAAGGTTCCGAGATAAGAGGTGCAGTCGCTAAAGAAGCTGCGGAAAGGTGGCCCAGATTATCTGCTGTCGCCTCGATGGTAGTTTAAGGTGATTATATAATGAGAATGAAAACAAAATCTCCACGAAAAAATAGAAAAAGAATGTTTTTAGCCCCTAATCATAGAAGAAATAAATACTTTAATGCAAAATTAATTGATGAATTGGTTGAAGAATACGGAATCAGAAGGTTAGGAATAAGGAAAGGAGATCATGTAATGGTATTTAGGGGTGAATTTGAAGGCTCAGAAGGAAAAGTTACTCGTGTTGATCGTAAAAATTACCGTATTTATGTTGAAGGAATCCAGATTGAAAAAATTGGTGGAGCATCCTTCGATTATCCTATCAAACCAAGTGATGTTATTATCACAAAATTAAATCCTAAAAAAGATAAGTATAGAAAAAAAATTATTGAGAGAAAACAAAAAGTAGAGTTAGAGTGATCTATAAATGCCGAAAAAAGGTAAAAGTTTACATCAAAAAAGCCTTGCAGCACCTAGATACTGGCCCATCCGTAGAAAAGAACATAAATATACAGTGGCAAGACGCGCAGGACCTCATACTGCAAAAAATGCCTTGCCATTACTCATAATTGTAAGAGATGTCTTAAAATTATGTAAAACAAGAAGAGAGGCCAGATACATAATTAAGGGTGGCGAAATTAAGGTAGATGGTAAGGTAAGAAAAGATTTAAGATTCTATGTTGGGCTTATGGATGTAATAGAAATTCCGAAAATTGAGAAATACTATAGAATGTTACCTATACCAAAACATGGTTTAATCCTTCACGAAATTGATGAAGATGAGAAAGACTTTAAACTATGCAGAATTGAAAATAAAACTACACTTAAAAAAGGACATATTCAGTTAAACTTGCATGATGGACGAAATATAATGATTCCAGTAAAAGACCCTGAAAATCCAATTGAAGATGTTTACAAAACTCAAGACGTGCTCAAAATTTCAATCCCAGACCAAGAAATTCTTGAACATTTGAAATTTCAAGAAGATGTTTTATCATTA
>CAZYEE010000057.1:0-16576 GCA_964646355.1 uncultured archaeon | reverse complement strand
CTACTAATGAATTAAAAGATTACATAATCTCATTACGAGAAGTTATAATTAAAATATTTAAGAAAAATATGGAAAAATATTTTCATTTTAAAGATGCGATAACTAATTCCATAATTCTTCAAAGATTGAATATTATCTTTAATACATTAAAGAATACTCTTTTTTAATCCCTTTCAATGTCGGATAAATTTAGGATAGCTTATATAAAGCATTTATAAAGTGCGTAATATAAATCTTATACGATAGTTAATTTTAAAATTCTTTAGAGTGTATAATTATTCAGCAATGATGATATTCACCCAATTTGAATTATAGATGTGAACGGCGTTGAGATCTGAGCGTTAATCTGGGAGATTATGTATATTTAAATTATTTTATTGTCGTAATTTGATTTATATAATACAATTTTTATTTTCAATCTGGATAAATATGTATATCTAGTTGGGCTAAAAGTATATTATGATTATATTTGCCAATGTTTCAAAAAACTAATTTAATAAAGCGGAAATTTATCAAAAATTATGTAAATATTTTTTGCACTTAAAAATATCTTTTATTATTATTTGTCAGGATTTTTTCTGTGGACCATATTGTTTAAAAAAAATGCTTATAAGATTGGAATTAAATAATAAATACGGCTGTGATGAAACATGTCCGTTTGATATTAAAAAATGAAAGAGATCTTGAGTTCTGAGCTGTCAATTATTTTCTTTTTATTTAAAACCAATTATTAGGCTATTATTTTCCTGAGATTTTCATTTCAGAAATTCTAATGAATGGGACATGAATTGTACCTATGGTTTCAATTGTTGAGCCGATCATATCGATATTTTTAAAAAGATCGAGCATATTTATGCCGACCATTGTATTTTTTACTCCGGACACTATTTCACCATTTTTTATATAAAAGCCTGTGTGGACCATGGCACTCAAATCGCCTGTTATTATATTAGGAGTATCTCCCGTATAATATAAGTAAAGCCCTTCTTTAGTTTCATTAATCATATCATCAAGGGTACCTGAATCTCCTGCCTGAAAGACCAAGTTATTGGCCGAAATGCTAGGTATAGAACTATAATCAGCTCTATATGCGTTTCCTGTATTTTCCACTCCTTGTTTATGAGCGGTATATGAATTGTGAAGATAGCTTTTCAAAATCCCATCTTTAGCTATAGTTGTGCACTGAGTAGGAAAGCCTTCGGCATCAAAAATATTAGTACCTACAGCTGGGATGCCGTTGTTTTTTATATATCTGCCATCGTCTACAATCAATAAATTTTCTGGGAAGATTTTTTCTCCCAATTTATTAGTAAGATAACTGCGTTGATACTGGACTGATTCTGCATTAATTCCATGTCCAATGCCCGCACCTAAGATAGTATGACTGGCGATGGGATGAAAGATTACTGGCATTTTTCCAGTCTTTAATTTTCTGGAGTTTAATAGCTGGAGAGCAATTGTTGCAGCATTACTACCTATTTTTTCGGGATTAACCTCTTTGAGGAATCTGGAGGATTGAAAATCAAAGCCAGAACCTGTTTTATTCCCATCCTTTGTCGTTATACTACATGATATATCTACTTCGCTATGAGCCGATGAGCCAAAAACACCGTTAGAATTCATTATTACTTCATGAAAAACAGATATTCTATATTCCGCACCGATTGAGTAGACTTTATTGTTAATTTTTGCGGAGTCAATTAACAATTTTAATCCTTCAATTGCTGTTTCTGGAGTAATGTTTAACAGTTTTTTATCAAGTAAATTGCTGATTGTATCATATTTTTTGGGTCTGGGGAACTCCTTAAAGTCTACATCGGGCTGGCCCATTATAGTAAATTTTATTGCTTTTTTAATAAGACTATCTACATCTTTTTCTGAAAATTCAGTTGAATGAGCAAACCCCAATCTTTTATCTTTAACAACTCTGATGCTAAAGCCTGTATCAATACATCTGGCAAAGTCCTTAATTGAATTTTTTTCTACTATAACCAATAACTGGTCTGTCGATAAGCCATATATTTCGTATTGGTCTAGAGAATAGTTTTCCAATTTTTTTAGGATAACCTCGCATAGTTCTTTTAATTCTTCATTATACATTTATTCAAGCCCTCCTATGACTAAATTTTTTACACGAATATGGGGCCCACCATCAGTTACGGGGATTAGTTGTCCGCCTTTTCCGCAATGACCTGGCGACAGGTCAAGGTCATTACCTACAGCATCGATCATTTGTAAAGTAGTAAGCGTGTCACCGGAAATTGCAGCATCTCTTAATAGCTCTCCTATTTCTCCATTTTGGATTATATTTGCTCTGGCACATTTAAACATAAAGGCTCCAGTTGAGGGGTCAGTATAGCCCCTAATCCACCCTTGAGCATAGATTCCTGTTTTAATATCTTCAAGCATTTCCTCTAATTTCCAATTACCTGGTAAGATGTGAGTATTACTCATCCTTACGATTGGAAAATAATGAAAACCTTCAGCCCGTCCATTATTACCGCTCATATTTAATCTCGATGAGGTTTCCAGATTGTGTAAATAGTTTTTAAGGATCCCATTCTCAATTAATAAAGTCCGTTTTGCTTTAAAGCACTCATCATCAACTTGATATGATCCGAACATTCCGAATAAGGTTGGGTCATCGACTACGTTCAATAAATCTGTGGCGATTTTTTCTCCGATTTTATTTTCCAATATTGATTGACCCGCAATAACAGCATCTGCTTCAGCTGCGTGCCCAAAACTTTCGTGTATAAATACACCTGCTAATTTAGGGTCTAAAAGAACGGTAAAAGTTCCACCTTTTGCAGGCTTTGCTTTTAAAAGCTCTATTGCCTCTTTAGCAGATCCAATACCTAGGTTTTGTGCTTCATCAGTTTGTATAGTTTCATAACCTAGAGTTTTTCCAACACTTTTGAATCCCCTCTGTCTAACATTATTCTCTTTGCTGAAATTCAAGCTTACACAATAGACATAACTTTCATGGGCTTCTATCAACGAACCGAATGAATTGCATATCATCCTATAAGATTCGCTATCTGAATAAACTGAATTTGTATTTACGATTCTATTATCATAGCTTCGTGCTTGTTTATCAATTTTTTCTAAAAACTCAATTTTTTCAGAAATATCAATATCAGAAATTCTTATCTTTACCTTTAGCGGAAATTTCTTTTTTATTCCATTTTGTTCATTCAGTTTAAATTTAATTTTTGAATGCTGAGAGATCCCTTTAGCCATTTTAACAGCATCTTTCACATATTCTTTTAATTTCTCAAATTTAATTACCGATGAAGAAACAAAACCCCATGCACCATCATAGAATGCTCTTATAGCTATTCCCTTATTGTCAAATGTGGCACCTACTTTTAATTTCGAGTCCACAATTTTTATTGAAGTTCCTATAGCTTTTTCTAATCTGAGGTCAATAAAATCGGCACCAAGGCTCAAACCTTGGTCAACAAGTTTTTCTAATAGGTCTTCCAACTTCTTGTCCTACCTCTTATATATATTTATAATGCCCTATAGATTTTTGATATATATATCCTTCTTTAAGGAATTTTTCTAAAATCTCTTCTAATTGAGAAATATCTAAATCTAGATGAGTTGTATTATTTTTTAAGTCATCGATTGTAAATCCAGAATCTGATCTTAATGAAAGCTCTTTGATAATGTTTATTAATTCATCTAGTTTTGAAGTCTTTTGGACTGGTCTTTTTAATGTCTTAATAATTTCCTCTCTCACATCTTTAGGTGCTTTTAATTGCATAATTATTTCTCTAGCAGTTTGAATATCGTCAACAAATTTTATTTTTTTAACTATTTTTAGATTAATTATTTTATTGCAGCCCGGACATTTCTTGGTCTTTTGACCTTCCTCCGCATACAAAGGAAGTCTACATCTATAACATCTAAAAATGATCCAGCGCAATATGATGCACCACCTTTATACTAATATAATTAATAAGATAAATAAGCTCATTCATATAAAGAATATCAATAAAAAATTTTGAAATCCTAGAATGTCGATAATAAATTAAAACTGGAGGCATTTAAATTAAGTTAAATTTAGACATACATTACCATAGCGGGTATGCTGGTGGAGCAGGCAAGATAAAGCTGGAAGATTTTCTAAAAACTGGGCCTCTAAAAGGAATAAATATAGTTGGTTCAGGTGATTGTTTATTTAAGGCATGGCTTGATCAGTTAAAGGAGAGGTTTATAGAGACATCGGATGGTATTTTTGGTCTAAAAGAATATGAAGATCAAGTTCGATTTGTCTTACAAACGGAACTAATTTTTACCTGTGCAGTAAAAACCGGACGCAAATCTGTGCATCTAGTATTTCTATTTCCCGATTTTGAAACTGTAGATAAAATGTTAGGTCTATTCAATAAATGGGGGATTAAAAATACCATAGGAAGACCATTTGTATTATGTAAGGATAATAAAGAGGTTGGAGATCGAATACTCAAAATTTATGACCTTGATGAATATGTTGAGGTTATTCCAGCACATGTAATGACTCCAAATGGAATTTATGGATCCCAGAACCCAATTAATTATTTAAAAGATTTTTTTGGGGAAGCTGCTGATCGGATACAAATATTTGAAACGGGTCTTAGCGCGGATCAATATGTATTAAGCTTGATACCCGAATTGGATGATAAAACATTAATTTCCAACAGTGATGCTCACTCTCCTGCATTGAACCGACTTGGTAGAGAATTTACTTCAATTGAAGTTAATGATTTGAAATACCAATCAATTATTAAAGCATTAAGAGAAAATAAAATAATTTACACAAGTGAATTCAATCCTACTGAGGGAAAATATTTTTTAACTGGTCACAGAGCTGGAAAAAAGGATCATAATAAGTCATATTGTGTTTATTCTCCTAAATATGTTCCTAAGGACAATATTTGCCCGATTTGTGGAAAAAAATTGACTATAGGGGTTCTTCAAAGGGCCCTTGAACTTAATGAAATTCAAGGAGAGAAAAGAGAATATGGATTTCTCCCTAAAGGCAGACCAAATTTTGTCCATATGGTACCTCTAATCGAAATAATTGGTGCACACCTTGGAGTAAAATCATTGGGCTCTAAAAAGATAAATAATATCTATACAAATATAGTAACGCAATTCGGAAATGAGTGTGAATTATGGTTCCAAAGCGAGTCAGAAATTAGAAAAAAATTAGACGGAATAGTAGACGAGAAACTGATTAATGACATAATAACCATCAGACAGGGAAACTTTTGTTTCGAACCAGTTGGATATGATGGCGCCTATGGTGAACTTAAAATCGGAAAAACAATAGATTTTTTTGAAATAAAAGAAATTTATATTGATGAAGAAACTAAAAAATTAATAGAAAAAAGAAAATTGGAAAATAAAAACAAAAGACGCTCTAATAAACGCTCAAATAAACTTGACAAATTCTTATAATTTTATAATATTATTGAAATAACAATTTTAACTCATTGAAATAGCAATTTTAACCTTTAAAAATTATAATATTACAGATTTCATAATATCTATCTGACTTTAAAGAGATTATCATTGGCTACGGAAATAACATCATTTATTTAATATTTATTATTGAAAAAAGATTTTGATAAGGGTGTTTGACAAATTTTCTCATATACTTATAGATTTAAAATTAAAGAATCTGATGTTTTTATTAAAACTGACTTAGAAAATGCATTGGATTTAGGAATAAATACTATAAAGAAACATCGATTGGCATTAAAACGTTATATATTCAAGCATAAGGATTTCCTATATTCTTATAAGCCTCTACCTGTAGATGAAGATGCGCCTCTTGTGGTTAGAATGATGCAAGAGGTGACTGAATTCATAGATGTTGGGCCCATGGCTGCAGTTGCAGGAGCACTGGCAGATTTGGTTCTGGAAAAACTGAAAGCAGAGGGCTCAAAAAATAGCATTGTTGAAAATGGCGGAGAAATAACTGCAATTTCTGAGGACAAAATTTATGTTGCGATCTATGCAGGTGAATCAACACTGTCTGGTAAAATAGGGTTCAAGCTGTCTCCTGCCAAAGATTTTCCGTTCGGACTAGGAACGAGCTCTGGCTCATTCGGTAGAGGGTTCAGTTTCGGACAAGCCGATGCAGCTACTGTGGTTTCAACAAATGCAACAATAGGCGATGCGGCAGCCACTTTTATTGGAAACCAGGTAATTGGAAAAGATATAGAAAAATCTGTTCAAGCAGGACTTGAAGCTGCTGAATCCCTTGAAAAAATAAAGGGAGCCCTTATCATTAGAGGAAAATATGCCGGTACTACTGGAAAATTGCCCGAATTCATTAAAATAACAGGCGATCCAAGTAAGCTCCTTGAAAAAAAATATGACTACAAAATTGACGAGGATTTTATTATTTTATAGGCTATTTTACAAAAAGCTGGATTATAAGATTAAAAAGCAAAAAATTTGATGATTAAAAATTGTTAAATTATTATAAAATATTATTAAATGTCATTAAATCTAATCTAAAAAATTATTTCTTCTTTTTACCAGATCTTCGTGCTGCTATAAGACCAACTTTTCTACCAGGTGGTGCATGCCTGGAAACAATGCTTGATTTTTTACTGACATGCTGATGTGCTCCACCACCAAATGGATGGTGTACTGCTGCCATTGCGACACCCCTAACTCTTGGATATTTATGTCCTCTGGCTTTTAAATGATGATATTTTTTACCGGCTTTCAAAAATGGTTTCTCTGGGCGGCCACCACCCGCTACAATACCAATAGTCGCCCTACATTTAGGGTCAAAAAGTTTCTGTTTTTTAGAGGGTAATCTTACCAATATTTTATCTTGAACTCGGGAAATTACTTGAGCATATGTTCCACTCGCCCTAGCGAATTTACCACCATCACCTGGCTTGGATTCGATATTATAAATCATGGTCCCTTCGGGTATACTTCCAAGTGGAAGAGTATTACCAGGTTTCAATTCGGCAGACTCTCCTATTTGAATGGTCTGACCTACTATTAGTCCTTCAGGCATTATTTGATAGCCCTTGGTCCTATCAGAATATTGAACATATCCAATTGGGGCAGTCCTACCTCTTTCATGAATAATATCAAGTAGTTTACCTTCTATCACAGTATCCTTTCGCTTAGGAGTTAATTTTACATGTTTAATAGGACCTTTCCTGCCTTTTTTAGATGCATTCCAAGGCGGGTTGCCTCTACCTCTTTTTTGTACTCTAATTCTCTTACCCATAATATTTCACCTTAATATATTCCTATTTTAGTTGCTACTTCCGCTGCATCATATTCCGGTTTTAATTTCACAATCGCTTTTTTTTTGCCATTTTTTAGAATCATAGTATTTACTTTTTCTGCTTCTACATTGTATAACTTTTTTACGCAGTATTTTATTAAATGTTTGTTTGCTTTCCTTGAAACTATAAAAGTTAGTTTATTCTCGTTTTCTATTAACTCAAATGCATGCTCTGACATTACAGGACTTAATAATATTTTGTAGGGATCCATTTTTATCACTGAAATTATTCATATCAAGTTATACTAAAAATACTAATAGTGTTCTTAAATTTTTTTAAGTATGATAGGATTTAAAATAATACTTGAACTCTTTTAAAATTTTTTAATTTTAATTGTAAAAGTAATTAATAAAGGAGATGCTAAAAATTTTAAAAGAAACAATATTTTACGAAAAATTAGATGGAAATAAGGTGCGATGTGGAGTTTGTCCTCATTATTGTGTAATATCTCCTGGTAAATCGGGAGTATGTGGAACAAGAATAAATAAAGATGGAGTTTGTTATTCAAATATATATGGTCTTGTTTCTGCGATGGCAGTAGATCCAATTGAAAAAAAACCACTTTTCAATTTCTATCCGGGCGCAGATATTTTCTCAATATCATCTGTTGGCTGTAATTTTAAATGTCTTAACTGTCAGAATTGGCATATTTCCCAGACTACATTTGATAAATATCCATATATAAAAGAAGCATCTCCAGAAGACATTATAAATCAGGCAATAAGGAACGGTTGTAATTTAATAGCATTTACATATAATGAACCTTTAATCTGGCTGGAGTATGTCCATGACGTTTCAGAACGCGCACATAAAATTGGAATCAAGAATGTCCTTGTGTCTAACGGTTATGTTTCACCAAAAGGGCTTGATTATATTCTACCCTTTATAGATGCAGCAAATATAGATATTAAAAGTATAGAAGATGAGTTTTACAGAAAAATATGCAAAATTAAAAGTGTAGAGCCAGTTCTCAAGACTGTAAAAACATTATATGATAATGAGAAGCATGTAGAATGCACAAACTTGATAATCCCTGGTCTAAATGATAGTGATGAAAATTTTAGAAAACTTGCAGAATGGATCTTAAATGAGTGTGGACCGGATGTTCCGCTACATTTTAGCAGATTTCGACCTGAATATAAATTAAATTATATTCAACCTACGCCTAAGGAGACTATAGAAAGAGCCAGAAAAATTGCACTCGAAGTTGGATTGTATTATGTATATGTTGGTAATATCTACTTAAAAGATGGAGAAACCACATTTTGTCCTAATTGTAAGACTCCAGTAATAATAAGACATGGATATATGATAGCTGAAAATAAAATAAAAGATGGGAGATGCCCAAAATGTGGGTCTAAGATTCATGTTGTATATTAATTTTCGAGTTACTTAATAATTTCTCATTTAACCAATATATTGACAAAATATTAACAAAAAAGAACTATCCCATAATTAACCCATAATGGAACATTTCATTCTTATTTTTCCTTTTTTTGCATATTTTCTTATAGTTTTTAATATTAAAAGTCTGGGCAGACCAGTCATCTCTTGAATCTTAGAAATATCATGAAAACCATCACAATGAATCAGAATCCTATACTCATTTAAACTGAGCTTCATATTAGGGGAATTATTAACCAAAAGTGGATATTTCCACACCATTTTAAATCACCTTTTTTACATTATTTTTGATTAATGATCTAAATATAGATATTATTGTGACCTTTAAAAGAACCACAAAAGAGAGATATTTAAATTGCTAGTAAATAAATAACTGAATTTTTTTTACATACTGATATCTGAAAAGTAGAATAAATGTATTTTTTAAATATATATCCAAATTTTATCAAGAATTATAATTAATTCTTTAACATTTTGTCTAGGATTTCTATTAATAGAACAAGATTTTTATAAATTTATATATCGATATTTTTCATATTTTTCAATAAGAAAATTGACAATTTCATCAATTCCCACATTTTCAACAAGACATGTACGGAAAACCCTCAGTGGAATGTCAATTTGAATTTTATTATCCAAGTTATAATTCTTATCATATAAATCGATCTTATTTTGAACAATTATGAAAGGAATCTGGGCAAAATTTTTGATTAGACTATTCAAGAGCGAGATTTGATCCTGTACCGAATATCCGCAAGTTTCCGAAGGATCAAAAAGATAAATGATGAATTTAGCTAGGTATCTTAGAGCTAGAATTGCTTGCATTTCAATTTCATTTCTTTTTTCTAGCGGACGATCCAGGAGCCCTGGAGAATCGATTATTTGAATATTAATATCGTCTTTATTAAATTTGCCTACGATAATTTTTTTCGTGGTAAAAGGATAATACGAGATCTCTGGTTTTGCTGTGGAAATTTGTTTTACCAACGAACTTTTTCCTACATTTGGATAACCTGCCACAACGACCGTCGGAATATTAGGATCTATCGAAGGTAATTTTCTTAGGACTCTTCTGAATTCATTTAATTCTTCAAATCTACCATCATACTTTTTAATAAACGAGGATATACGCCCATAATAACTTATTCTTATATTAGCCATCTCTCTTGGATTATTTGAGAACTTGATCCTTTTTATTGTGCTGGCTGTGATTTTCTTTATAACAGGTATGCCCTTACTAAGAGATGCCAAAATCTGTTTTATTCTGTCCACTCCCCCATCGACCACGACATTAGTAAGCTCCAAGTAGAAAGGTGGGACTTCATTAAAATTAGGATAGGACTTGATATATTGATTAAATTTATTAAGCAATTCTCTCTCAACTATTCTGACTCTTTCTAATTCCTTAAATCTAGCTTTTTTAACAGGATCTAATCTCGATTCAGATTTTAATGCCACCTTAGATGCCCTATAAAAAACAAATTTTAAAAGATCCTGTGCTGTTAATACGCTTATTAAATTTTTATATGGGTTCACGGTATCACGCCCATTCAAGTTCTTTTTTTCCACAAGATTTTGTCATTTTTCAAGTCAATGATTTCCAATATTCTATGAAACGGTATATGGGTTATTTCGGAACTTTCATTTTCTTTATAAAGGAAATATGAACTTTTAACCCCTACTATCTTATCAAACTTGATTTCTTTCTTATCATTGGGATAACCTCTATGAGTAAATATAATTAAATAATCTTTATATTCTGTTGGCTTGGTCCATTTTATTTTATTAAGAATTTCTCTAATCTCGCCTTTCATGAAAACCATTTGTTTTAATTTTTACTTATTTTTAAAATTTAACGTGATAATTTGAATAAAATCTTTAAATAAAAATCATTGTAATAAAATTATTAAATTGATAATAAATTAAACAGTTTAAGAAATTACATAATACGGAAATGTAAAAATTTTTGGTGTATCTTAATGCAAAACGAAATAAATAAATCACAATTTGAGAATTTTTTGCTCCCAGGGGCGGCAACAGTAGGTATAAAATGTGTTGATGGCATAGTATTAGCCTCTGACCGAAAATTGACCTTCGGGAGAATGGTTCTAAGTAGATCTGTTAAAAAGGTTTTTAAAATAGCTGATCATATTGGAGTAGCATGTGCAGGATTAGTTTCAGACTTTCAAAAACTACAATCAATCATACAAGCATATATTCGTTTATATATTCTAGAAGAGGGACAAAATATCAACACAAAAGCCGCAGCTAAACTGGTATCAAATATATTATACAGGAATAAATTCTTTCCATACTATACAAATACAATAATTGGCGGAGTTGATAGTAATGGCAATTTCTTATATGCATTAGACCCCATCGGTTCAATAATTGAGGATGAATATGCCACAACAGGTTCAGGTTCAGAAATATCGATAGGAGTAATTGAAAATAAATATAAAAGCACCATCACAACTGATGAAGCAAAAGAACTTGCAATTGATGCTATATCAGCTGCATCAAAACGAGATCCATCTTCAGGGGAAGGTATAGATATAATGGTTATAAAAAGCGATAAAATTTACGATTTTTATGCTAATATTAAATAAACATTTTTTAATTAATTAACATTCTTATGAAAAGTTTTTCATTTTTTATTTTATAATTCAAAACTATATATTTATTTTAATCCAATTCATTATCCAATTTTAGTAATTTAAATGGTTATTTATTATATATTTTAAGAATTAATATGAGAATAATCCATCATTAAAAATTATAATGGTATTCAAAAATTGAGGAAAAATCTACTGTTTTTCAAGTATGACAAAGCAACAAAATATTCATTGGCAGCTCTATTAGGTTGTATTGAGGAACATAGTATTCTATCTGATTTTGATATCAAAATAGGTAATTTAGAGGAGATTTTGCAAATAAGACCCGAGAAATTTGAAAAAGTTATAATTGCATACTCATTTCTATCCACACAAGTTAAAAAGATTCAGATTGAAATTAAGAGGATACGGGATATTTTTGATGATAGGGTAATTATTATAGGAGGAGGACCTCATGCCACAGCTAAACCCGAATCTACCATTCAGTTTGGATTTGATTTTTTAGTTATTGGTGAAGGAGAGGAAATCTTCCCTATCATTCTAGAAAAGATAATAAAAAATGATAAATTTGATGATTTGGATGGGATCTGCTTCTATAAAAATTCAGAAATTATTTGTAAAAAGCAGCTAAAATTTGTAGATTTAGATAAATACCCTGCTTTTTCAGTAAAATTTAGAGTATTTTCTCCCATAGAGATTTCTAGAGGTTGTGGAGCAGGTAGGTGTGCTTATTGTCTGGTCCCAAAAATGTATGGAAATAAAATGAGACATAGAAGTATTGAGAGTATAATCCGTTTGATTAGAAATGCTGTTAAAAAGGGTTTTGATAAGGTCTGGTTTAATTCTCCAAATTCATTTGCATATAAGAGTGAGGATGGTATCACTCCAAATGTCCATGAAATTGAGAAATTGTTAAAAAATATCAAAAATATAAATGGTATCAAAAAAATTTTCTATGGTACATTTCCAGGAGAGGTAAGGCCAGATAGTGTTAATGAAGATGTTTTAAACACAATTATCCCGTATATTTCAAATAATAGCTGTATAGTTGGTGGACAGAGTGGAAGTGATAGAATCCTAAAAATTTTAAGAAGAGGACACACAGTAGTAGATATTGAAAATGCAGTAGATATATTTCTAAAATATGAAATAACGCCTAAAGTTGATATGATTTTTGGTTTTTATTTTGAGCGTCCTGAAGATGAGGAATTAACTATTCAATTTATGCGGAGGATAATAAAAAAGGGCGCCATTATCCATGCACATACATTTATGCCATTACCTGGCACGCCATTAGAAAAGGCACCACCGGGTAAATTGACAGAAACTTATAAGAGATTTTTAGGAGAATGGTCAAAAAAAGGTAAAATATATGGCAGTTGGGGTTATCAAGAGAAATTAGCATCTGAATTAACAGAGTTAATCAATCGAAATTAATTATCTGGTCAAAATTAAATATTTAATTGATTTAATTTATGAATTTTTTAATTTAATTTGTGAATTTTTTAATTTATTACGAATTTTTGATTAATTATATCTAATCATTAGGAGGTTAAATTATTATTATTATATATCAGATTAATCTATCAGATTAATCAAATCTAATTGGTTTTTTTAGTTTTGAAAGTAATACGACTCGACTTGGTGGATGTTCATCAATTATGTTATATCCTGTATATTCAGAGATTTTTTTAGCAAATTCTTTGACCTCATCATGAAATGGCATATCACTAAAAGTCAAATATTTTCTGGATGTTCCGACATTTACATAACCTTTACATTCGATATAAGTTGGTTCTGCTTTTAATATCATTTTTGCGTATTCCTCAGACTTTATCATATTCAAATTTTTGACCAGAGTCAGTCTAATGGCTGTAGGAGTTTTAAATGATCTTAAATATTCCAAGCTTTCTTTTAAATTATTCCAATTCTTTTTAAATGCAGGTCTGCATGTTTTTCTATAAATATCTTCAGTAGGAGCACTTACAGAAATATAAAGCTGCGAGGGTGGATGCAATGATCTTATAACATCTGGACGTGTACCATTTGAAACGAGAAAAACCTTAAGACCTCGTTTAAAAGAAGCTTCTATAAGCTCATTTAATCTTGGATAAAGTGTAGGCTCGCCTGATAATGATATTGCAATACTAAAAGGGTTCTGAGCATCATTCCATTTTTCCCATGAAACTTTTGAATGTGAGGTTGGCTTATATCCACTCAATATTCGTTTCCATTCATAATAACATCTGTCTAAAATGAAATCAGGGTCATCGATCATTTTTTCATCGTTAAAAGGAAATGAGCTATCTTTTGAAGAGATTCTCCAGCAAAATAAGCAGTTATTGGTACACCATATAACGCTTGGAGACATTTGAAGACATCTATGGCTTTTTATACCATAGAATTTCTCTTTATAACATGGCTGACCCTTTACTAAACTATTATGGGTCCATCTACACTTTTTTATAGCACTATGATGCCCAATAACATGATATTTCTGCTTCTTTAATAAATCATATTCCTCTTTATAATATTTCTCCAATTTTTATCGCTGTTTTGATTTTGTCGGATCTATTATATCGTGAATAGAGTTTATTATGAGATCAAAGCGACTGCATTTATTACATTTTTCATCATTTATTTTTTTAAAAATAAAATCG
Organism: uncultured archaeon; assembly: GCA_964646355.1. Lineage (GTDB taxonomy): Archaea > Asgardarchaeota > Lokiarchaeia > Helarchaeales > HEL-GB-B > HEL-GB-B. The sequence continues at coordinate 2,581 of CAZYEE010000057.1, read as the reverse complement.
CCGCCTTTAAAATCTCTTACTTGTATATTATTACAATGTAAGCATTTTAATTCAGTAATAGTTTTTCTTGGCCTCTCATCACCATAAATGCTTGGGATCATTGGAAATTCATTAGTCGACATAATTCTTACCTTTTAACTTTTGAAATTTACAATACATATTTAACTTTATAAATTTAAAATTTATCTGACAAATATAATATTAAAATATAAATGATTTCTCCTATCTTATAAAAAGATCTGTATTAATAAATCCGTTTAATATTTATTTAAAACGCTTAAATTTATTGTTGTGATGTAATTGAAAAAATTAGAAGAGATATTTGAATCGATCAAAAAAATTTTAGATGAAAAAAATGAGTTAAGGGAAAAAATCATAACAAAATCAAGATCAACAATTCAATTATGTGGAAAATATATTAAAGATATTCATAGAGGCAAGTTTCAGGATATGAATCAAAAAATTCAGGATATCAAAGAAAAAATTTTTGAGATTATTCAAAATATTGATAAAAATAATTTGGATTTATTTTATAAAGGGAATCTTTTTGTCCTTTTCCAAGAATTTACTGAATTATGTATATTTTATTCAATTGTTGCTAACGATGAGATCCCATCCTATAAGGATTTAGGCGTCCCAATCGATGCTTATCTTATAGGATTATGTGATGTTATTGGAGAATTAAGAAGATTTTGTCTCGATTCGATTAGGAAGGATGACATTAAAAATTCAGAAAGATGTCTTAATTATATGAATATGTTATATGAAAGCTTGGTATCTTTAAATTATCCAAACGGTCTTATTCCAACTCTTAGGCATAAAATTGATGTAGCCAGAGTTATTGTTGAAAGAACTCGCGGGGATGTAACTATTGCATGGGTTATGTTCAAAAGCAGAAAAAACTAATCGAACTTTATTTCATTTAAATTATATTGTCGTTCTTACTTAAAATTTTATAAATACATTCTTCTATAAACTATTTGAAACTAAAATTAGCTTATAAAACAATTAAAATACAAAACAAATTAAAATATGAATAATAACCAATTTATGTGTAATAAAAATGTCAGAATGGGATACTTTTATTAGTGTAGAAGAAGATTTAATCAATGCGAACCTAAGATTGGCGGAGAAAAATGCTGAATACTTTAGAAAAAGGAATATCAGAGTATTTGAAATTTTAGGAAACATCGGTTCTGGTAAAACTTCTCTTATTGAATGTATGGTTTCTAAATTAAAGGATAAATACAAAATTCTAGTGGTTAACGGCGATCTCGCTACTTCTATTGATGCTGATAGAATCAAAAAATATGGAGTGTATGCAATTCAGATCAATACAGGAAAGGAATGTCATTTAGATGCAAATTCAATCCAACCAATATTTGAAAAATTTCCAGATGATGTAAATCTCTGTTTTATAGAACAGGTAGGTAATATGATCTGTCCCGCAGATTTTCCACTTGGCGCTGAAAAGAGAATTGTTGTTTTTGGTATCACTAATGGGCCCTATATCGTCCAAAAACATCCAGTGATATTTCTTGAAAGTGAAATAGTCGTAATTAATAAGGTAGATATAGCAGATTATGTAGAAATGGATAAAAAATCACGGGAAAAACTGGTAGAAGATTGTAAAAAAATTAATCCAAAAATTAAAGTGATATTTACAAGCGCTAAAACTGGAGAAGGAGTAGATGAACTAATAAAAGAACTCAATTTATAACCTACAGAATTTTTATATCTTTATGTTTTTATGATTTTGTTTTTATATCTTTATGTTTCTATGTTTTTATACCTAAATATTTGTATTCTTCCAAATTTCATTTCTATCATTAAATAAATTAAAATTTTTAAAAACCAAATTTTGGTCCGATAAATTAATATTTTATTATTTATTAAATACCAAGGAATCAGATAAGGACTAACTGGTAAAATGGTGTTAATAAAGTTTTTTTCGATTTTAGCAGAGAAAGCTGGGACTAGAGAAATAAAAATACCTATTCAAGATGGTACCAAATTTTTACAGATATTATCAAAAATATTTAATCAGACAGATGAAGAATTAAAAAAATATATTTGTAAAGAAGATGGAACGCTAAAAAGCTTTATAACAATAGTGGTCAATGAATCTGTAATTAGCCAAAACGAAATATCTAATTTGAAGTTGTCAAATAAAGATGTAGTTGCTATTTTAACACCAATAGAAGGTGGATAATCAGTATATTCTACCAATTGTTCTTTTTTTCTCAATCTGAACTATTTTTATTTTCTTAATTTTTCCCAAAATATTTGTTTCGGATTCTACATAAACGGGAGAATACTTATCCGTTCTACCCCAAAATATATTTTCATTCAGCTTTTTTAAAAAAAGAACGTTATAGAACTTACCTAACATGTTTTTCATTTTTTTTCCAACATATTCCTCATAAATTTTGTATAATTCGGTTGATCTCCTTTTCTTTATATCCGTTGGTAGATCTTTTAACTTGGAGGAGATAGTGCCTGGTCTATGTCCATATTTTGAAATATTAATTATATCTGGTTGTATAAACTGGATTAATTTTATCGTATTTTGGAAAAATTA
>CAZYEE010000056.1:0-16703 GCA_964646355.1 uncultured archaeon | reverse complement strand
ATAATATTTAATGTTTTGTATATTATGTTTTTTTTCCAAATTATTATAATAAAGTGGTTTATTTAATTTATATACTGATTATTTCCATCAAAAATGATATTATTAATTTAAATCTCCATACCTATATATAATTATTAATTTAAAATTCTTAAATTTAATAATAGTAATTCGAATATTTGACTCTTTACATGATTTAACAATATAAATTTAAAAATAATTTAGTTATTATGGAACTGATATTGAAGTTGAGAGCAAAATGATTCATATTGCATTTCTTTTACACATATATCAGCCCCCGTGTCAAGACTATAAAATTTTAAGAAAAATAATAGCTGAAAGTTATATTCCTTTTCTAAATGTCATAAAAAATACTAAAAATGCGAAAATTACACTGAATATTACTGGATCACTGACAGAGCTTTTAGTTCTCTATGGATTTAATGAGGTATTATCTATAATTAATGAACTTTCTATTAAAGATCGGATCCATTTCACAGGTACTGGTATGTATCATCCAATTTTACCACTTTTACCAAAAGTAGAGGCGGAAAGACAGATAGAATTAAATGAGAAATTTAATAGTGGAGTTTTTGAAAAATTTTCAAAAGAAAAAGGCTTTTTTCCGCCAGAATTAAGTATATCGAAGGGAGTTTTGAACCTCATTAATTTAAAAGGTTACAAATGGACGATTGCAGATGGTGTAGCATGTTCCAAGGAATGGCCCACTGATAAATATTATTCTTATAAAAATACGGCAATCTTTTTTAGAGATTCTATTATAAGCAACCAGATAGCATTTAAAGAAATAACGCCATCTGAACTCATTGAAAGATTAAAGAATTTATTTGAACAGGATTATTATGTGATTTTTGCGATGGACGGTGAGACGTTTGGGCATCATATTAAGGGATATGAAATTACATTTTTAAAGAATCTTTTTGACCTTGTAGCAGAAAATGAAGAGTTTGAATTCGTATTTATTGATGATCTTCTAAAATTATATACAAACGGCGGTGAAATTGTCCCTTATGATAGCAGTTGGAGCACCTCTTATTTTGATATACAGAATGAGGTTCCATATCCCTTATGGGCGAATCCAAATAATAGACTTCACATCATTCAAAATAGACTCCAGGATCTCGTTTATGACTTGCTCATGATAGCAGAAAATGAGATGGACCTATACAAAGATAATGAATCTTTTATGAATATATATTCTAATGCTCGAAATCAAATGGATAAAGGCGAGTTATCTTGTAAATTATGGTGGTCATGCCCTGAACACTTTGATTATAATCTCATTATAAACGGAAATCAATTCTTAATAAAATCCGCATTAGCCAGCTATAATTTAATAATGAAACTTGATATTTCCAGACAATTACAAAATGAATGTAGAAAACTTTATGAGAATATACTTGCCGAATATCAATTTTTACTTCATGAAATTGGTACTTTATTTGAATATAAATACAAGTTTGGGCATTTATAAATTGTAAAATTCGATAAACATCTAAAAATTTTATATTTTATTTTTTAATAATTTTCTTAATTAATCAATGTTTATTTAGATGAAAATTAAATAATTATAATGTACAACTATGTCTATAAATACCTTCAATTCTATAAATGTATTTAAAATACTGTAAATGCATTTAATTTTTAAAAAATAACTATTTTGATGATAAATATGGTTGAATTTACTGAAACTGCGATAAAAATTTTAGAAGCAAGATTCTTAATAAAAGATAAGTCGGGAAAGATCATAGAAACTCCGGAACAGATGTTATGGAGAGTCGCCAAAAATATTGCAGCAGCTGATTTAAAATATGGTTTTTCTGAGAAAGAAATTAAAGAAAATGAAAAAAAATTTTTTAAATTAATGGATAATCTGGAGTTTCTTCCTAATTCCCCTACATTGATGAATGCAGGTACAGTATTTCAGCAATTGTCAGCCTGTTTTGTTCTTCCGATTTATGACAATTTAGATAGTATATTTACCACAATTAAGAATACTGCGTTGATTCATCAAACAGGCGGTGGAACGGGGTTCAATTTCTCTAATTTAAGACCAAAAAATGACCTTGTTAGAGGACTACCAGCAGCGGCTGGGCCCGTAAATTTTATGAAAATTTACGATATTACTACGGATGTAATTAAACAAGGCGGGCGACGTCGTGGTGCTAATATGGGCATTTTAAATGTCGATCACCCTGACATTTTTGAATTTATTGCAGTGAAAAGAGATCCTAATGTTTTGAAAAATTTCAACCTATCCGTTGCAGTTACAGATGAATTTATGGAAGCTGCAATAAATGATCGTGATTTTTATTTGATTAATCCACGGACTAAGGAGAAAGTAAAAAAAGTAAAGGCTAAATTAATATTAGATACGATTAGCATGATGGCTTGGATGACAGGAGATCCAGGTTTAATTTTCATTGATACAATAAATAAACATAATCCATTAAAAAAGCTTGGACGGATTCTAAGTACAAATCCATGTGGTGAAGTGCCTTTATATCCATATGAAGCTTGTAATTTAGGCTCTATTAATTTATCGAAGCTTGTAAAGGATGGAAAATTTGATTATGATAGATTAAAGGAATTAATTCATATAGCCGTGCATTTTCTGGATAATATTATAGATATGAGTAAATTCCCAATAGAAGAGATAACTGAAATGGTTCATAAAACTAGAAAAATTGGTTTGGGAGTTATGGGATTCGCAGATTTATTATTTCAATTGAATATTCCTTATAACAGTCAAGAAGCTTTAGATTTCGTTGACAAATTGATGAGTTTTTTTAGGCGAGAAGCTTTTAATGCTTCTGAAAAATTGGCTGAAATAAAAGGTCCATTTCCTTATATCGATAAAAGCATTTACAGCGGTAAACGTAGTTTAAGAAATGCTACCTTACTATCAATCGCACCCACAGGTACCATTAGTCTATTAGCTAATTGTTCAAGTGGAATAGAACCTTTATACGGACTCGGATTTACCCGCGAGATGCTGGATGGAAAAATTATAACTTTCATAAACAAACATCTTGAAAATGCATTAAAAGAACGCAATCTATATTCTGAAGATATTATATCAACAATTCTTGAAACTGGATCTATTAAAAATACCAACTTACCTGCCGATCTAAAAAGAATATTTATAACTGCTTTGGAAATTGATCCAATTTATCATCTTAAGATGCAAGCCAAATTTCAAGAATATGTAGATAACTCCATAAGTAAAACAATTAATTTACCATACGAAACTCCACCTGAAAAAATAAGTGAGATTTATATCATGGCATGGAAACTTGGTTGTAAAGGTATTACTGTATATAGGGATAGATCAAAAACTGAACAGGTTTTGACATTTGGAAAGAAGACTGTGAAACAAGAAAAAAAGGAACATTGCCCAGAATGTAATAGCACAAATATTATAAAAGAAAAACGTTGCTCCTTCTGTATGGATTGTGGTTATTCGGTTTGTAGTTTCTAAAAAAATTTTCTTAAATTCCTCAAGATTTATAAAAAAACAAAGTCTTTAGCTAATTAATTAGCTTTAATTAAAATTAACCATTATACTGTAATTTTACATAAAGTAGATAATCTATAATTTTTAATAATAAACGAAGTTCTTTAAAATGAAAAATGAAAATAAAAAAGAAACACTTTATCTGTTTGCGGTTTATTATTGTTCTTGTAAAACTGTTATAATCTGGTATCCTGATATTATTAATGATCCTGAATCTAAGTTCTTTCCTGAATACATCGAGTGCCCTAATTGCAAACAACCAGCAGAAGTTTATGAAAAAAAGTGGATAAATCCTGAAAGAGATTTGGTTAGGGAGTTTTTGAGAATCGCCTCCGAATATGAATTTAAACAATTATTAATGATCGATGAACAACACGTTCATTTCGTTTGGACTAAACCGGACGCTCACAATTAGAAAAAACAGATTAAAATGGATAAAATTGAAAATCTATAAATTAAATCGGTTTTTTATATCCTAAATAAACATGTTAAGGTTATAAACAGGAATCTTAACAGATAAATTACAAAAAATTAATGATATATTATTTAAATTAAAATATTTAATAATTCTCCAAGTGATTCTATATGAACATCGGCAGATTTTTTAACTTTTTCATTATGGACATTATAACTTATACCATAATATTCCTCAAAGCAAATAATATCTGAAATTCCATCCCCGATATGAGCTACCTCCTCTTTTTTTATACCATCCATTTTTCTTATGTATTCAATAGCTCCGATCTTATCAACTTCAAAATCCTCTGTCTCGAAAGGTAGAAAGGTATCGTAAAAATAGCCCCTATAATCAAACAAGGGGTGCATTGCGAATATTTGACGAATGTATTTAGAACCTATTTCATTTACCTTTTGTTGTATCATTAAATGTGGGGCTGCAGAGTTGATTATTATAATAAGCCCATTATAATATAGCTCCTTTACGACCTCTTTTATTAAAGGTTGAAGTGTCAGTAATTTACCTGCTTCTATAAAATCATTATAATGCAATTTTGCTTGTTTGAATAGAATATGTTCTGTATTTCTAAATTCTCTTGGATTTAACTTGGTCTTATAATCATCTATTCTACCCTTAGGTATGCCTTTATATTCTCTAAGAAATCCCCATGAGTTGACTTGAGTTATCATGACTCCATCAAAATCGAAGCTTATAAGTTTAAATTTAGGTCTCAATATGAACACTTCTTTCCAAGTAATTTAACCTACAGTTTTTTCAAAATTGCGGATTAAATTTTCATATGCGGTTTTTTTCCTTAGATCTATAAATCGTTTACCTTTTCTTCCAATTATCGGAATTGAGTCTTTTTCTACAAATTTTATTTTAGGAGTAATTGAAATAGATGCTGTAATTTCATTTTTTATTTTTTTCATTAATTTATAATCTCCATTTTTAAATAGTTCGACATAAATTCTGGCGTCATCAAGTCCTCTAAAGGAATCTACCACGAAAAGATAATTTCTGATTTCATTAATGCTAAATAGTACTTCATCAATTGTATATGGAGAGATCAAAGTACCTTTTATTTTTGTTAAATCATCGATTCGTTCTTCTATATAATCGATTAACAATGTTTTTCTTCCACATGGACATCCCTCCTCTATGATTCTTGAATGGTCTCCAGAAGCAAATCTTATTGCTAAGGTACCTGTTTTTGTAATGGTAGTATAACATAACTCACCTTTTCCAGTGCTATCTTGATTTATTACTTCAACCAAAATATGATCGTCAGGCCAATGTATTCCTGCTTTTTCCTCACATTCTGCACCTGCACCTACTTCACTTAATCCGTATCCAATTCTTACATCAATATCCCATATATCCTCAATCTTTTTCCTTTTTGATTCAGGTAGAGGTTCACCTAATACATATGCCTTTTTTAGAGGATATTCTTTTGGGTCTTTATCATTATCAAGAAGGTAATATCCTAATTTTAATAGATATTGAGGTATACCTACAAATACTGTAGAATTAAACATTTTTATTAAATCTAGATGCTGTTTGCCAGTAGATAGTCGACCAGCTGGCACAATTTTTGCACCTAAAAGTTTAGCTGCGTCATGAATCACAAATCCGGCAAAAAACATTCCATAAGGTGTCGAATTGTGAATAATATCCGACTTAGTAATTCCAGCTAATTTAAGACATCTCACATTCTGCTCAACATATATATCCCAGTCGTTATAAGTAAAACCGACCACAGTTGGAATTCCAGAAGTTCCAGAAGTAGTATGAAATTTATATACCTCATCTGGCTTTCCAATTACTGCCCAAAAATCCTTCACAATATCTTTTTTAGAAATTATTGGCATTTTTTGCAGATCTTCGATAGAATTAAAGTCCTCTGGCTTTAAATTTCTTTTTCGCATTTCATTTCCATATAATTTAGTCTTATACGCTAGTTCCATTGTCTTCTTTAATCGATTTAATTTTTCTTCCATAATTATATCAAGTTAGTTAAAGCATATAAAAGTAATCTAAAAGTGGGAATTGAATTTTAACCTTAGATATAACATATTATACATTAAGTGAATAGAATATTCGTAGTATTTTGAACTAAAATCTAATTTTTATAAATTTGCTAATAATATAATTGAAAAAAAAGAACCTAATATTCGATAATGGAAAAATTTTAACGATATTTACAAAAATCTTTTTATAAACCATTTTAAATGTAATTTAATTAAAATATATTATAATGTAAATTATTATTATAACTTAAACGATTGTATAGATTTACTCTCATTTATAATTAAAAGATAAAGGGTGTGTTTAATTGAGCAACGATATTATCGAAATCGAGACAAAAATTAGTGATGTAGTTATATATAGAGATGGTGCAAAAATCACCAGAATAGGAAATACATCACTTAAAAAGGGCACCAATACCATTAAAATAGGAAATATTTCTAAATTTTGTGATAAAGATAGTGTTAGAATTAGTGGGATTGGTGCAGGCACTCTTATAGATATTAATGTAGATAAAAAATTCCAAGAGATAACAGGTTTTGAAATCCTAGATAAGCTAATTGAACAGAAAAAAGAACTGGAAAGAAAAATTGAATTGAAAAAAGAAGAATTACAGTTTAATATTGATCGAAAAAATGATATAAATCAACTTTTTAAAAACTTTGTTAATGAATTTCCCAAATGGTTCTCAAGTGGAGAAAGCGAAATTAGAAGATTAGAAGATATGAATAAAATTACAATAGACAAAAATAATGAATTATCGAAAGAAATTGATAAAATCAAGGTCGAATTACAAGATTTAAATAAAAAACTTGAGGTTATTAATGCTGAAATCAGCAAAATTGATAGATCCACTCAAAAAGTTCAAGAATATTATGATGTAATTATTAATCTTGAATCTGAAAAAGACCAAGAATTTGATATCCACCTTACATATCAAGTAAAAAATGCCTATTGGGAGCCCATTTATGATGTCAATATCGGTGATTCATCTACAATAATAAAATATATGGCATCTATTGTGAATAATACTTTTGAAGATTGGGAAAATGTTAATTTAGAAGTATCAACCGCCATTTTTCAGTCAGTTGAAATAATTGAGCCTCAACCTTGGTACTTAGATATATTTCGACCAGCACCTCCACCCGCACCTCCAAAACAAGTTTATAGAAAACGTGCTCATGCACCAAAACTTATGGCAAAATCTCAAAAATATGAAGAAGAAGAACTCATGGCTGATCAAATGGCAGAAGTATTTGAAAAAGAAAAAATTCCAGAAATTCAAGAAATACAGGCTTCATTTACAGAAAATTTAGCTGGTATTCAAATATTTAAATATCCTACTACCGTCAATATACCCTCCGATGGAAATCCTCATCCAATAGTTTTAAGCAAACTTGAACTAGATTCAAGAACCGAATATTATTGGTCATCTACAAATCCTGTTGGTGTAATTGCGCGTTCCATAATAAAAAATGGAGATCAAGTTCTATTACCTAGTAAAAAGGTTAAAGTCTTTTATAACAAGGATTTTATCGGTGAAACCGGGATTGATACAATATCTCCAAATGAAGAATTTAAATTAGGCACAAGATTAACTTATGACTTAAAAGTCGAGAAAAAATTAATAGATAGAAAATCTGAAAAAACTCTAATTCGTGGCAAAAAAGTGCGGGAATACCAGTATTTAATAAAAATCGAGAATTTCACTGATAAAGAAAAGAAAATTACCATTGTGGATAGAATTCCCTTCTCGAAAACTGAAGCGATCAAAATTAATATCAAAGAAATTGATCCCGAACCTAAGAAGAATGAACTTAATATTTTAACCTGGGATATCAATTTAGAACCAAAAAAAGATTCAAAAAGTAAAAGTGAATTCAATATTAACTATCGATTTAGTGTTGAATATGATAAGGATATCCAAATATATCCACCATTACCATAAACAAGTCCAAATAACAATTTTTTCCTAAAATTTTTACCGATATATTTAAAGTTTCGGTCAATAAAAAATAATAAAACAATAATATTGAATTTATTTAATTTGAATATTGAATATTTGTGTAATTTTTTAATTTCAAATTTTCGAGTAAATTTTTAAACCCAAATGTTTAATATCAATAAGAATTTATAGAAAAAGTAAAAAGTTGATTCAAGTGTTTGGCGGCCAAGGAGAACGTGGTTATGATTTCTCTTCGACTACCTTCAGTCCAGAAGGCAGAATATTTCAAGTAGAATATGCAATCGAAGCAGTTCGTCATGGTAGTAGTGCTATTGGCATTAAATCGAAAGAAGGCGTCGTTTTAACTGTTGAAAAACGAATCTCAACTCTACAAAAACCTGAAACTATTGAAAAAATATTTGATATTGATGAACATATCGGAGCAGCAATCGCTGGCTTGACAGCAGATGCCAGGGTACTTATTGATCATGCAAGATTACAAACCCAAATTAATAGAATTACCTATAATGAACCAATGTCTACAATTGGACTGGTAAGAAAAATATGCGACCTTAAACAATTCTATACCATTAACGCAGGTGCCCGACCATTCGGAGTATCTTTCCTCATCGCTGGAGTAGACAACGATGGCTCTCCAAAATTGTTCATGACAGACCCAAGCGGTGCCTACTGGAGCTTTAAAGCAACCTGCATCGGACAAAACTCAGAATCGGTAAAAGAATTCCTTAATGAAGAATATCGAGATGATTTGACTCTTGATGAAGCTATTATCCTCTCTATCAAGGCATTAAAAAAATCTTTAGGAGACGAAAAAGAATTAGAATCAAAAAATGTAGAAATCGCTATAATTAAAACTAAAGATCGCAAATTCCATAGATTAAGCCTTGAAGAAGTTGAAAAATACATGGAAAAAATTAAATAGTATATATATTTTGTTATTTTTCAGTAAAAAAATTCCTTTTCTTTATTTTTAAAAAATTTTTAAGTTCTATGCAAATTTCTTTTTTACAATTAAAATTCTTTAATTACATTTAAAATATTTTAAAAATTGTATATTTGTTATCTTTTTCCTATATTCGATAATTAATTATAATATCAAAATTTTAAATATAAACCAATGTATAGTAATACGATTTTTTAAAAAAATTGCTTATTTATCATCTAAAGTTCTATCTAAAAATTTAAAAATAATCTAATTTATTCCCTAATAATGTTTAAATATAAATTTAAATTTATAATCTAATATGGTAAAAACAATTACAATCAAAGATGAAGTATACAATAAATTAATGGCAATTAAAGGGGATGAATCATTTAGTGAGTTGTTTGAAAGATTATTAGAGGACAAAAGTATCGAATTATTACTAAAAATAAGAGAAGAAGTGAATCTAACAGAATCTGAAAAGAAAAAAATCTTGGAAGAAATTTATAAAAAAAGATCCGAAAGGCGATAACTAATTGATCGTAATAGATACAGATGTTTTAATAGAAATTTTTGATAAAAATTCGGAAATTGGTCATAAAATATTAAATAAAATTAAAGATGAGTATATATGTACTACTTCTATTAACTTGCATGAAATCCTATATGGATTTAAAAAAATAGGTAAAAGAATTCCAAATAAAATAAAATATTTGAAAATACTAGATTATAAAAAAGATGAAGCTGATTTATCAGCTAAATTGGAAGTAGAATTAGAAAAAATTGGTAATCCAATTGGAAGATTCGATTGCATGATTGCCGCAATTTGCTTAAATAACAACGCACCAATTTTAACATTAAATATCAACCATTTTAAATAATTCATAAAATATGGATTGAAATTGATTGAAATTAATTGAAATTTAAATAAAAAAATTAAATATAAATAATATTGGTTAAAATATTGGAATATTAAACATTCTTTAGGAATTTTATAACTTAAAAGCATATATTTTGCTAATCTATATATCTTTCCGTTTATTATTTTTTCTGCAACATGTTTTAACATAATTGGAGCTAATAGTTTATACCATTCTCTACCTTTACAAATTTGGCTTACTTTTTTGGCTAAATCTTCAGAATTTGGTAAAGCTATAATTGAAAGATTACCCAATGCTCTTGGTCCAGCCTCACCCAGCCCATTACAAATTCCTATTATCTTATGCTCTAATAACATATCTGAAATTTTCTTTATTAAAAATCGTGAATTTTCTTATATTGTGAAAAAGAAAATGGTTAAAAAAAATTAATTCACTTTTATTATATTAAAATTCATGATGATTTATATCCTTAATTTTTTACAATTTAATGATTAAATAAAAGGAAAACAAACAAAAGAGGAAATTTGATTATAATTAATAAAATTGTAATATTCTTAATTTTACAAATAATTTGATTGAATTTTTATTATCTCTTTACTATTTTTTGCATTTGAGTACTCTTCTAAAGGTTTCTTATTTAATAATAAGAATTGCTTACCCCAATTAAATATCTTAAGAATATGTTTTGCATGATCTTTCTGTCCCAGTATATAGAGGGCTCCAGCAAGCGCCTCTACACTGCTTAACTTGAATGGTTTACCGTAATTTACTGGATTTGCGGCAAGTAGATATGGTAAACTTCTTTGTAATCCTTTAAACCTTCTTTTAGCAAGTAATTCTTCTAATTTTGCCCATGAGCAGTCCATAACCAAAATTCCTCTTTTTGTGGCAAATTCGGAATCTTCCGCTGATAATGCTTTTGGAGCCAATGGATTTAATACAATATGTCCACCCGAAATTTTATTAATTGGTAGAATTTTAATTAGTCCAAATTTTTTAAGTTTTAATAAAGTACATTTCTTAGGATCACACTGAGCTGCATGAAAACCAAATAATTTTATTTTAAAACTTTTCCATTCATCGAAATTTTGCGTATTTAGTCTCTCCATTTTTCTTTTTCTTTTTAACATTAATAAAATATTTAAAATCATTATCAATTTTAATTATAGTTGTCTAGAACGTCAATGTAATAAAATTCGAGGTAATTTAGTTGAAAAACTTTAATGTGATTTTTGTAATTTAAACTGATACGATTAAATTTAATTGTAATGCTGTTATTTTCTCAAATCTCTTGATTTTGATCTTGGCCTAATGGTTTTACAATAAATTCACAGACAGGGTCTCCTTTACTGATACATTTCACCTCTCTACAAATGAGATTCTCTTTTGTAATATATTCAAAAATCCCCGCAATAATTCCGGCTGTTAAGTCATCCACCATTTCACCAGTTTTACCTTTAACTGATCCGATAATAGTGTTATTTACCTTTAAATGAGCAACTTTAGCTTTAATATCAAAATATTCCAGATTAAATAAGCCCCAACCTCGTGCTGCAGCAATTTTAGCCCAGAGATCGAAAATCGCTTCTCCTTCTATTCTAAATTTATTTGAAACAAATATTCCAAATTGAATTGCAATATCTTTGCCTAAATTATACTGAATTTCTTTTGCCATTTTTTTATTCGTTAATTTCTCAATGCTATCCAGCATGGCAGCTATATTCTCATTAGAGATCAGAACCGCTCTTGAACCTTTAAAAGTTAATTCTCCATTTCGGTCCATTTTAATTGCATCTTTCAATGATTGGAGATCACTTATTAGACTTTCCAACTCTTCAGCCGGTGTTGCTAAAAATTCACAATGTTTATTAGGTTTAACTGCACAACATTTAATTTCAATACAATTCCATTTGTTTTTCGTAAATAATTCAATACATGCTGTTATTAATCCGGAAATATTGCCGTGAATGGGTCTATCTGCCTCCCAATAAGCCAAATTCTCTGCTTTAATCTGAATTATACCTCTTCGCAAATCCATCTTAATAATTTCTACTTTGCCAATTCCAAACGAATTAAATACATTAATAAGATCAGCTGGAGTAAATTGGGGCTTCGTAGTTGATAATGTGGAAAAAAATGTATAAAGCCCTTTACCTGCAGCTAATCCCGCTTCAAAAGTGAATTTATTATATTCTTCAGGAGAAGCTTTCATATACAATGTCTGTAATAATCTTTTATATAATTCTCTTGAAAGTAATATATATTCTGATCCAAAAAGTTCCAAAATTCCATCTTTTGATATATGCATATATTTTTTAATAGTATCAAAATCTTCTAATATTCCCGCTTTTAGCGAAATTCCTTTTCTTGTAAGTAGATATGGAACTTCCGTAGATATTATATCGGTACCAAAGCCACGGTTTTTTATTACTCTGAGATGCGGAATTAAGGTATCACCCATCTCTTTTACATTAAGATTAATAATTGCACCAGCTAAATCTTCCAATGCCGTCATGAACCGTTCTGAATGTGCTCTTCGTTCTATATAAAATAATCCTAAATCTCCAGTTTTCCTGAGAAAATGAAAGATGTCTTTTATAAATTTTAATACCTTATTTTCATCTCCTACAGTCACTATCATACTGGTTATATCATCGAATATCCATCGAGCATTGGCACCCTCCGGTATATTTTCTTTACGTAAGCGTTCTATTTCATATCTAACTTTTGAGAGGTCATGCGGACTATTCATATCTATTATTGAATCTTTAAATTGAAACTCAGGGGGATATTCAACCTTTCCATAACAATTTAAAATTATATATCGTCTTTTTTTCCTAATTTCTTGAAAGAAAGAAGGTGAAGTCAGAAAATCAGGTAATTGGTAAAATAAATGAGGTGGATATAAGTATTCTATAACAAATACTTTACCCTTTTCTTTTAATAGCTGTTCTAATGCAAAATAACCCATAAATGCAGTTTTACGAGTGCTTGCGTGTTCCGAAATCATTAGTACTGAGCATCCAGGTGATAATCCACCGCCTAATAATTTGTCTAGACTTGTAAGTCCAAATGATATTGCTTCTTTCATCATCTTTATTTAACCAATGGGCTACTAATTCAAATAGATTATCTGTATAGACTATTAAATAGCTAGTAAGATTCCTATAACACTTCTAAAATTCATCCTCTGGTACCAAGTTTCTTGGCTTTATATTTAATTTTATTAGTATCTGAAATAAATTATATAATTTTTGTTTTGTTTAGCTCTGCTTTGTTAATGTTAAAATTATCAATCTCTAATTGACTAATGCCAATTCTATCTTTTTCTAATTACTTTTTTTTATAATCCGTTTTTTTGAGATTTCGGGACATTCTTACCTTAAATTTTGTCGTAATTTATAATAAAAAATAATTTATAAATCTTAGTTTGTTTCAAACTTAATATAATGGTATTTTCGATGCGTAATAATCAAGAAGGTACCTGAAATCACAATTATAAAACTGCTCCAAGAATATATCTCAAAAAATTAATAAGATAATATTTTTTAAAAAGGTATAGATGGGCTCGCTGGGATTTGAACCCAGGATTTCCCGCGGTCTGGCTCCATTCTACCCTTAGGAGTCCCCAGGCGGGGATCATAATCCATTCTAACTGTTAATTAACAGATGCTAGACCACGAGCCCTTTTTGGGTTTGATATTTTATGAAATAATATACATTGAACCATAATTTAACAATTTTTATAAATTTAATGTTCAGAAAATCAATATAGAATGTTATTAAAGAATTTTAAACTTGATAATATCGTATTCAAAAATACCATGGTTGAAAAATTATGAAAGAAAATATTGTCATTTCAATGGGTGGATCGCTTATTTTTGGAGAAAAAATAGATACTTCATTTCATAAGAACATTAAAAAAGTACTAAGTAAGCATATAAATAATTATAATATAGCAATTGTTTGTGGTGGTGGAAAAACAGCAAGAGATTATACATATCTTGCGAAAGAACTGAGTTTATCCTCAGAAGTACAAGATATACTTGGAATTGAGGCTACAAGGCTGAACGCAAAATTGATGATTTATGTGTTAGGTGAAATCACAACAGGAAAAGTCTATAAAACAATTGAGGAATTGATATCTGATTTTGGAGAAAAAATAACCATTTGTGGAGGAATTAAACCTGGACAGCGTACCGATAAAGTAGCAGCATTAATAGCAGAGAAATTAGGTGCAAAAAATCTAATAAACTTAACCAATGTCGATGGAGTATTTGATAAAGATCCTCGTAAATTTTCAAATGCTAAATTGATTAAAGAACTTGACTATTCGGAATTTTGTAAATTATCGGGCATCAAGGAACATAAACCCTCTTATCATTTTGTTTTTGATTTTGATGCTGCGGAAATCTGTCATAAAAAAAACATAAGAGTCATAATCATTAATGGAAATAAATTAGAAAACTTAGATGCATATTTATCAAAAGAGCAATTTTTAGGTTCAATAATCAATTTTTAACGTATATTAAATAACCTAAAATAATTTATAAAAATTTTAAAAAAGAAGGAATATTTTTAAGGGCTAATCTTATTGCAATCATATTATTCCAGTTGCTTTAATTCTTCTTCTCCCCATTCTTTTATTTTATCTCCAGAAATCAGTTGTTTTAATTCTTCTTCTAAATTTCCAGTTGGTTTTAATATAGCGATCCAACCTGCACCGTAAGGATCTTCATTCAGTAGTTTAGTATTCCTTTTATCCACTTCTGGATTTAATTCAATGATTTCACCAGTAATTGGAGCGGTTATAGGAATGACCCCTTTACCTGCCTCCGCAGTTCCCAAGCTTTTACCAGCAGCGATTTCTTTACCTAGTTTCTTCATTCTTATGAAAACAATTTTTCCAGCAATGGCTAAACCTATAGCATCAATTCCAACTCTTACTTTTTCGCCCTCGACCTTAGCCCAAGTATGTTTTTCGTGGTAATATAAGTCGTCTGGTAGTTCATAATCTCCGATTTTTACCATATTATTAGCCTCATTCTTCAATACAGAAATTTAAACTATGTTAATTATAAAATTGTTTTTTAAAATAAATTTTTTTTCTGATTATTATCAATTAATAAAACAAATTAAAATGGGAAAGATGATGTGAAATAATAGAAAATTAAAGGTATCATTTTTTTAATACTTTCCATATTTTAATACTGCATTAACCATTGCATGCCAATTCTCCATTTTAACTCCATCATGGATTACATTATCAGAACCTGCAATATATCCTCCATTTATTTTACCTATGATTGTTTTTAATTTAGCTTCTGTATAAACCTCATTTGGAGACGCTAATTCAAGTCTTTTGGAAGATATACCTCCTATTAAGCAGATTTTATCACCAAAATTTTCTTTTATATTCTTAAAGTTGTTTACATCTGCCTGAATTGATTGGATGCCATCAAACCCCAGATCAATTAGATCTTTAATTACAGGCTCAAGTTTACCATCTGTATGTATAAAGATCTTCATACCAAGTTTATGAGCTTTGTTAATAATATTTTTATAATGTGGATATAAAAATTCTCTATAAAATTTTGGGTTTACAAATGTTCCCTCATCATATACTAGATCATCGAGAATTCCGGCTATTCTTACACCAATCTCTGAATATCTTTCAAGTGCTTCTATAAAAAAATTTTCAAGTCGATCCCATAAATCGAGTATTGGGCCCTTTTTTTTACGAAATTCTCTTGATATTTCATAATAGAATTTTGATAGATGATCGACTCCGTAAAGACTATCCCAAATTTCCCAGATGCCTAAAAAGGTTATGGGCATACATAAACCAAGTTTTCTTAATTTTTTATATGTTTTTATTCCGAATTCCCAATCAAAATTGTCCAAAGCCTTATATATATATTGAAGCTGTTTATTACTAATGTTTTCATCATTTGGAGGAAAAGCAACCGATCTCCACCTAATATTGGCAGTTCTTGGATCAATATCCACAGTCATACCCGACTCTATCACCAAATAACCTCCCTTCCTCCCAATAACTTTTGTTGAAGGGAAAATTGGATATCCTATTCCATCGTATTTTGTTAGAATTTTTATAGGAAAATAATACATAATAAGCTTCTGATAGTTAATCTTCCAATTTGTGGGGAGGGTAAATAATATCCTTGAAGTTCTTTTCATCATTAACGGTCTTCTAAATAGAACACGATAATTTTTTCCCATCCCAAATTCGTCTCTTAAAACATCAATGTATTCATGATAAATACCAGATCGTCTGACTAAATGTTTTATAGAATTTGGTATATACTTCCAAAATGTGATCAATTTCAAAAGTGGATGTGGGTTTACTCCCAATTCAAATAATGGTACTCGATCTAACATTTCCAAATTCAGTGCAGCAAGAATTCTTTCTTCTGAATTCATCTGATTTCCTCAAATAAATCTAATTTTTTTGATAATTGGTTCAATAATGGGTACTTTAAATAGAAAGCAAATAACTATAAATTTGTTATTTCAAATATTGAATTGAATTGGTGAAATTAATGTTTAAAATAATATACTAAAAAATTTGAAAATATGGATAATATTAACAATAAGCTATTTAAGATTTTAATTAAGAAATTTGGGAAACTAAAATATGCAATGTATTATTGATTGTGATCCAGGAATTGATGATATTCTAGCAATTATTTTGGCAAATAAACTACCAAATTTTAATATAAAAGCCATTACTACAGTCTATGGAAATTCTTCAGTGATTAATACGTCTAAAAATGCAATAATTACACTTGAATTGATCGATGCACCAGAGATCCCCGTCGCAAGAGGTTGCATTGAACCAATTATTAGAAATCTAAGATTTCCTAAATTTGATTTTACCGATGAAACTATCAATC
>CAZYEE010000055.1:8365-16752 GCA_964646355.1 uncultured archaeon | reverse complement strand
ATGGTGGGGTGAGGAAGATTTGAATTCGGGGCGTCGGTGCACTCCCGATCTCCTGGGCCCAAACCAGGAATCTTTGGCTGGAACCAGCAAGTTTCATATACCAAGCTAGACCATCACCCCATGTTTTAAAAGAGTGGGGTCGATGAGATTTGAACTCATGATCGGCGGGTTTCTTCAAATAAGAGCTCCAGAAGCTCGTCATCCTATCGTCGGTGTTTGTAAGTATATTCTGGAGCCCGCCGCCATACCTGACTAGGCCACGACCCCAATGTAATGTCTTGGATCTATAGGCAGTTCAACCGAAGCAATGTTTGTAGCCTTAGTAAGATTCTTATGCAGAGATTTATTTAGTGATTTTTACCAAACGATATTTAGATGAATAAATCATCAACTTTTTTTAATTTTTCGATATGATAAATGGAGAGATTAGAAATGAGAAATATGAAAAGTTAGGATATAATTTTAAATTTAGAGTTGTAAGTTAAATAATAAGAGAAGTAATATGGCTAAAAATGAGAAAAGGTTCAGTTAATATATTTGTTTTTTTGATATATTTAATTTATTACATTAATTTAATGAAAAAAATAGATATGATATGCATTAAAAATAAAATAATTAAAGGTTTTTCTTCTTTTTATAGCGTTATTAATCTTAATAAAGTTAATATACAAAGATACTATTATTTTAGAAGAATTGTATTATTTTATATTATTCAAATTTTGAATAATAATGGTGCTTTAAATAGGTAGGTGAAAATGACCGCTTCAATTAAAATAAGTGATGATTTAAAAAGATTAATTGAAGAGCTACAAGCAAAAATTCTAATTTATCAAAAGAGGAAATTAAAGCAGCAGGAAATTATAGAGAAAATGCTGAATTTTGCAGCGGGATACATTGATAGTATATTTGGAATAATAGAGGATAAGAAATCTATAGAAGATGATTATGCTTATAAAGTGCTTTATAAACCAAAAAAATGGGGCATCTCAGATTCCTCAATTAATATAGATAGATATCTCTATGAGTGAAATAAATGGCTATATTTATTGATACCAGCGGATTTGTAGCAGTTAGAAATAAGGATGATGGTAATCATAAGAATGCTATAAATATTATGGAGAGTATTTTAAAGAATAAATATGGTTTAATATATACTTCGGACTATGTTTTTAATGAAGCAGTAACAGTAGCATTATTTAGGACCAAAAATTTTGAGATAGCAAAAGATATGGGTGATTTTATTTTAAAATCGGACCGAAATACCCTAGTTAGAACAACAATTGAGGATTTTAATTAAGCATGGAATTTTTTTCAGAAATTTAAGGATAAAAAATTCAGTTTTACAAATTGTACTATTTTGAGTATAATAAAAAGATTAAAAATTAAAATTTTACTTTTTGATACAAAACCATATGAAACTATTCTTACTTCTAATGTAAAAGATTTCAATGATATTTGCAGGATTTTTAAAATAGACTTAATTAAGTTCGAGAGAATATAAAAAATTTCATTTAATAATATCTACTAAAGCTAATTTTAAAAAGTATATAAATTATAATTTCAATAGTAATATAGATACAATAGAATTATAATTCCTATAATTATAAATTATCAAATTTTAGGTGTGGTAAACAATTCCTTCAACAACAATTCAAATAGATAAGAAAGTAAAGAATGAACTCTTTATGTTAAAAAATGAAATAGAAAAAAAATTAGGAAAACCAATTAGCTATAACGAACTTATTAAAATGCTCTTAGAAAGTAATAAAGAAAAATTATTAAGAAATGATTTAGGAAAGTTTAAAAAATTTAAGGGTATTTTATCACAAGATATAATTCAAGTTTTTCGGAATGAAAGGAAAATAGATAAGATAAGGGAAGATAATGAATAAAGATGAAAAATATGAAATTATTTTTAAGTATAAAGACCTTGTACTTGATACTGGAATACTTATTGAATATTTAGGAGCGCCAGATGCAGAATCAATTAAATGGTTGGACGAATTTATTTTTACAGAAAATTCTCAATTTTTACTTCATTCGCATGAAATAAATAGGACTGAAATATTGTATCTAATTTGTAGAAAAAAAGGTATGAAAAATGCATTAAATATAGTAAAGAGTATGGAGAAATTTATATTTTTTCATAATGATCCTGAAATATCGGAAATAGCTGGTAATATAAAATGTAAATATTCAATTGCATTGGCTGATTGTTTTTCTATTGCAACAGGAACATGGTTAAAAAGCCCGATAATTTTTAAAAAAGAGCATGAATTAGAAAATTCAGTAATAAAATCAATAGAAAATGAATTTAATGTGAAGCTGGTGGTCTTCTGAATTTTTTGAATTATAATATAGCGGATTACATACAAGCTCGATTTATTATTCCCCTTAATAGAGTGATATAGATTATATAGTATCGATAACTCAGGACCATTCTATTATTGCGATAATGAGGGGTTATCAAGAAGTATTTTAGATCTGGAACAGTTATTTTCATTAGAAACGAGACATTTCGGGATGTATTCAAGAAATTCTAAAATTGAGAATTCGGTCAGGACAAAAGGAGGTAAATATTGTCAGATAATTAGTTGCTATTCGCGGGATAAAATAATGACAATAATGTTGAAACTTAATAAATATCTAAAAAATTCTACTAAAAGGATAAGGGAATGACAGCTTAAAATTTTATCACATAGATATTATAGAAAGGAGAACCATCCGCTTATTAATTTATTAATTAAGAATCTTCAATGTCGTGGACGAATTTATTACTGAAGATCATTTTTGCATATTATGTTAAAAAAAATATAATATCTTTATATATTTTTGTCGGAAAGTGGATCTTGTAAAAACTCGTTGTGCCAAAAATTTTATATTTATCCTCATTTTTAATATATCAGTATTATAAGTCCAGATGGCTGGGTAAAGGCAATAGGACATAGAGTGTGTTAAAGAAAGAAAAAGAGAGATTGAGAACCCTCCGTAGCTCAGACTGGTAGAGCACTCGGCTGTAGATGTTAAATCGCATGATTGATAAAGGAAAATTTCCTATATATGAGATCATGTCAGTAGGTACCGAGGTGTCGCTGGTTCAAATCCGGCCGGAGGGACTCATTCTCTTATTTTTCAAAATCTTTTGTATTATTATCAATCCATTTAAGATATTCTTTTAATCCGCTGGATATAGAGAAGAAGATGCATTCAGGCACGTCATAGCTGTGTATTTCTTTGATTTTTTGAATAATTTTATCTTTCAGATCCTTATGAGTTTTAATGATGATAAAGGATTCCTCATCTTTTTCAAGTTTTCCATTCCAGAAATAAATGGATTTGATTTTAGGGAAGATATTGGCGCAAGCTACAAGATGAGAATTTACAAGTTCTTCAGCGATTTTTTCAGCTTCAGTTTCAGAGGAGGCAGTAATAAAACCGATTTCGTACAAGGGATCACCTCAATAAAAATTATGGAACAAATTAAATTTAATACGGAAAATTTAATAAATATATTACCGATAAGAACATCAAATTAAAACACTGAAAAGTGCGGACAAATGGACATATTAGAGCAGATATTTTGGACGATGGTATTTATATTAATATTTTGGGTGTGTGTGAATGTAGTAGTGAAGTTATTCAAATTACAGGGGAGAGGAGTGGAAGCGGGGCCGATTCATTTAATAGCGAAGACAAAAAAGTTAAATCAGGCAATAGATAGGATAGCGAGGAAATTTCCGAGGTTTTGGAGGGTATTTTTTTATATAGGGATAGTGATAGGGTATATTAGTGTAGGATTTATAATGTATTTTTTAGCGTTTAATCTTTATGAATTAATAACGAATCCGAAACCGACGAATGCGGTAGTGCCATTGATACCGGGAATAACGGTGACTGGGATGCCCCTTGTGTATGTATTAATAGCGATAGGGGTAATAGCGGTGAGTCATGAGATAGCACATGGGATAGCGGCGAGGTTAGAATCGGTGAAGTTAAAATCAGTGGGTTTAATGGTGTTGATAGTATTATTTGCTGCTTTTGTAGAGATAGACGAGTATAGTATGAGTAAAAGAAAAAAATTTGGTAGGTTAAGTGTATATGCGGCGGGGTCATTTGCAAATTTTGTGGTCGGGTTGTTTGCGTTTATATTCATGACGAGTATGTATGCTAGTAATCCAGCGGGAGTGTTAGTACAGAGTACGGTTTATGGAGGTCCATCATATGGGTTGTTGCAGCCAAAAGACGTGATTATAAAGGTAAATGGGACTTCTATAACCAATGGAGAGGATTTTGATTTAGAGATCAGTAAAATAAAGCCGCTTCAAGTTGCGAATTTTTCATTATATAACCTAAATACGGGAATATATAGGACAGAGTTGGTGAGGACAGGGTTCAATCCATCATATGAATCTACGAGTGCATCAAGGTGTCGTTATACGCCAGAGAAATCAGTAGGAGTAATATCAGGAGAAAATTTATCGAAATTAGATATTAATTATGTTAAAGAAGTAGATAATTTACAAATGATATTCAATTCAGAGTCGAAATTATTGAATATTACGTTTTTATTGAATATCAGTAGATATCGGGGTATAATGAAAGGCGAAATAGAAAAAATAATGGTAAATATTACTGGTAGATTTAATACAACGGTAAGCAATGCTTTAATATACTTAACAAATTTTACAGATCTGACAAATAAATGTTTATTATTCAAAAGTTCGAGTATCCAAACTTTGTCAGGCAAATATTTGAATATCAGTTCAGATGTTAGTAATTTGAGTCATTATATTAGTAAGGATTCAATGATAAAATGCGAGGTGTTAATAAATGCATCAAGTGATTTTCAATTATTATTAGATGAATTTAGTTTTTATATTATAACGAATGAAACGATAGGATGGTATGGGATTTATACATATGATTATTATCCACCTGAAGGGTTGGGAAAATATTTGTATGGGAAGCTTACGCCGTATGAGAATCCCGTATTTCAGAGTTTATTTTATATATGGATGGTATCATGGGGAGTAGCGCTTATGAATTTGCTACCGTGTCCGCCGTTTGATGGGGATCGTTTAGTGTTAGATTTAATAGCGGAACCGGGAGAGATCTATCCAGTACCACCGAAAGAAGAGGAACGGGAAAAGGAAGATAAAAAAGATGGTACTGAGTCCAATCATGGTGAAAAAGAAAAAATTAAGAAACAAGAGGAGAAGGTCAAGATCCCCTGGACATATAAAAAAGTAATATTATGGATAATTCGTGGTGTGGCGATTTTTCTGTTGTGTTCAAATATTGGATTATCTATTTATTGGATGGTAATGACGGGTAATTATAATATTTTTGATTTCCTATTTTAAAGAGTTAATATGGTAATATGGTGCAATTAAAAACAAATTTATGTTCGATATGCAAGAAGAAGCGTGCGGTTTTTTACCAGAAGCATTCAGGATTATATTTATGTAGGAAAGACTTTATAGAAAATTTTGAAAGGCGAATAAGAAGGACGATCCACAAATATAATATGTTTAGGGAGGATGATGTTATTGCGGTGGGAGTATCGGGGGGAAAGGATAGTTTAACATTACTGTATATTCTTAATAAATTTGAGAAAAGATTTCCAAAATCAAAATTAATAGCAATAATGATAGATGAGGGTATAAAGGGTTATAGAGAGGAGGGAGTAAAACTTACAAAAAAATTAACAGAGGAATTGGGGATACCTCTAAAAATATTTTCATATAAAGAATTATATGGGTATAGTCTTGATGAGATAGTAGAAATATTGGATAAGAAAAAGTTTGATGTGGCGGCACCATGTTCTTATTGTGGAGTTCTTCGTCGTAGAGCTCTTAACTATGGAGCGAAATATGTTAATGCCACCAAGTTAGCTACCGCCCATAATTTAGACGACGAGGCGCAGACAGTACTAATGAATATATTAAGGAGTGATATTGACAGAATCGGAAGGAGTGGGCCTGTTACAAGGAAGCTCGAGGGTATTTTTGTAAGAAGAGTAAAACCAATGCGAACAATACCTGAAAGAGAGGTGGTTTTATATGCATATTACAATAAAATACCTTTCCATTCAGTGGAATGCCCATATGCGCCACGAGCCTTTAGATGGGATATAAGAGAATTCATTAATAGAATGGAAAAATTGAGGCCCAGTATTAAATATGCATTGCTAAATTCGGGTGATAAAATCAGAGAATTAATAACTGAAACTAAGGTCATCAAATATTGCGAGAAATGTGGTGAACCATCAACTACCAAAGTTTGTAAAGTTTGTAGAATGTTTGAAAATATTGGTATTTCTTTAAAAAGATTGGATAATATATAAATATGAATTTTAAAAGGTTATTCTCCACATTTATTGTCTTTTTTCCATGTTTATTGTCTTTTTTCCATATTCAATGGTTTTTTCAACATAATTCAAAAATGAAGTAAACCTTTTTGTATCTAAAATATGATAAACATATTCATGACATCTCAAGTTAATAACAACAGAGAGTTTGCTAAATTTACAAAAATACCGTTTAAGACAAAGATTAACTATTCAATTGGGAAAATGGGGCAATCGATAGTTACTTCATTATTTGCAGCGTGGACCTGGAATTATTGGATTAAAGTAATAATGATCGATCAATTTTCATGGTCAATAGCGTGGGGTATTTATGCGGTAATAAATGCATTAAATGATCCGGTTATTGGATATCTTTCAGATAATTTAAGAACAAAACACGGCAGAAGAATACCTTTAATTAGGATATTTGCACCGTTAATGTGTTTATCATTTATATTTATATTTTTAGCGCCGTTAGGAATGCCATGGCTACTCAATTTTTTATGGCTTACATTTGCGATATGTATTTATGACACAATTTACACGACAGTAGGCCTATGTTCTTTAGCATTACAGACGGAGCTGTCAATAGACCCTGGAGAACGAGCTAGTATAACAATTTATTCTTCAATTTTCGAGTTTTTAGGTGGTATCATTGCCTATTTAGTTCCATTCTTGATAATAAATAGCGATTTAGATCCTTACTCTCTTAATCAAAAATCTATGCAGGCTACATTTATTTCGTTAGCGGTTGTGGGTGGCTGTTTATTACTATTTCTGTTCGGTGTGAAAGAGAGATTAGAATTTTCGATAGGAGAGGAAAAAGTTGGCTTGTGGGAATCTATAAAGTATTCATTTCAAAGAAAAAATTTTATTTACTGGGTTATATTCAATTTTCTTATCGTTACAGTGAATACATTATTAATGAGTGGACTCAGTATTTATGTACAGGATGTTCTGCATATTTCCGGCATCATGGCGTTCATTCCATTATTATTAATTCTTATATGCGGATTAATTGGACTTCCTATTGCAAAATTCATCATGAAAGAATGGGGTATGAAAAAAACAATGTTTTTATTCTCGTTTATAATGGTCGGAGGGTTTTTAGCACTCTTTTTGACCACTGATTTTATAATAAATCTGGTGATTTATGGAGTTATTGGGTTTGGTTTTGTTGGTAAGAATTTATTAATGATGCCTATGTTAATGGACGTGATCGACGAGGATGAACTAAAATGCGGAATACGTAGAGAGGGAGCATTTTTTGGAGCAAATGCATTGGTAACAAAACCAGCTGAAAGTGTTGCAGCAATGTTATTTCTCCCAATAATTAAGGCATTTGGCTATGTTCAAGGAGCTCCCACACAACCTACCTCAGCAGTTATAGGTATTAAAATAGCGATGTGTATATTACCGATTATATTTATCTTAACTGGGTTGTGTTCATTGAAATTCTACAAATGGAACAGCGTATCTCCAGAATATATTGAAATGAAAAATGAGGTCAATCAATTACATAAATGGAAACAGGAAAGATTAATGCGAGAATTGGAAAAAAGGTTAAAAGCACAGAAAGAAGATCTAAGAAATGAGGAAGATGAAAAATAGTAGAGAAAAAGATGAGATGAAATGGCAATGAGCACCCAATCTCGAAAGTTCCACTTCTCACCAGTTCCTAAGGGCCTATCTCAGACCCGTATCCTTAAAGCCTCCAGCGTTAGGACTTAGGCTGCTACATCCCTGTCCTGACCAGGTTCGTCCATTAAAGAGAGTGGAAGCATCTTCCTTACGGAAGAGTCCCTCTCACCGCGGAGCAATAAGGGCGAGCCTTCATTGTCGGCCCAAAGGCTGTGTGAGAAGCTTCAGCATCCTCAATTGGGCTGTTAGCCCGCCATCTAGAGTTGCGGTCGGATTAGCTCCTCAGAGCGTCCCTAACGCTCCGCCTAGCTCATTACCAAGAATATTTATTCATCAGATCATTTATAAATATTGCGTAAATATGCGAAATTTTATGGAGTTTTTAGAATTTTTCAGA
>CAZYEE010000055.1:0-8265 GCA_964646355.1 uncultured archaeon | reverse complement strand
TTAATCGATATCAAATATAATAAGATAATATTATGGTAAATATAATAAGATAATATTATGGTAAATGATATAATTAATGAGCTTAAATTTTAGATGTACAGTTTTATAACTTTCAAATTATAGTCAGTCTCTGGTAATATTTTCGGTTAAAAAAATTTTTATAGATTGGACTTAAAAATATAACAAAGTAAAAGAATTATAAATGTTTCCGTTTAAAAAGAATGGTTGAGAAAAATGAGGTAAATCTGCAATTTTAATGAAAAAAATGCCGAGATATCCAAGCCTGGTATGGAGCGGGCCTGCTAAGTCCGTGCACTTTGTGCTCGAGGGTTCAAATCCCTCTCTCGGCGTCTATATTTCTAATTTTTCAGTAATAATTAATAATAATAAAAATTATACTTAGGATTAACAGTGGAAATAGATGTATAAGGTCATAGACTTATTTTGTGGAGCCGGCGGATTTGCGTTAGGGTTTCAGAAGGCTGGGTTTCAAATATTATGTGCTATTGATCAAAATGAGCAGGTGCTAAATACTTATTCAAGGAATATTTCTTGTGAATTTGTTATCAATGCAGATATATCTACTTTACATTCTTTGGATATAATAAATCTTGTTGGGATTTCAAATTTACCGGATGTAATAATTGCATCACCTCCATGCGAGCCTTATACTGCAGCAAATTATAAAAGACGCAAAAAACCGTTACAGAGATTATATGATGATCCTATTGGCAGGTTAGTATTAGATGCAATACGTTTAATAGGAGATTTAAATCCAAAAGCATTTGTAATTGAAAATGTTAAAGGATTAATTGAAGGGGATCTTAAAGATGCTCTTATAAGAGAATTTGAGTATGTAGGTATTAAAAAAATATATTTTAATATTTTAAATGCGGAGCATTATGGATGTCCTAGTAAAAGAAGTCGTGTATTCATTTCAAATGTTGAGTTAAAATTAAAAAGAGAAAAAATAACTCCTGACCAATACGTGATAAATGTATTACCTGAAAATTCTATATATGAGCCCCTTCCAAATCATAATGAGATTACTATAATGAAAAGCTATATGAATAAACTTGCTAAACTTAAGCAAGGTGGGGCTCTTGTCTACTTCAGAAGCGCTAGAGGCAAAAAACACCCAATACGAAACTGGGTACGACTCAAGCCATACGAACTGGCCCCTACCGTTATGGGCAATAGCAGATTTATCCATCCTTTCGAGGATAGGGCTCTAACTGTTAGGGAGCATGCCAGATTAATGACCTTTCCGGATGATTATACCTTTATAGGAGGAATCGAATCGCAGTTTGATCAAGTAGGAGAAGCGGTACCTCCTCTTTTATCCTATAAAATCGCAATAAAAATTAAAGAATATTTAGCAATGGAAGAGAAAATAAGTTTACAAATATAAAAATCAAATAATTTATATCTTTAAACCAAAAAATATCAATAATCAATAAAAATACCAGTAATTAATAAAAATACCAGTAATTAATAAAAATACCAGTAATTAATAAAAATATCAATATTTCATGAGCATAATATTTGTGTGCTCAATATTTATATATTGAAACGTAAATTTTTTCACTTAATTTATTTATTATATATTGGGATTAGATATGTTTAAACAAACGGAAAAGGAAGTGGCATTTTATAGCAGAGTTTTAGAGCAATCTAAGGATATAACAAAGGACAGTCATAAAAGTATCGGAATTTTTATCGAGGAATTAAGCAAGAAGATTCCGAAAAATCCTGCATTATATTATCAAGATAGTAAATGGAGCTGGAAAGAGTTAAATGAAGAATGTAATAAAATAGCACATTATTTTCTAAAGAATGAATTAGAGCCGGGTGAATCAATTGCCTTAATGTTAAAAAACTCGCCGGAATATCTTTTTCTGGTATCCGGGATAAATAAAATCCAAGGGATAAATGGGTTAATTAATTACCATCAAAGAAGACATGCATTAATTCATTCCTTCAATGTTATACATCCGAAATATATAGTAATTGATGGGCCCAATATTTCTGCATTCAATGAAATTGTCGAAAAACTATCCTATAAAAGTGATCAAATTTTCGTAGTCAGGAATTTTAATGATATTCCACATGATTTCATAGATTTAACTTTAGAACTTAAATCTATGCCTAAAACTGATCCTAAAACCACCTATAATTCGGAGATTAATGATGTGATATATTATATCTTTACTTCAGGGACTACTGGGCTCCCTAAAGCCATAAAAATGAAGCATAAGAAAATTATTTCTCAAGGAATTTTTTTAGGAACCGCATTAGCCCAGTTAACTCCGAAGGATGTGATTTATATCACAACTCCTTTGTATCATAACATTGCTATAGGTATTAACTGGACTGCAGCAACAAAATCAGGTGCTGCTGTCTTATTAAAAGATCGATTTTCTGTATCCGATTTTTGGGAGGATGTTAAAAAGTATAAAGTAACATATACAAGTTATGTGGGTGAAATCCCTCGTTATTTACTTAATCAGCCTTATTCTGAAGTGGAAAAAGAAGCTTCAATAAAATATATGGTCGGACTTGGACTAAGAAAAGATATCTGGGAGAAATTCAAATCCCGATTCAATGTGGAACATATCATCGAATATTATGGACTGACGGAGGGTCATCGATGTTTCATAAATATAGACGAAGTTCCGGGAATGGTGGGGCGTTATAATATACCAGGAATTGAACTGGCAAAAGTAGATCCAGAGACGGGCGAATTCTTTAAAAATGAAAAAGGATTTTTGATAAAATGCAAAAATGCAGGAGATGTAGGAATGGTATTGATCAGAATTCAAAAAAACGACTTTTTCGGAGCTTATAAAGACGAGCAGAAAACAAAACAAAAAATGTTATACAATGTATTTCGAAATAGAGACATGTATTTTAATACTGGAGATATGCTTCAACTTCACGAGAACGGCTGGCTATCTTTTTATGATAGAACAGGAGACACTTTCCGATGGAAGGGTGAAAATGTGTCGACATTGGAAGTTGAGACAATATTAAATTCATATCCAGCCATTCAAGTGTCCGCAGTTTATGGAGTAAAAGTCCCTAATACTGAAGGAAAGGCGGGTATGGCAACAATCAAATTGAATCCATCAATTAAATTTAACCTGGATGATTTTTCGAGGTTTGTTTCGGAGGTACTTCCTCCATATTCAATTCCAGTATTTCTACGTATTAGCGATAAAATAGATTTAACAGGTTCATATAAAGTGATTAAAACTGATCTAAAAAAGGAGGCATATGATCTGAGTATAGTTAAGGATAAATTATTATTCTGGGATAGGGTTAGAAAAAAATACATACCATATGATGAAAATATAAAGAAAAATTTGATTACGGGCAAGTTAAAATTATAAAATACATTATAGATCAAAATTCATATCAATAATTATGATTTTTCAATATTAGATTAAATATTAAACCAATAATGATAGTAATTTTAATAGTCATAAAATTATCTTCTGAATTAGTTTTTTTAGAAACGTTCTCGTTAATGATTAAGGCAATATTATAATTTGAACCATTTTTTTAAGGTCTAAAACTGTTTTTTGTTGAAAATCAGGATATTTATTGTAAGGACCGTAATTGTTATTGAAATCCCTACAACACTGGCAAATATTACTGGATTTAGGTCCTTTATAAAGATCGAAGGTAATACTGAGATAGATGAGAGTTGGTTTCCGACATAAATAGCCAAAATTGCGGCAAGTGCTACTGAATTTGTAAGAATACCTATTAAAACCCCAATTGAACAAGAAATTGCCATCGCATTGAAGCTAATGGCGACCGATTCAAGGGTGTCCTTCATAATAGTTTCTAGAGGAATATCAATAGTAAAGTAATCGACCAGAAATCCAGCAATTAAGGAGATAAAGACAGCTATTATAAGACAAATATATACGGCGAAAAATTTTGCCAGTATAATATTCCATCTTTTAACTGGCCTGATCAAGAAAAGATCATATACCCCCCTTTTTTTCTCATTAACAATACTCGTACTGAGCATAACAGACCCCAAAATCCCCCCAATACTTGAAACTAGAAGCGCAACTAATGATGCTAATGGAATACCCTCCGTATCTGGCTGTAAATAATGAAATAAAATCGATAATAAAGGTACACCTATCCATAAAACGACCATGACCTTGGATTTATAAAAACCCTTTATTTCATCAATAAATAATAACAACAAACTCATTATCATTCACTTCCTACATATTTTAAATAGACTTCCTCCAAGCTTGGTTTCATTACATTAAAGTTTCTAATTTTAAGATTATTTTTAATAATTATATCGAGCAGATCCTTTATACATTTATCAATATCAATATCTGGATACAATCTTATGATAATCTTTTTAGGTGAAACTTTATCAATTTCTTTTATTCCTTCCATCTCCTTTATAGGCTGGAGGTTAATCTGATCCTCAGCGAATATAATCTCAATATCGTTTCCTACTTGAAAATGGCTCTGTAATTCATCTGGAGTTCCAACTCTCATAATTTTACCTTTATTTATGATGCCTATTCTTGTTGCAATATCTTGCACATCGCTTAATATATGTGATGAGAAAAATATGGTCATACCGTTGTTTGAGAGATCTTTAATAATCTTTTTGAATTGAAATCTGCTTGTTGGATCAAGTCCAGACATGGGTTCATCTAAAACAAGCAATTCAGGTTCATGCAATATTGATTGGGCTAATAATAACTTCTGAATCATTCCGCCAGAAAGATGTGCTATTTTTCTATTTCTAACATCTTTTAGATTAACTAATTCAAGCACCGAATCTATTCTATCTTTTAATTGGGCTGATGACAATCCTGATAACTTACCAAGAGTTTTTAATGTTTGTTCGACAGTTCTCCAATTTTGAAAACCGGAATTCTGCGGTAAATAACCCAATATCTTATAAAGTTCAGATCTAACTTCCGAAACGTTTTTACCATCAATAAAAATTTCTCCCTTAAAGTTTTGAATCAGCCCCACTAATATTTTAATCGTAGTAGTTTTACCTGCACCGTTTGGACCTATATAACCAAAAATATCTCCCTTAAATATTTTGAAATTCACATTATTTAATGCCTTTATTTCTCTGTAATTTTTAGATACATTTCTAAATTCTATATAACTTTTAGGCATATATTGACTCTCCAGTTTATTTTGATGTTGTGACCTTTAATTAAAGAATTAACATTTAATCAACAAATCTATATCATAATATATCGCAAAACATAAATAATTGCTCAAAAATTTTTTCAACTATATTCATATGAATAATCCTTAATAGAATTTTTAATAACGATATGTTATTTTAAGATGATCGAATAAGAAATAAATTGGTGATTTAATATGAAGATTGCAATTTTTTATCATTCTGTTACGGGAAATACTGAATTTGCAGCAAAAATGATAAAAAAAGGAATAAATGAATCTGGTAATGAATGTGATCTGTTTTATATTCATCATTTAGAATTTAACGATTATGAAAAATATGATTTATTAGGTTTTGGGACACCGGTTTTTGCCTTTCGAGAAATGACTCCAGTCAAAAATTTTATACAAAATCTACCAAAAATGGATAAATATGCATTTATTTTTTGTACATGCAATTCAAATAAAGGAAATACGTTGTATAGAATGGCATCTTATTTAAAAAGAAAGGGTATTAAGGTATTTAAAGGCAAGGTATTTTATTTTCCAAGCTCTTATACTGTCTGGAGAAAAAAAGGGCAAAAAGATGTTATAAAAAAGAGCGAAGTTAATAAAATGGTTAATTTTGGGCTTAATCTCGTTTCTATCTATGAAAAAGCAAAAATTGAAAGAAAATTACCAACTTTTTATTATTCTATTTTAAATGGAATTCTTGGACGATTTTCTTCAGATACAAATTTACGAATATATCTCGGAAAAATCTATGTCAATACCGAACTTTGTAATAAATGTGGCGACTGCGAAAAAATCTGTCCCGCTGATGCTATAAAACTGGATCCATATCCTAAAATATCTAAGAAGTGTACAGGTTGTTGTGGATGTATTAATTTATGCCCTAATGGTGCACTTTATACATCAAAAACAAAAAATAGACCAACTTATAAATTTGATGAATCATTATTGGAAAAATGACTAACAAATTTAAGAAATATAAAATAAGAGTGATAAAAACTAAGCGATCAGTTCTATGTATAATTTAATGCTGAAATCTTGGATTTTCCAAACCTTTGATTGATTCTGCTTATTTTTTGGAATATTTTTAACAAATTTAATACCGGAAGTCTGTTGTAATATATCATCTTTCATGATGTTTAAGTATTTATCAAATTTTTCTGGAGGATCTGCTTCATAATAGATTGTAATCTTTTCTTTTTTTGGTTTCAAGCCTTTATCTTTTCTCATCTGTTGTATCCGTCTAATTAATTCACGTTTAAATCCTTCAATTAGTAGATCTTCAGTTAATTCACAGTCCAATATGATAATATAGTTATGTGAGATGTCAGCGGCATATTTATCAACATTTTTAGGTTCAACAAAGAATTTTATATCCTTTAATCTCAAGCTAAAATTTTTCTCAACTTCTGGTATCGGTAATGGCTTATTTTCTAATGCAAAATATTTGAATATATCAAATAAATTTCTTTTATCAAGGTACTTTTTTAATTCAGTAATATCAACGTTTTCTAATTCAGGATCAAGCTCATATTTTAAAGATATTATATTTTGAAGATTTTTTTCGTCAAAAGAGTCCAGAATATTAATTTTCTTGATATTTACTTCATTGCCTATTATTTCGACATAATTCTTAAGTATCGAAGCAAGCTTCGGAACTGTATATATATCAGCTCTACTTAAAGGCTGCCGAATTCGGATGCCATGTTTATTTCGGAGTCCCCTTAATTCTTGGACAATATTTTGCACGGTCTGCATATTTTTCTCAAGTTCTGAGTTTATACTTGATTCATCATATTTAGGATATGGACACAAATGTATACTTTTAACCTCATAATGCCTGAATAACTTATCAGAATCAAGATAGATTCTTTCGGACAAAAATGGAATAAATGGTGCTACTAACCTCGTCAGAATTTCTAATATATATATTAATATAGTAAGAATTAAATCTCTATCTTTACCATCAATCCGTTTACGAATTATTCTTATGTACCAGTTGGAAAAATCATTTATAACAAATTTTTCAATTGTAGTCGCTGCCGGATAAATATGGTAATTCTCTAGGTGCTGTATAACCTCTTTAATAGTTGTATTAATTCGAGAGATTATCCATTTATCGATTAAAGATTTGACTTTAAAATTTTTAATATCAAATTTTTCCATGTTTTCTAGGTCTTTGTTAGTGAGATTAAGCATTAAATAACGATAACTATTCCATAATGTTACAATAAATTGATTAAATTTAGTTTTAATCATTTTAAGAGATAGAGCTTTATTCTTATATAATTCTCCACTAGAATAATAGTACCATCTGAATGCATCTGCACCGTAAGTATTGAAAACAGTCCAAGGATCAATAACATTTCCCTTGCTTTTGCTCATTTTTTCACCGTATTCGTCTGTAATGAGACCTGCACAAATAACGTTCTTATATGCATTAGTC
The DNA here is from genome assembly GCA_964646355.1 of uncultured archaeon. Classification (GTDB taxonomy): domain Archaea; phylum Asgardarchaeota; class Lokiarchaeia; order Helarchaeales; family HEL-GB-B; genus HEL-GB-B. The sequence continues at coordinate 617 of CAZYEE010000055.1, read as the reverse complement.
TTAAACAATATAGTTGAAATAGCGTGTAAAGTATAAAACCAACCTCTTGTCTGGTCTAAAGCTTCGGAAATAAAATCATAAGGAAAGGATTTTTTAAATAACTCCTGGTTTTCAAAAGGATAATGAAACTGCGCAAATGTGGCAGCTCCTGAATCATACCAGCAATCAATTACTTGTGGCACTCTATGCATATCCGAACTGCATTTAGGACACTTTAAAATTATTTTATCAACATATGGTCGATGTAAATCTTGAATTTCATAATCTTTGTTTATCTGCTTTTCTTTTAATTCTGCAACGGATCCTATACATTCTTTATAATTGCACTCTTCATTTGTACATACCCAAATGGGTAATGGAGTACCCCAATATCTCGTTCTTGAAATTGCCCAATCATTTAAGTTTTCCAACCAATTTCCAAATCTTTTTTCCCCTACATAGTCTGGGAACCAATTAACACCATTATTATTTTCTATTAATGTATCTTTAAGTTTTGTCATTTCAATATACCAGCTTGGATTTGCATAATATACAAGAGGCGTTTTACATCTCCAGCAATGTGGATAATTGTGCTCAACTTTTTGTTTTCTAAGAAGTCTATTGTTATTATATAACCA
>CAZYEE010000054.1:0-16869 GCA_964646355.1 uncultured archaeon | reverse complement strand
CAATACCAAGTCCTGCTGACATACATATAATCCAGTGACCCATATTCATTGGTGGTTTAATAGCCATAGCATAACATCCTATATCACAACCGTATACGCCTTGATCTCTAGTAACTTTTTTCAATGTATAGAATGTTGCTCTATGTGGACATCCCGGACACCAGCTTGGATCTCTTCGGGGTGCCTTTGTTGCTGCCTTTTTTGCAATTTTCTGGATCTCTTTAACCCTTGCGGGCGTCTCAACATCTAACAGTTTTGCTAGGTTATCTCTCACGATATCTATATTAAATTCATGATAATCTGGAAAGGTGTCCTTACCATGGAGCTCGATTTTAATACCTGCATCAAAGAATATTTCCTTTAGTCTATTTTCCACAAAGGGCATCAATTCTTCAATAACGATAATTTTTTCCAAATTAAAGTCTTCAATAAATTTGATAACAACATCATCGTTTAGAGGGTATAATAACCCAGGTCTAAATATCGGAATATCAAATATTTTTAATTGTTCTAGTGCCTCCAGAGTGTAGCCATAAGATACACCAGTTGTAATGATACCAGTTTTGGAGTCTCCTTCTAAAATTATATTATAATCTACTCCTACTTCTTTTTGTAATTTCCCTTTTGCAATATTTCTGTTTAGTTTTTTAATTTTTTTGAGTAAATTCTTTTTATGCTCGACAGAGAAAAATGTTGCATTTGCATACTTAGTCATATCCGGGATAAATTTACCTTTCTCGGGAATCTTCCTAAGTGGTTTCAACACAATTTTTCCCATTCCATGACAAATACGGGTAGATGGGCAAACTATTACAGGCACGTCATATTTCTCACTTAAATCAAAAGCACTGACTATAAAATCTTTTGCTTCTTGTAAGGTTGATGGTTCAATCCAAGGCATAAATGTATGATATGAAAACCAGCGATTATCTTGTTCGGATTGGCTACTATATGCGCCGGCATCTGAAGCCATTATTAAAACAAGTCCACCTTTTACACCCGTCTGAGCAATAGTATGTAATGGATCAGCTGCAACATTCAGTCCAACGTGTTTCATTGTACATAAAGCTCTGACTCCTGTCCAACTGGCCCCTGCTGCACCTTCCAAAGCTACTGCTTCATTTGTCGAATATTCACTGTAAAAATTTGGTATTTTGGGCCCTACTCTTGCGAGAACATCCCCAATCTCAGATGCAGGTGTACCAGGATATGTAGAGGAGTATCCAACGCCTGCTTCCAGAACCGCCCGTGCCATAGCGTGATTTCCTTCTAGTAGCACGACTCTTCCTGGCTCATCAATTAATAGATCTTCAATAGGCATTATATAATCCTCTCCATTACTTATTAACGATTAAAACACGTGCCTCGCCTTGTACAAGATTCTCAGATTTACATTGATCACAATATTTCGAATCATATCTCAATACTCTACCACAATCTTGACAGACTTTACGTAATACTACTGGGCATTTTCCATCATTCTCAAATAAAACGCAGCTCTCACATCCACAACAGTCTTCGTAATAACGACCGAGTCTTTCAACTCGACCATAGAATAAGGTATTAAGGGCTGGTACAAACTTTTTGCCAGTTACTTTTCCTATTGATTGACACCCTAAACCGCAGGTCATGATTAATAATGCATCTGCCTTTTTTATTTCATCTTCAATCAATTTAATATCTCGTTTTGTAATACGCTCATCGCATGGAGAATCGATCATCAAGGTTGCAAGAATATTCTTGCCCTTTTCTTTTAGGTATTCTGCCATCTCTTTGACCTGTTCAGAACCACCAGTCTGACATATTGCTGCACATTCAGCGCAACCGATTATTACTAAGTTGTTAAACGATTCTAAATTTTTTTCAATCTCTTCAAGTGGTTTTTGCTCGGTAATTATCAAGATTAATTAACCTCCAATTATTCAGAGATTGCTTGAAAATTCTTTAAATTAAAAATTCTTGTTTTTTATCTACCTTTAATTAAATTTTAAAGTCATTGATAAATGTTTAATTTATACATATAAAAGATTTTTTAATTATTAACCTAAAATTAAAAAGAAATGGTAAATTTATAATTTATATATCCTTATTATCAAATTTCACTTCAAAAAAGATTAATAAATAGCGATTAGAAAATATTTATTAAAAAAATTGAATTAATATTTATTCTAATAAAAAAGGGATGAAGATTTTCTCAATGATTGACGAAGAAGAAGCTCGGAAAAAATTAATTGACGATTTATATAGAAAAAATATCCTTTATGACCCAATAATAACGGAGGCATTTGAAAAAGTATCAATGAAAAATTTCTTTCCAGAAGAAGTCTGGGATTATCTATATCAAGATATGCCAATACCATTCTGTTTTTATCCTCAGCGACCATGCGCTGCACCACATATGAATGCAATATTTCTTCATCTAATAAATTTAGATGTGAATAGTAATGTTTTACAAGTATCAAGCATGAGCGGCTATTTTGCTCAATTAATGGCTGAAATATCCTATAAGGGCTCTATCACTATTATTGAGGATCATGATGTGATTGCTAAAATCACAAAAGAAAATCTATCAAAAAATAACAGCTCCAGAATTAAAGTAATATTAGGAGACCCCGCTGATGAAATTTTTAACCATCTTGATGCTGATAGAATAATCTTTTGTGGCGCTATTTCTAATTCTTTTCTCAGTGAAGTAGCAGAAAAAGTGAAAGATGGAACTATTATTATTGCACCAGTTTTTAGCTCTGCAATTTTTCCAATAGACCAAGATCTAGTACGTATTATTAAAGAAGATGGGGAAATAATAACTGAATCTTATGGAAAAGTTAACTTCATTCTGCTTGAAAGCAAAAAACTCATGAATTGGACCATGAAAACACAACGCCTGATTTTCGACCAGATCGCAGGAACATTAGAAGAATATTTTCAAGAATCATATCCAAGCCAAGAACCGATCTTTAGACTCGGTGTTAATACACCAGAATTCATCAGACAAGAATTACTGGACGCAAGCAATCTTTTGAATAAAAAATATTACAAACAAGTAATCCTAAATTGCCTAGAACTCTTAAATACTACTATCCGATATCTCTATAAGAAAAATATCGATAAAGATGCTGATTTTACTAACCTCGAAATGGATCACATGATAAATGAACTGGAGAAAAAAGGAATAATTAATGATTATAATCGTAAAAATCTTAATGCTATTATTGATACAAAAGAAGCTTTATCTTATGACCCCGAAAGCCCCCCAAATTTTGAAAATATAGCAAAAAATATTCTAAATCAACTAATCTGGTTTATTGAATATATTTTTAAATAATTTTATTTGTGATTTTTCAAATTTCTTTTTAAATCTTTATTTTCTATTAAATTGAAGGTATTTTTAATAATGACTTTTACATTTGCGGTTTTTTGAATTAAAGTTTTTGATTTAAAATGCCTTTTTCGTCCAATAGACTAAAAGATGATCAATATTGATCTAAAATTGAATAATAAGAACCAAAATAATATATTTTTAAAATTTTTCTTGGATATTAGTTTCAAAAATTCTTGTAATTATATTTTTCTAACGTATTATTAATAAAATTCAATAAATTATTATGTATTCTATTATTTGAAGCAAGCAATGTTTTATTTTTTCTATCTAATATGAATTTATCACCTTTAAAATCGGTAATTTTTCCACCAGCCTCTTTTATTAACAATATTCCTGCTGCTACATCCCAAATATTCACGCCTAAACCTATAAAAGCTTCTATTCGTCCTGCCGCTACATAGCATAACTCTAAAGCTGCACTACCAAAATGACGCAACTTTTGTTTTAATAAACGAAATTCTAAAAATAATTGACTTATTAAACGTAAATCGCTCTCCTCTCTACTATTTGAAAATGCTATGATTGCACGACTTAATGCATCCTCTTTAGAAACATTTATTTTTTTGTCATTTAAGAACGCTCCACCATTTTCACTGGCATAGTAAAGCTCATCTTGTGGTGGAAAATATACTACTCCTACTATTGGTCTATTTTTATACAACAACGCAATTGAAATGCTGAAAAATGGATAATGGATCGAAAAATTAGTACTTCCGTCCAGCGGGTCAACACACCATGTATAATCACTCTCTTGAATTGATGCTCCAGTTTCTTCTCCAATTATCGAGTGATTCGGATAATGTTTTTTAATAGAATCGTTAATAAGCCTCTCACTCTCAATATCAGCTAAAGAAACAATACTATTATCATCTTTATACTCATAATTCAGATTTTTACTTGAATTATAATATTCCATCACTTTTTTTCCGGATTTTTTCGCAATTTTTATAGCAAATTCTAAATACTCGTTCACCGTAGGTCAACTTTTCCCTTAGTTTTATTTATCTTGTTTTTTAATCTTCTTTTTCTTTATTTTTTCATTATTTCTTTATTTTACTTTCCAGTTCAATAGCTTTATTTACTTCTACCTTTACTTTTACCTTTATCCTTATTTTTTTCTTACTTTAATAAAATCCATAATATTTGTTGAAACTTTCTTAATCAATTCATCAGAAATTTCAAGCCCATTTATAAACATTTCTGAAAATAAATTCTTATTTTCAGGATCCTCAAATGCCCAATTTATCAATAATTCCGTAAAATTCTCAAGGTCAGCTAAAAATATATCCCTTATCATAGCTTGATTCCTAAAGTTTTTCTTTATACCACGGTTAATCCATGCCTCTCTATATCTTTTAAGAAATTCTCCAGTCAAATTCTCGTTCTCTAAGGCTTTTACTAGTGTTTCAGCTGCCAATTTTCCAGTTATAAATGCGTAATGTATTCCCTCTCCAATCAATGGTGAAACAAACCCTGCAGCATCCCCTACCGCTAATATCCCATTTCCATAAGTTTTTCCCTTTATTCCATCAATTGGTATTGGATAATTTGCTTTCCAATATATTTTTGGCTCATCAAAATTCTCTTTAACAATTCTATGTTTTAAAAATTTTTTTAAATAATCCATAGGATTTCCTTTAATACTCATATCAATTCCAACACCAATATTTGCCCTTCTATCACCCATTGGAAATATCCAAGCATAACAATTTGGTGCAATCTCGTTTGAAAATATTAAATAATTAAAATCAGAATCTCCAGTATAACCAGAAATTATTGCAGTAGCCAAAATCACATACTCATTTTTTTTCCACTTTTTCCGTAATCCCGCATCCACCACAGTCCTAGAACCGACTCCATCGGCTGATATTACCGCTCTACTTTTTACTTCCTCCAATTCTCCATTCTCATTCCTTATTTTCACTCCACATATCATATCATCCTTTCTAATAACTCCCAATACTGCTGTTTTTTGATGTAGCTCAACACCAGAATCAACTGCCCTATCTCTATAATATTGATCAAAAACCTTCCTATCAACTACATAATCAAAATGATTTGAATTATTCGTATAATCTCCATAACGTATCTTTAACTCCTTTCCGCTTGATGATACTATCTTCACACCATATATAAAAGACTCGGCAAAATCTCTTGAAATCTTAAATTCACTAACGCATTTATACGGAATTCCACCGCCACATGGCTTCCTCCACGGAAACTTATTCTTATCAAAAATTATTACTTTATATCCCACTTTACTTAGTATCTCTCCAGCCGTAGAACCAGCAAGTCCAGCTCCAGAAATTATCACGTCATACATTTAATTTAATGATGTGGTGTTGTTTTATTTTAAAATTTTTGTTTAATTTCAATAATTCTTTCATATAATTTCGATATTTTTTCTTATATAACTTCAATTTTCCATTTAATTTTTACTTTTTAATATGTTATCCTTTACAAAAATTCCTTTTCAACCTTTTTCTTGACTTGTGATAATGCTATCAAAAAAGTGCGATCCGTTCTTACAACTTTGCAATGATATCTAAGCCATGGTGATAAACGTATACCGTCATTTTCATTTTTTAAATACAATATCGTGGGAATTTCAAATTCTGCTGCATAAAATAATTGCATTATTGGTCCTGGAACCAATTTGTTGAGCAATACTACAACTAAATCAGATTTTAATATCTCATCTTTTTCTATTTCAATTATCTCTTTTAATCTCTCCCGATCCTCAGTACCATAATAATCCCCAATATGATCTTTCGCACACCAAACTGCATTTCCCTCCTTCTCCAATAATCTTCGTATTCTTTCTAAAAATTTCTGATCTTCCTCGATCCTAAAAGAAGCCGCTAAAAATACTTTCATCTCTATCCTCTAAATTTTGTTTAAAATTGAATTTAAAACTTTTTATTGCTTTTACTTTTCATTCAATCGATTTTCAAATTCTAAATTAAAATGATTTGTGCTACTGTTTCTATATCTTATTAGACATTTTTTACAATTTTCGCTTTCCTTCCGCTTCCTATTGAAATAATTCTATCTTTTAAATTAAGTGGTTTGTTTTTCTCTGGTCTAAATTCATGAGTTACATCTATATAGTATCCTTTAAATGCCTCCTCTATTGAAATACCAAGTGAATCAAGTACAATTCTCTGACCTTTCGGATATACCCAATCAAACTTCTGATCTAAATACGTTTTTTTATTTTTATAATCTGGCAATTTACATTCTAATGTCTGATACGGCAAGGGAATTCCTAACTTCGTCCACTGTTCCACTAATCCAATCTCATATACTTCCGGAAAATGGTCAATAGTCATTCTCAACCACTCATCATCTATATACTGCAAATATAGCTTATGCTCGGTAAATAGGCCAACACTCATTGTGATAAATTTGACCCTACCTGCGTAGATCATTGATTGAATAATTGGGGGCCATGGCACATAGGAATACCAATTATCAGGCATACCATGCAATACTTTTGATGATATTCCATCGTGAACTGCTCCCATCGCTTCATATGATGATATTTCGAAGCCTAAATTCCATGCACCAGTTCCCCATGCTAATGCTAAATTAAATGTACTGTCTGCAAATTGCGGAGTACGTTCATTCCTTATATCTTTTAATATATCCATCAACATAAAACCTGCTTGTTGAAAATTCTTGGCGTGTTTTGGTATGTCTTTTAGTTTATACCCATATCTAAGATGCCTCCTCTCCAATAATTCATCATCTTTCTCTACCAGCCACCAATCCACCGGAATGCCATCCTCTAAATGTGCCGTTAATATATATTTTATCTCTTGGTCTGTATCCATTACAAGCATATACGAACAGCTGCAACTCTCACCATAATATAATTTCATTCCCCCTTGTCCTAAGTCCGATCTTATTAACGCTCCAGGTGGAAATAATGTATCATTGACAATAAGCTCTGGATGCTCGATCTTTCCCGCTATTATATCTTTTGCTGTTATTATCGCCTCCGTTAACCTATTCTTTACCAGATTATAATTAATAACCGTTAACGCATGATCTATCTTTGAAGCAAGATAATCCCATCCTAATCGCTTATAAATCCTCCATAAATGAAAACCCAGCGGAAAAAATCTCTTGGTAGGTAGTTCATCAGGTAAATCTCCATAAGTATATTGCATCCTAAATTCACTTTGATTAATTTTTTTCTAAAATAATTTTTATACATTTGTATTATTATATATTTATAAAATATTGAATTTATCTTTTATTATTCACCACCAATTCAAAATTCAAAAATTATTATTCAAAATTTTCTAAGATCAATATATTATTACATTTTACTCTTTAATTCTTGAAATAATTAGTTAAAATTCACCTTGATATTACCGTTATTTCTGTCAAAACCCCATTATTATTTCTTATTGATTTTATTATATTTATCTTTTCATCTCCCTTATTTTTTTTACAAAAATAAGGTGTTTTTTGTGTGTTCCTGGAAATAATATATAAAAAAATTCTTAATATTACAAACATTCAAAAAATTGATTTAACAAATCCGCCATCCACTTGTATTGTAGTTCCTGTGATATAGCTAGCTTTTTCTGAAGCCAGGAATACTACTAGGTTAGCTATTTCATCTGGTGTAGCGAGTCTTCCAAGCGGGATATTTTCTGCCCATCTTTTTATTACATTAATGGATTGAGTGTTTTCATTGAGTGCGATATGTTCAGCGAGAGACTTAACTCTATCAGTTAAAGTATAGCCGGGGCAGACAGAATTTACAAGAATATTATAGGGGGCTAATTCATTTGCGAGACTTTTAGTTAAAGCTACTACACCCGACCGCATCACATTTGATAGAATCAAGTTTTTTAGTGGTTGTTTTACTGAGATGGAAGTTAAATTAATAATTCTTCCCCATTTTTGTTTTTTCATTGCTGGTATTACCTTTTTACAAACATAAATAACTGAGCGTAGATTTAATTTATAAGCATATTCCCAGTCTTCGATTGTAAAATCGTCAAAATTGCCGCCAGGAGGGCCTCCAGAGTTATTTATTAGAATATCAATTTTGGAAAAGTTACTGAGTACTATTTCGATCAATTTATCAATATCTTTACTATTAGTGAGATCGCATTGTACCATTAGTATTTGTTTATCTGTATATGATTGTAATTCTTCTTTAGTTTTTCTTAATACGTCAATATTTCTGGAACATATAGCTACATTTGAGCCTTCCTCTGTAAATACTTTAGCAATTGCTTTTCCAATGCCCTTACTGGAAGCGGTAATTAAAACATTTTTATTTTCAAGACCGAGATTCATTTTTATCGCCAATAATATGTAAAGGTTTTTGCTGTTAATTAAATTTTATACAGCTTGAAATAATTGTTTATAAGAAGAATGAGACAATTACATATAAGATTTATAAATAATATGGATATTAAAAGTTTAAATTTGAGGTCAAAATAGCGTGGTCTTTTTTAAATTTAATTCATTATAATTGAGCTAAATTTAAATTGGAAATGAATTAATGATTTATTTAGAATTTTACTTATAATACTAATTTTACTGGATTTAGATAGGCAATACATAGGGATATAATATGTTTTAAATGATATTTAATGTTATAATAAATAATCGAGCTCAAAAATTAAATTAAGTAGATTAGATTTAGTTAATAATAAAAAGAAGAGGATTAAATTTTAGTAAATATAGAGATAATTATAAAGAACGATAAGACTAATTAATAAAGAATCTACAATACAATATTTGAATGAATGAGTATATTATTTATTAAATAGAGATTTCATATAATAGTTAAATCCAATAAAAAAGAGTGTTTAGGTTTAGTTAAAATTTAGAAAATGGAATAAAGTATTACAATTAGATAAAAAATCGGTGGAAATATTTGTAATATCTTGAAAATAGAGATTCTTAGAGTAATTTGAAAGGAGTAATTCAGATTAGATTGAATATGATGTATATATCATAATTTAATTTAAGATTTGGCAGTTGTTTAGATAAGAATGAAAAATAAACTTAGAAAAAGAAGGTCCAATAAACAATGAAAAAGAGTGAATTAACAAAAGCATGTAGGAGGCATTTAAGAAGTTTAAGAAATTCAATTTCGGTGTATTGTAACCAATTAAAGGGTGGTACTTCACCAGAGGTAGATGATGAGTTTAATAGTGTTTTTAGTTATGTTCCTACATTTTTTGATAAGACAAAGAAACCAAGTCATGCATTAATGAGGGCTGTATATCGGGTCTGTTTTGTGGATCAGGACTGGTTAAGGCTCGGGAAGGATATGTGGATTACAAGGCGTACAGGTCTCAAATATAGACTTAATTTTTTAGTAAATTCATCAGATTTAGGAGATTTATTAGATGCTGAAGAGAGAATTAATAAATTATTAACAGAAATAAATTTTAGACAAGACGAGGAAATAGATATTAGATTTAATATTAAAAAGAGGATTCCAAAATTATTGATCAGCACCAAAGAGGGAATATATGTATATAGTTATCCAATAGATTCGGAAGATTCACTTACATTAGGATATATGGAATCTTTAAAAAATTTTGGTAATGAACTTGCTATTTTAAAATTTACAGATCAATCTTATGAAAGAAAATCCGAACCAAGATATGATATACAGAGTTTGGAGCTTTCGAACAATATTATACAGTTTAATATTTCAATTCCAATTGATAAATATTTGACATTTTCGTTAATTCAAGTTAATCCTGAGCATGTATATGATAGTATTATTCAGAATACAATATATCTTGCAACTAAATTCCTCAGGGAAGTTTTAAGACGAAATAATTTACTTGATACTCCGTTTAAAAATAGAATTGATATATACAAAAAAGCATTCGAAAATCCAATATTTGGTGGACTGAGTGCCCAGCAAATACTCTCAGATATTCAATATGGTAATGAGATTGCAATTCATCCTCTTTTAAATATGATTTTTAGAGAAGTTAGTAGTGATATGAATCCTTCAGTTCAGATATACATTTACAATGCTTTTACTGCAAATGTGGCAGCTGCAGATTATTATAGAACAAAAATTAATGAGGCGGATTATCCTGAAATTACTCCCGAATATTATTCTCGGTTGATGCAGTACCAATCAAAGATTATTCGAGTAATTTCTACAAATAGTATTAATGCTGCGGTATTAAAGGGTATTGATGATGAACGCATATTTATTAAACCTATAAAATATGAGACGCAGTTTAAGGGTGAATATTACAGAATAACTCCTCCAATCTTGAGTTTTTATATATTATTTATAGGGACACTTAAAAATTTTGAACGATATGAGCCCCAGATGAAATGGATTACAAATTTTATTAAAAAAATTATTCCATTTTGTGATACTATATATCTCAGACCCGAAATAGATTCTAAAGGTAGACGCACTACTCGAAATATTTTTGTTAACAATATGAATGTTAGATTACCTGATTTCTCATTTCTTGATCGTAATAAAAAACAAGACCTAAGAAATTTAATTCATGAATCTAAATCCGAGTTAATTCAGAATACAATTATTAAAATGATCCAAATAATTTCATATTGTAGGGAAAATTTGGAGTTAAAATATCCCGATTAATTAAATCTTCAATTTTATATTGAGAATGACTTATTATTTCCTCATTAATAACAAAATAAATTGGAATATCATGTATAATAATTAAGAATTCAATAAAACTTCGATAATTGCATTTTGTAAAATAATTTACATTTTCTTTCAATACACTTAAGATCAACTATTTTAAATAAAGTATTCAATTATTTTAAATAAAGTATTCATTTAACATTATAGTAAAAAAAATAGTAAAAAAATTTGTTCAACGAATTATGGAGTGAATATTATTATGAGTGAAGATTTTAATATAAAAGGACCAAACTCTCCATTACAAGAAAAAATCGCTAATCAGCGAGTTTATTTTATACGAAAGCTTGTGGATAGGCATCAAGCTCAGACATTAATTGAACAGAAAAAAGGAAAACTCGCAAAAGCTGGTAAGAATGTAAATGATGTAATAATAAAATCATTAGAACCAGGCTATAATACTTATGTGAGGGTAAGGGGTGAATACAGAATAGTATATCTTAGAAAAAAACATTTATCCATAACTACAGCTCCTAATGTTATTGGTGCCAAAGTTTTTGATGAAATTATTGATCTAGGTGCTCCAGAACCCTTTGGAAAAGGTAAAAGTAAAGGAAAAACCCTTACTATCGATTTTGTTGAAAAAGTTCTATACCAGGATGAAAAAGAACTGGCTTTTAATCCAGACGGAAAAAGCATTGATCCTCAAGAAATTGTACAGATGAAACTTGAAGATGCTCCCAGCGATTTTCTCGAAACTCATAAAGATCAAATCTCTATATTAAAAGTAAGTCCTGAATTAGCCATTGAAAAATTAAGACTAAGCATAATGAATAGACCAACTGATGCGCAACGTATTTTAGAGGAAGTTTTTGAAGTACCACTTATTCAAATTATATTGAGCCCAGTATTTAATGTAGTATTAGAATATAAAGAGACAGAACATAGGGTCCTTGTAGACGCAGTTTCAGGAAAAGTCACCAAAATTTAATTAAATCATTTATATTCTTTTTTCAAGAGACTTTAATAAAAGATTTTTATTGGAAATTAATTTCGACTGAAATTTGTTAGAAGTTTTATATTTTTTTAGGTACACTTTATAAAAAATTTTTATTAAAAAATAATTTCAACAGAAATTTGTTGAGTATTTTATTCTAATATTTTATTATTTTATTAACTATTAATTTTTTTAATTTTTACTTATCTCATATATATCTTAAAAATAAAGATTTGACTGAAAATAGTTTTAAATTTCTTTATTGAAAAATATTATAGGATTAAAGACTTTTTAATATGGAAGGGAAAGAAATGTAATGGTTAGAAACAATAAGAAAATTCCAATAGCTAATGAAATAAAATAAATTGATTTATTCCATCGATAAACTTTGAGTCCATCAAGAACGAAAACAGGGATTAAGTTGAACACACCGAGAAAGATATTAAGTTCCGAGCCCATTAAAATAGTGAAGCCCCATAGTTGAGCGGTATATTCAGGAGTTATCATAAGGATATATCCAATTATAATGAAAATTCCGCCCATTACAAAATTAACATAAGGACCGGCAATTGCAATTTTTCCCATTTTGATTTTATCTTTTTCAGGATCTACATCTGAAATCATAACTGCACCAGGTAGCACAAATTTTACAAAGGGAAATGGTATTATGGTAATAGCCGTTAAGATTGCCATTCTTTTAATCAATCTAAATTCAGACCAACAGTTTAGTTTTATACCTACAAATTTATGGCCAAACTCATGAAATAAAAATCCTGGAACCACGATTGCGCAGAGGACAAGAATTTGGGGTAGAGTGAAGGGTACTGCAAGCCAGATGACATAGGAATAGAACATGGAAAATGAAACACCAAACATTAAAAGGATACCGATTGCTAGATGATAAAGCTCAATTTTACTAAAGTAACTAAGAATAGGCTTATCGGGTTTAGTTATTCTATAAATTGGTATTCGCTCTTCATAGTATATATTACCATTTTCGTCATAAAATGGTCCTCTTATATTTGGGTTATCCGGAGGAGGACCCCATTGGACTGTTTCTTGAACTGGAGTAGTTGGTTGACTGGAGGGAACTTCATAAGAATAATAGTCATATTGTGGTTGTACTTCGACCTCTGGGGAAATTGGTTCATTTATTTTATCACAGTTATGATTTTCAGGTAATCTATGTTTTGAACAGAACATCTTACCGCAGTACTTGCATTTAAAAGGCATATATATTTCTTGTCCGCATATATGACATTTAGTCAAATTAGAAGGTCTCCTATCAATCTATCTTATGGAATTAATTTACTAATTTAGATTAAATGAAAATAATATAGATGAATCCAATTATCATAATTATTCAATACATTTGGATTGTATTAAAGAGGTATAAGCTATAATTATTAAACTATAGTTTTAATCCGCAATAAGGACATAGTTCGTAATCAGGTCTTATTTCACGATTACAGCCAGGGCAGTATTTTTGTTTAAGTTGTTTAGCACAAATAGGACAGAAATAGAATGATTCATCAACTGCTCTTTTACATCTTGGACATACACCGGTTTCTTGTCCCGTTCCAGTAGGGGTAGTTGCAGGTCTTGGAGTCATTAATACATCGTATTCTGAGGCAGGTCTTTGTGTAGGCATAGATGTAGAGGTTTGAGTAGGTGCTGTAGCTGGTGCTGGACTCGGAGCTGCTGCACCCGCTTCTTGACTAGGCATAGGGGGTTCCATTAAAGTGGGACGTTCAGATAATGGTCCTCTTTCACCCTGTTTTATTAATAATTTAACAGTTTTACTAATCTGATAAGGGTTTATCATGGGTATCGCAAGCTCTTGCATTATAAAACCAATAATAGTATTTCCATTAAGTTCGGGTTCATCCAGTACTCTATCAGCAATGATTTCACGACCTTTAACAATTCTAACTTGCCATCTATCAGAGCTGATTTGTTTTCCTAATTGTACTAAATAACTAGTACCCGGAATTGGTAAAGGAGATGAGTATGGATTAAAATCCTTGTCTGATGCCATTTAAATTCCTCTAATATTTTTTAAAACTTTAATTCCTTTTAATAATAGATTAAAATCTGTCCAAATTTATAACTAAATAATATAATTTTTACTAAAAATATTATTTAAAATTATTCTTATTAAAAATATAGTCTTTTTGGAAAATACACTTAAAATCTATTTTTTGAGCAATAAAAATTTCTCTTTTATTTCTACAATAGTTTTTTCAAATTTTATTGCATTTATTATAATATTATCAAATGATCCTTTACTATTTAGCACAAATTTATTGAATTTTTAAGGAAAAAACATAGTTCTTCAAAAATTTAATTTCAAACTTTTATTTTACTCTCTGAGAATTTTCTTATAATGCTTGAGAAATTATTAGCATAATTTTATGCTTTCAATATCGAATATAAATCTATCAATTTCTTATTATAAATTTTAAACTTTTAGAATTTTAAATAATTTGAGTTTTTAAAATTCTTTCTTTAAAATCCTTTATTTCAGCCAAAAAAATAGAAATGACTTTAAAAATAAAATGTGATTAAATAAATATTCAAAATTAGATAGTAATTTAATATAAAATTTCTCAAAAAATATTTCTTTTCATTTGTTTCCAAGCAAGTTTTATATCATCAGCATTTACAGTAATGCGATGAGCATGATTTGATAAATCTACAGCAGCTTTAGAAATTTCCAAACCAATTTCTTCTAAAATTTCAGCAAGCGCTACCGCCGCTTGCTCCGATACACGTTTTACATTAGCCTTTCTGATAAGACGATCAACAGGAGCGATTGGTAGAATCCTATCTTTTTTCCTTTTTAACAAATTCCAAATCACCCAATTTTATTAATAGGTTATTATATGAATTAAAATTAAAATCTTTTTGTCGGAATTATTTAAATAAGAATAATCTTTTTAATTTTAAAAATTTGATATATTTTTGGAAGATTTTTCACTATAATTTATGTTATAGCTATAATTATTAAATTTTAGCAGTTAAAATTGATTGATTTAAAATAAAATTTTTCATTATCATATATAAATATTAGTAAAGAATAATTAAATTATTTTTATTGGCAAAATTATTTACAGGTATATAAAATGTGATTTTATTAGAATACATTTCGTTTTAATTTTTGTTTGTAATAACATAGTTAATTATGAGTAATATAATTATTCTATTTTAATTCAATTAATTTTAAGGATTTAATTTTTTAGCAAACTTATCTTTTAACATATAATAATTATTATTTTTTGCCGAAAATGGGCAAATTTTCATACAAATTGAGCAACTATATTTCAATAAGAATTGTTCAAAACATTTCATTGTATCTTTACAGGTTTTAATATGATCAATTCCTTCAATATTATCGACATTAACTATTTTCTGATTTAGAATTGCATTTCCCGGACAATTTTTAACACATCGCATGCAATATTTACAATAATTCTCTATCCACTTATGTTATAATGAATCGGTAAATTTGAAATAGGCTTTATCAATAAAAATTGCTGCGAGTCTCTGGCGGACACCAAATTCGGGAGTAATTAAAAGCCCCATTTTTCTCTGCCAACCCATCCCGGCTTTTGCAGCTAGTGCGGGGAATAATACAAGTCCACCCACCGGATGATTAGGCTGACATTTAATACCCTTACTTCTAAGCCATCTAGCTATATCATTCATAGCTTTACCTAATTTAGCATAAACACGGATAGTTTCAACACCTGCGCGCATATGAGGAGCGCTATCTATTTGTTTTTTGCCCAATTCCTACATAAAAATTAGTGCATAAGGATACAATATGAATTTATTTTTAAAAATCAAGCGTTCAGGAATTTTCGTAAAACCAATTTTAGTAATACCCCATTTTCTAGCGGCATAATTTTTTAATTCATTCCATAAATCATTATTTGGAATTATTGTGGATTTATTTTCAGGAATTGAATTATTTTGTCGTAACCCTCTGAAACTTTTTTTAATTTCTTTACGAATTCTGCGTTGATTTATTTGATATTTAGGGCCCAATCGAATAAGATCAAAAATCTTTAATTCCATGTCTTCAATATTCAAATTTTTTATGGCATATTCGATGATTAAACTATAACCTTTTTCAAATATCTCATCTTCAATTTTTATATCTCCTCTTAGAGGCGACCTTTCATCATGACAGATAATAGATTGGGCTCCATTTTGATTTTCAATATATTTGATTCTTTTCTCACAATTTTCGATGAAAGATAGTTCGGGTCCCAAATTTTTAATGGTGGAATTTGCTATACTGTTAGCGATAAAATACTTGATTTTATTATTAAATCTTCTAAAAATCTTCATTTTTATACATCTTTAATTATTAACACATATAATCCTAATAATATCCACATTTCTTCAATAGATTTGTAAAATTTAAGGATATTCATCTATATTATGTAAGGATATAAAGTCAAAAATAATTATTTTGATATATTTACGAGTAATATTCTAAATCTATTATAAATTTATGCTCTAAATTTTGTAAAATGACAAGGAATTTATTTAAATTCTAGCAAGGTAATTGTGATAAATTCTGTAAAGGTAAGAGGCATTTTTAATACAAGTAATAGATATTAGAATAGAAATTTGGTTATAATAAAATAAATATTATGAGATAGACATATAAATACGAAATGAAATATTAAATTTAGAATTCGGAAATACTTCCAATTTATTTTAATAATTTAAATTAGGAATGGCAAAATGTCGGATGAAAATAAAAAAACGGATCAAAACATACCACCAGAAGTAATGGCTGAACTCCCACCAGAGGTTAAAGCTCAATTAGGAGTTGAAGAGAAAAAAGAA
>CAZYEE010000053.1:12872-17067 GCA_964646355.1 uncultured archaeon | reverse complement strand
GATTGATAATAACGGACTTGCATCCATTATCATGTTAATTATATCAATCCCGGCTGCTGAGAGGTCATTTAGAATATTCGTCATCATGTTTTCTTCTCCTGCACCTCCGCCCTCCTCAGGTTTGACTTTGGGCTCCCAGTTTGCAGTAAATTTAGGATTGGAGCCCGCTACTGTGAAACTGAAATATTTATTGTTTATATCAACAGTATCGGATCCGCTCACGCTTAATGGAGCCTTGCTTGGGCCTATTACCGTATTACCGACTGTATCAATCACATAGATCCTGTATTTTACTGTAGATCCACTCGCAACTCCCGGTATCGTGCAGTTCACTGTCGCATTTGTCCAGACCGTCGGGATCGACGAATTCGGATAACTCGGAAGTATACTCGTAAATAGAGCTCCTAACAAGGTCTTTGGTCCGCCTATTATTTGTTTCGTTGGTAATCCCTCCATTGTCATGTTCGTCCACGGACCATTGTTCACTGAATAACTTAAAATTACATTTTTTACTCCGCCTCCTTTATTATCGGAGACTACCGCCTTGAAATTTATCGGTTGATTCGCTTGCGTGTTCTCTCTTACTACTTGATGGACCAGTGGATAGTATTGGGATTTCTCTCCATCTAGACTCATTGCGGGCATCGCAAGTGAGCTCAGCGGAATCACCAGTGAACTTACTGGTCCAATATTCCCAAATGTATTGAAAAATAGATAGATCTCCACATCTGATAATGCAATGTTGATTCCTCCTGCTAAGATTGACATGAAGAATTTATTGAACGTGTCTCCTCTATACATCTTCATGTATATTGGGACACTTTTATACTGATTTGGACCTATTTCTACTGGACTGCTTACCCAGCCGTAGCCCAGTATATCAGGTCCATATTTTATAGTCATATTGAGCTGCGGAAATATTATCGGACTATTTGATCCGGAATTATTTATTCCAAGGTCCAATCTCATCGTATATGTTTCTTCGTCAGCATCTACGAATGCAAAGGTCGCTAGCTGCAGTTTATCAGCTGCTTCCGGACCTGTTAATGCACTGTATAGGTTGACCATGCCCGCCAGAGTACTTGCTGAGGGCACCATTACAAACAACATCGGGACTATTAAGATTAATAAAATCCCAATTGTAGCTGTTAATTTTCTGCCCATTACTTACCACCTACCTTCTTTTTTATATATTTGTATCGATCTTTACCAGTTGCTTTCTTTACTTTTGATTTATTCTGCATTATTGTTAGTATTACTCCCGCAAATATTGCTATGAATATTAATGCTATTACAAATTCTGTAGTTATGTCCTCAAGTTGTACATTTATTTGATAAACGCTGCTCTTGAACACATTTCCTGCTTCATCTTTTATTTCAATGTAAAATTCAATGGTCGCACCTGCATCTTGTTTTGGTATTACAACTGCATATTTGCCCTTATATTCTATTGGAGTTAGTGCAGTATAAGGTCCACCATTTACTCTATAATAGACTATTAAGTATTCAATTGGTGCAGAGCCTACACCCTCTGGGATCATCTCAAATACCAGCTCAATATCATCGTCTGGGGTCGGATTTGTAGTCGATAATTCAACTGTTGTATTAATTGAGGGAACAACATTATCTATTACATTTGATACGAAGATAAATGGACCATTCATTAAGTATGTTGAACCTCCATATGTATACGGAGTTGGTTGACCTGTATCATTATTTAATATCCAAAATTGGACATAGATCATTGTTCCATAAGTTATATTTTCACTATATGGATAAGTCCATCTATAATTTCCTCCGACTAAACTCATTGTATTATTATATAATGTATAGTTGCTGCTTATCTGTGGTTCCAGAATAACTTTTCTTGGATCATGAATCCTAACATTTAGCATTAATAGATAACTTGAATTTCTCATTGATGAAGTAACAACAATATTGAAATTCGTGCCATAAAGCAGCCCATCAGGTAATAATTCTAGTATATTATATGATACAATCCAATTACCAAGTACGGTATATTCAAGATTATGTCCTGAGGCATTTAATGTATAAGTATTATTTGCACCATCTCTTGCATAGATGCTAATTGATACTATCGTGCCATTTTCAAGTGCAGGCATTACATATGAGAATCCATATAACCTATACAGACCTCCTCCTGTACTTGAATTACCCGTCATTGACATCTGTGCAGTTGTCCAGACTCCTGTCGTAGACAACTTGTAATAGATTATAACTTCAACAATTGGATAGGCACCTTCTGTCTCATTAAATAGTGCTGTAACATTCACTCCTAATCCAGCACACTCTGGATAAGTACTCCAATCTGATGGTCTTGCTGTCTCGTTGTATATTAACCCTGCTGGATTTGAAATCATACTTATAAAATTCGGCGGTGTTAAATCGGTTATTATTGCTACAAATTGTGCAGTGTCTGTTCCGCTATTACCTGCGTTATCATAACCCACTGCACTTATTTGATAAGTACCATTTATTTTCACCTCATATTGACCTTGCCATAAGTTTACCGTGATCTCACTCATCGCCACGCTTGTAATTACGCTGTTTGGATTTGTAACATTTACTGATAATGTGCTCAAATCCTCTGAGGTAGTAATATTTATTGTTATGTAGAAACTCGTCCAGTTTGTATATGTGTTATTTACCACTATATTTATCGTTGGTGGGGTCAGATCCACTGTGAAGCTCCATGAATAGGTCGCCATTGCGTTCCCTGCATTGTCTGATGCATCTACATCGACATTTACCACTTGTCCATCTGAAAACGGTGTGGATGGTGTATATGATACTGTTGAGCCATCCCATATATGAGATACTGCTGAATCTTCCACTCGCATCACTATTGATGCACCGTTTACTCCGCTTAATGCATCACTTAAGTCTACAGAAATCGTAGGAGTTGCAATATTTACATATGAACTGTCTGCCGGACTTGGATTTGATGCACTTGGTGAGGACAAATCTACCGTGAAGCTCCATGAATAGGTCGCCATTGCGTTTCCTGCATTGTCTGACGCATCTACTGAAACCGAAACTACTGTTCCATCTGTAAATGGCGTAGATGGAGTGTAAGACACTGTTGAGCCGTCCCAAGTATATGTTACAGGGACGCTATTTACTTGCATCACTATTGATGAACCATTCACTCCACTTAATGCATCAGATATGTCCAAAGTGATAGTAGGTGTCGCATCATTTGTATATGCACCATTTGATGGTGCTTCATTACTTCCACTCGGTGCTACTAAATCTATTGTAAAGAACCAAGTATATGGTTCCATCTGATTTCCCATTGTATCATTGCACTGAACCGTTGCGTTTATTATATCTCCATGATTATATCCTGGCGCAGGTACTATATACCTTACTCTTCCCGTTGTCGCATTTATTGATGTCCATGTGTGTGCTACTAATGATCCATTTAGCCATAACCTTATTGTCGTAGAATCTACTCCCCAGTAGGCGCTTAAATATACTATTACCATCGGGGTCGCATCGTTTGTATAGGTATTATTTCCGGGACTTGGATGATGGGCGTATGGAGCAACCACTAATACTTGGAATGTCCATTGATATGGTACCATTGAATTTCCCGCATTATCTGAGGATACTATTGTAACATTATGCACACCATTTGGAAGTGGAGATAGGGGTGTATATGTCAAATTCTCTCCATCATAGCCGTAGGCTACTGATGTGCCATTTAATAGCATTTGTGTAGCGGTGAAATTGATTCCGCTGTATAAATCCTCTAATTTCACTCTGATCAAAGGTCTAGATTCTGAAATTGTTCCTGTTGGCTCCTCATTCGAAGCTACAGGCGGACTTATATCTATTGTGAAATACCATTCATATGTACTCATTGCATTTCCTAAATTATCAGACGCATGTAATGATACATTGATTACCTGTCCATCACTATAAGGCGTAGAAGCGTTCCAGCTTACTGTATTTCCTATATAGCTATGAGACACTAATATTCCCTCTACTCTCATCTGGATCGTTAGTGGATCTACTCCACTCAATGCATCCACGAGAGTCACGGTTATTGTGGGAGTTGTGTTCGCTATATAGCTTCCATTTGCTGGGCTCGGATTTGAAGCCACTGGTGGAGCTGTATCAACTGTAAAGCTCCAGACATAGGAAGCCATAGCATTTCCTACATTATCGC
>CAZYEE010000053.1:0-12772 GCA_964646355.1 uncultured archaeon | reverse complement strand
TATCAATCGTGAATGCCCAACTATATGTCGCCATCGCATTTCCTACATTATCACTGGCGTCCAAGCTTACATTTATCACTTGGCCGTTTGCAAATGGAGTTGATGGAGTATATGAAACAGTGCTTCCATCCCAACTATGTGTTACCGCACTTCCTTCTACTGTCAATACAATAGTGGATGAATTAATTCCACTATATGCATCGGATAGATCAATAGTGATCGTTGGAGTAGCATCACTCGTATAAGCTCCATCTTGTGGACTTGGATTAGAAGCCTGGGGCGCTGATAAGTCAACAGTAAAGGACCAAACATATGGAGTTAACATCCAGTTACCTGAATAATCTGATGCGTTCTCTATCTCACAATTAATTACCTGTCCATCTACATATCCACTTCCTTGATAACTTAAATTCAATGCATTACCAGTCCAATTGCTCCATGTAAATGATACGACAGAGCCTTCTACTTTAAATATAATTGTGCTTGGATTAATCGAATTAGCACCATCGATAGTTACATTGATCACAGGATTATTTACACCTACATAAGCCCCGTCCGCAGGAATTGGATTATAACAATAGGGCCTTCCAATGGTAATATTAAAGGTCCAGTTATAAAATGGCATTAAATTACCAGCATTGTCCCTTACTCTAACTGCTACGTCTATTTTGCCCTCACTATAGGGTGAAGTCGGTGTATATGATAATAAACCTGACAATGCATTATAAGTGTAATTAGCACTTGGAATATTTGTGCCATTCACTATGAATATGATTGTACTTGCATCTACTCCACTTAATGCATCTGATAGATAAACACTGATTGTAGGTTGTGTATCGCTGGTGGTTGACTGGTTGGCAGGTGATTCATTTGATGCATTTGGTGGTACTATATCGACTGTGAAGCTCCAGCTGTAAATCGGCATCGTATTTCCTGCATTATCACTCACATTCACAGCCACATTTACTACCTGTCCATTCGCAAATGCAGAACTTGGTGTATAACTTACATGAGTGCCATTCCAGCTGTATGACACTGTAGAACCCTCTACAGTCATTGTAATTGTAGAACTGTCGATTCCACTTAAACTATCAGATAATGCGACAGTAATAGTAGGTGTGGAATCATTTGTATACCCATTATTAACCGGTTTCTCATTTGATGCACTTGGCGCTGATATATCTATTGTAAAGCTCCATGAATATGTTGCCATCGCATTTCCTGCATTATCTGATGCATCAAGGTCTACATTTATAACCTGACCATCTGCAAATGCAGATCCTGGTGTATAAATTACATGAGTGCCATTCCAGTTGTGACTCACAACTGAACTTTCAACTGTTAATGTAATGCTGGATGAATTTACTCCGCTTAAAGCATCCGACAATGCGACTACTATTGTCGGAGTAGCATCATTTGTATAGCCACCGTTTGATGGACTTGGATTTGAGGCTACAGGCGGAGCTGTATCTATAGTGAATGACCACGAATAAGTAGCCATCGCATTTCCTACATTATCTGAGGCATTTAAAGTTATATCAATTACCTGTCCATTTGTGAATCCAGTTGATGGAGTATAGCTCACATGGGTGTCATTCCAAGTATGGATTACGGTTGAACCTTCTACAGTCATAGCGATCGATGAGGAGTCCACTCCACTTAATGCATCACTTAATGCGATTATTATTGTCGGAGTTGTATCACTTGTATAGCCACCGTTTGGTGGGCTTGGATTTGAAGCCACTGGTGGCGCTGTATCAATTGTAAAAGACCAGCTGTATGTCGCCATTGCGTTCCCTAAATTATCAGAGGCATCCACACTCACATCAATTACTTGTCCGTTTGAGAAGGCGGATGATGGGGTATAGCTCACATGTGTTCCATTCCAATTGTGAGAAACAAGTAAGGATTCAACTCTCATTTGAATTGAGGAAGAATCTACACCACTACCCGCATCTGTAAGCCTTACGGTAATTGTAGGTGTTGAATCGCTGGTATAAGCACCATTTGCTGGATTTTCATTAGATGCGGTAGGAGGTGATGTGTCGATAGTGAAGGACCATGAATAGGTCGCCATCGCATTTCCTGCATTATCAGAAGCGTTTAGATCGACATTTACGACCTGTCCATCCGCAAATGCAGTACTTGGTGTATAACTTACATGAGTTCCATTCCATGTGTGTAAGACTACACTGCTTTCTACTCTTAAAATAATAGAGGAGGCATTTACTCCACTTAATGCATCGCTTAATGCGACCACTATTATGGGTGTAGTATCATTTGTGTATGAACCATCTGAGGGGCTGGGATTTGAAGCCACAGGGGCTGCCGTATCGATGGTGAAAGACCATGAATAGGTCGCCATCACATTTCCAGCATTATCAGAAGCATCTACACTCACATTAATTACCTGCCCATTTGAGAATGCAGAGGACGGAGTGTAACTTACATGTGTACCATTCCATGTGTGGAGGACAACGGAAGATTCTACTTGCATCACTATAGAGGAAGCATCCACATCGCTTAGAGCGTCTGATAATGCTAGAGTTATTGTAGGAGTAGCATCATTTGTATATGCTCCATTTGCTGGATCTGGATTTGAAGCCACAGGTGCAGCTGTATCGATTGTAAAACTCCAACTATAAGTTGCCATCGCATTTCCCACATTATCAGAAGCATCTAAAGTTACATCAATCACTTGTCCATTTGCAAATGCAGTTGAAGGTGTATAAAAGACATGAGTTCCATTAAAAGTATGACCGACTACTGAGGATTCAACAGTCATTACAATACTAGATGAATCAATGCCAGATAATGCGTCCGATAAAGCGATGACAATTGTTGGTGTTGGATCATTTGTATAACCACCATTTGCTGGGCTCGGATTTGAAGCCACTGGTGGAGCAGTATCAACTGTAAAGCTCCATGAATAGGTCGCCATCGCATTTCCTACATTATCTAAGGCATCTACGGTCACATCAACTACCTGTCCGTTTGCGAAGGCAGAGGATGGAGTATAGCTTACATGGGTGCCGTTCCATGTGTAACTGACAGAAGTAGATTCAACTTTCATTTGAATTGAAGAAGAATCTATCCCACTACCTGAGTCTGAGAGCATAACAGTAATAGTAGGTGTTGAATCGCTGGTATAAGCACCATTTGCTGGATTTTCATTAGATGCGGTAGGAGCTGATGTATCGATGGTAAAGGACCATGAATAGGTCGCCATCGCATTTCCTACATTATCGCTCGCATCCAGATCGACATTTATAACTTGCCCATCCGAGAATGGAACGCTAGGTGTATAATATACATGTGTTCCATTAAAAGTATGAGAAACTCCACTGCCTTCCACTCTTAAAGTAATGGAAGAACCATCTACTCCGCTTAGAGCATCGCTTAATGCGACCACTATTGTTGGAGTAGTATCACTTGTGTAGCCTCCATTAGCTGGATCTGGATTTGATGCAACAGGAGCGACTAAGTCCATGGTAAAGGACCATGAATATGTTGCCATTGTATTTCCTGCATTATCTGACGCATCTACACTCACATCAATTACCTGTCCGTTTGCAAATAAGCCCGAACCAGCGGTCCAGCTTACTGTAGTCCCATTCCATGAATGAGAACGGACAACACCTTCGACAGTAAGCACGATGGTAGATGCGTTGATCCCTGAAATATCATCAGTGAGATCCACCATAATAGTCACTCCATCCGGACCATAACCACCATTAGGTGGTCGGGGATTAGAGGCTTGAGGTGGATTGGTATCAACATAAGAGAGAGTAAACCATATAACAGAACTATTAGTATTTCCTGCATCATCAGTAACTGTTACTTTAACAGCATAAGTTCCTGAACCTAATACGGTATTATTTCTAAATGCGAAATTACCACCACTGGTGCCTGACGGATCTACTTGAGGAACACCAGTTATCCCAATCCCGAATCGGGTATCATTAATGAGTACCCTACTTACATTAGAAATTGTTCCAAATGCAGTTCCATTGATCCAAATATTAGGAGAAATAGTGATATCAGTCCCATTAACTGAAGGATTTGTATAGGTGAGATTCGGTGGAGTATTGTCAACATAGAAAATAGTCTGAGCAGTATCATTGAATTGCCCATTATTTTTATCCCCGACAACATAGACGGTATAAGTCCCCTCAGAAGCACTTGGATTAAGAGTATAGGTAGTACTATTTTGGCCATTGGCATCAGTAAGGCCAAGGTCGATAAAAATAGGACTGCCTGAGGGGTCATCAATTTCATAGGATATGTTGCCATTTTGAATAGGGGTACCATTAAGATATTCAAAAAGAGCATTAATTTGGACGGTATCACCAGAATGATAGCCATGAACAGTTCCATTAGTATCGATTGTAAGAGTAGCACCAGCTAAAGGTTGAAGATCAATAGAATCGGAGAAATCAGTTTCAGTGGTAGAAATTATGAAATTACAATTATTAACAGCCATTGTTAATACTAGCACTGAACAAAGTGTAGTTACTGCGAGAATTAGAAAATTTTTATTATGGAGAATTTTATTAAAGCTACCCATAAAGTTCTCTCCGAATTAAAATGTTTATTATTTTATTTTTTATATGAAAATTTTTATAATTTAGGTAAAATTATTTAAAGATTTTATTTTGTCGTGTAAATATTCATTTTTTTTAAATTATTTCCTTATTATAAGGATATAATACTCTGAGTGAGAAAATAAAATTAATTAAATTTTTATAAATTTCGAAATGATTTATAAATAAAATAAAATTTAGAATTATAAAACGCCTAACAAATTTCTGTCGAAATTAATTTCCAATAAAAATCTTTTATCAAAGTCTCTTGAAAAAAGAATATAAGAATTAAATAAAAGAAAAGATAGTTTTTAGAAGAGTTTCGAGAAGAAATGGGATAATACAAAATCAATTTGAACAAAAGATATAATTGAAATAAAATATTGATAAAATTAAAACATGAGAAAGTTTTATTAATAGATTTAAAAAAATTGGCTTACTAGATAGAATAATTAGTTTAAAAAATGAGATAGAAAAAAGAATTAAGAGTATAGATGACTTTATTATAAATATATACTTTATTATTAATTAAAATTTAAATTTAAAATTAAGAAAGAGTTTAAATAAAAAGGATTTTAAGAAAGTAAAGATTTATCGAGAGTTTTTCCGCATCCGACACATTTTACAGTTTTTCCTTCATTTATCTCTTTTAATAAAGTATATGGAATTGGGAACCCACAGTAAGGACAGATATATTCAATTTTTTTGGCTGCTGCTGCATCTGGACGAGCTGGTGCTTGGGCAGAAGTAGGTGGTGGATGTATAATTTTGAGACAGCTTGGACAGAAGGTAGATTGTCCACTACGAAGTATCTTTAATCTGGGAGCAGATAAAAGTTTTTTACAATTAGGACATCGATCATCGATTAAAACACTTTCAGGAGCTATTTTAGGTGTCGGAGGTGGTGAAATTTTTTGAGGTTGAGGCATTGGGGTAGGTGTTGGAGATGGTGGTGATATAGAAGGTGTAGGTGCAGGTGTAGGTGTAGGAGGTATTTTTGGCTCTGGTGGTTTTGAAGGGATTTGTTTAGGTGATATAGTGGTGGTGGGAGCTGCAATTGGTTCGGCGACAGGGGTTGGTTCGGGCTTGATTTCAGGTGCAGGAGTTGGAGTTGGAATGGGCTTAGGAGGTCTTGCTTTTAATTTTTCACGTTGTTCTTTTGAAGATTTAATAACTTCTTCGGAAGGTAAGTAAAGGACAACTTTTTCAAAGAATTCGGGAGTATTAATCAAACGATAGATGAAGAATTCAAAAATTTCAACATCATCACGGATACTTTCATAGAAATCTTTGGGCCAAATACCTAGAATTGAATGACCACCAAATTTTTCTTTATTAAGAAGAATACCAAAATCCATTTTACCAACTTTTGATTTGGCAAGGATAAAAGAATTATTTTCAATAGCTGCAATGCCCATATCATAAATAACATTCTTCAATTTCTCTGTTTTAGTATATAGCCCATGGTTTTCCTCAATAACACGGTAGAGGTTATCGATAAATTTTTCAGTAAACATATTTCTCTCAATTACCCTATTGGCATCAAGAAGTGATAATAGAACAGTACCTCCACCGTCAGTTTCTATTTCGACTTTAATCATTGATTAAGTCTCCTTCTTTAAATATTCTTTTATTTTAATAAAATTTTTTTCTTATGGAAATAATGATTACAAATTCTAGAATATTATTAATAAGTTTTATTGATTTTAATTTTTAATCGGATATATTATCTTTTTTATGATGTATTAATATATTTCGATCATTTTATATATGGAATGTTATATAGAAATAAAATACAAATTTAAAAGGAAATAAAAAGAAATTAAAAAATTCAAAAGATCCAATCATAAATGACAAAAATTCAATAATAATTTATATTTAGCATCAATTTTAAAAAACACAATTTTAGTATATAAAAAGAAATTTTTGAAAGAATTCATAAAATAAGCACAAAATACAGATAATTTGCGAGATTAAATGATAAATAGAACCAATTTATTGGTTCATATGATAATTAAGGAATTTTTATGAGAATGGACTTATTCTTACGTATCTAAAAAGATAATTTAACAATAATTTTAGAATTAAATGCATTATTTTGATCAATAGATTATCAAAATCCCAGAAAAATCTTGAAATAAAGTTTCAAAAAGAAATAAATAATAGAAGATAAAGATATTGAAATGATTTTACCAAATTATTAAAAATTAGGTCATGTTGCAATTATCAATTTAAAGATATAATAATCTAAAATAAATTTGAAAATAGAGATGGGAAAAAACCCATTAAAATAAAAAAGAACGAGATGACAAAAAATGACAGAACGAGAAAAATTTATAGATAAGATTATGAGTTTCTTAAAAGAGGGTATTGAGAGACCAAAAAAATTAAAGGAACTAAAAAAGTTACCGGTTGAATATATTAAGGATATAGAAGAGCATAAGGATTTTATTGAAGCTTCAAAACTAAATACAATTGCGGACTTAGCATCAGCAAATTTGGACAAGTTAAAGTCTATTGCTGAAGAGTATGATATTACTCCTACAAAAATAGAGGAATGGCATACTGTAGCTAAAATTATTACCAGGGCAGGTAAATACAGAGGTGAAGTTTCAAGAAAAGTAATGTTATTAGGAATTGATAATGCTGGAAAGACAGCAATTACAAAAACCTTGACTATAAAATATAGAGGTAATCTTCAAGCATTTGGGCAGATTTTGAAAGATCTATTACCAACGAAAGGGGCAGTTCAAGATCAGTTAAGAGTATCAAATGTAAATATAATATTATGGGACTTAGGAGGACAAAAATTATATCGAAAAATATATTTAAGAGAACCTGAGCGATTTTTCTTTGATACAAGTGCAGTTATTTATGTAATAGATATACAAGATGAGGAGAGATTTGATGAATCTTTGGATTATTTAGAGAAAATTGTTAAGATTTTCCATTTTCTAAAGGAATCACCGTACTTTTTAGTCTTAATGCATAAATATGATCCAGAACTGGAATTGGAGCCCAAATATAAAGTATTTATAGAAGATTTATCAAAGAAAGTATCTAAAATCTTAAAAGAAGCAGAAATTGAGTTTGAAATTCAGACCTCTTCTGTTTACAAGGATATTACGGTATTTAATTCATTCTCTAATCTTGTGAGACGATTTGCGGATCTTGATGTTGCGAATACTATAAATACAATCCTAGCAAGCCACGCAAAACAGATAAATGTAGACAATATAATATTGGTAGATAATTCCGGAATAAAACTAGGAGAGGCAGTTCAGAATCCTGAAATAGGTAAATTATTATATGGATTGACAGTCACTAATCTAGAAGAATTGATAATCAGAGGGTTAGACCAGGTATTTCCTATCGATGATAAATATTTCTGCGCCACAATACTGCCACTCGTAGAAAAAAATGTTATTTTAGCTGGACTTCATTCAGACGCTTCAATAAGAGATAAATTAAAGATCCCAATTACTAGAGATTTAGAACCATGGTTAGAGAACCTAGTTCAATAACCATATAAAATTTTTATTTAAAACCGAAATTCTGTCTTATACTAATAAATAATCTAAACTAAGTTATTTTTTTAGTTTTAAGCTATTTTTTTAATCACAAATTATAAGGAGATAGTAAATTCTCTACAAACACGGTTAATTTTATAATGAAAATATTGAGAATGAAAGGAAAATTTTATTTAAGAGAAATTAAAATTATATACCATAAAAGTTTCAGATTTATGCATTTAAATCATAAGTCATTAAACAAATAAATTTTTATTATAAGGATTCAGTGATTAAAAAAAATAATGGAGATTGAAGAGATTGTCTATAGATCTAATATTTATGATAAGTTTAGGGGTATGTTTCGTAATTGGTCTGTTAATTTTTAAATACACATTTGTAAGTTTACAAGAAATAGTTAAGTCAAAGGAGAATATCCCGGAGGATGAATTAGGAAAAATTGGCACGAAAATGGTTTTATTTGCCATTGCATTCAGTTTTTCAATAAATATGATAGCATATATAATTTATGGACTTATTATGAAGGATTGGAGCATATTAATACTTAAAATTTTATTTTATACTTCATTAATTTATACAATACTTGTTTCTTTTAGAGAGTTATATGAATTTTCAGGTGCAATAGAGGAGAATGCAGTATTCCCGAATCATAAGGCATTTGAAGTGGTGGGAACTGCTATCTATAAAAAGGTTTCGAGTAGAGGAACTACAACATTTATTATGGCACTTATTTTCTATCTTATTCCATTTATTATATTGGTTTCGATCGGGTTTGATATGTTTACAGCATTATTTTTCTCATTCTATTATATCCCGATTATTATGCTTGGATATTTTTATGTATTAGGATTATATAAGTCAATAAGGCCTTATTTATACTTTAAGAAATTTTATAGCCCCTTGATTTTGATATTTTTAATATTATTAGGTATCTATGGACTAAATATTTACACATTTTTCTGGGATTATTATGAATACTTTCCGTGGTTGTTCATAGGAACTCAATTAGCCATTCAGGGAGTTATAATAGGGTCTTTAATTGGAGGATCTAAGCATCGGCCATTATCCATGATCCATCTTTTTAAGAAGCGTAGAAGACCTTTTGAATATTTATATATCGGTCAAGTAATGCTTCAGAGTTCTATCTTTTTATTAATAACCATGTTATTGCTAGATCCAACTTTAACAAATTTCAGAACAATTTTTTATAGCAATATCACCTTATTTTCTTCCTTAAATCCACAAATATTAAATCTATTTGAATTGATATTTTTTGCAGCTCCCCCGATTTTGATATTCATGATAATATATAACAGGCATAGAATTTTCGACGTAGGTTTAAAGCATTATTTAATAGATATTGTAAGTAAGAAAAAAGTACCTATTAAATATCGGTATTTAAATGATAGAACAATTATCGAATCTATAGATGATTTGGCAGAATCTGGAATAATTGAACCGAGGTTTTTGATTAATTTAATTCATTGCTTGAAGCATGATGATGTATCATTAAGAAGAAAAGCGGTAGTAACTTTAAGGAAAATAATGGAAATAGATAAAGAAAAAATACCATTAGTGGTTCCATATTTCATGCGGTTATTAAAGAGTGATAAAGTGTGGACTGTAAGACTGGAGATTGCAGAATCTCTGAGTAAAATAGTAAAATATATACCAAACGAAATACCTGTAATCTTGAAATACTTACAAACCGAGTCCCAAGATTCTAATAGATATGTTAGGTGGGGTGTGCTTCGAGTATATGAGAGTATAATAAAAACTGAGCCTGAGAGAGCAGAGGAGTTATTGCCATACATATTAAGTGGCTTTAATGATAAAGAATGGTCGGTTAGAAAAGGAGCATTGGATGTTATAGTAAATCTATCAAAACTCTCACCAAAAATTATCCCGAAAGTATTGCCAGATTGTATGGACTTATTGAAAAAATCGCAAGATGAAGATTTATTAAAAGTATTATATCAATTTATTGAATTTTGCACAGGATTAGAGGTAAATTTAGAGAATTATCAGCATATAATTAGTGAGTTAAATTCAATCACAGAATGCGTTGATGAAGAGTGTAAAACTCAACTATATGCAAATCTAAAGGCAATCGAGGATATGAAGGCTAAAGAAGTTGAAAGGCTAGAATTAAGAAAACAACAAGTAGAAAAATACAAAGACGATAAATATAAACTGTTTTTTTAATATAAATCTAAGCGAAACTAATTAAGATAAGAAAATTGAGAATGTTAAAAAAATTAAGAATAATACAAAAAGGTTGATCTTAAAAATGATCTATTTAAATCTAAGCTACTTCAATACAATTAAGGGGCCACAAGTCTTTTATACATATCCAGAAGGATTGAGTGAAAAAACTTCACTAGATATTGCTAATTTGTTAAATATATCAGAGTTAATCAAACAGAAATTTTTTGTCTATGATATTGCTGAATTTAAGACGATAAACCATTATTTTGAGATTCCTTCTGAATGGGCTCGTGGAAAAAAAGAGATGTTATTGCTCTCAATCATTGTAATTGATGAACCGATAGAAGCAACAAAAGAAGTTGAGGAGGTATTGGAAAATATAGCAGATAAAATTGCAAAAGTAGACAAGGCATATATGGGGTTTTATACATATGATTGGGAAAAAGCAGAAGATTATGACGAAGTGGACGAAAATTATGAAATTATTAAAAAAATAATAGAAGATTCTCTTGATTTAGTTAAGAAAACAGTTAAGGAATCCAAGGAAAAAGCAATTCAAAGAGTTTTAAAGTCTTTTGAACCTAAAGATTTGGGTACCTACGTAATGGATGCAAAATTTTTTGAAAATATTTATAAAGTAGAAAGTACCAGAGAACTTTTTGAAAATTTGAATAGAATAATGAGTGATGGTATTCGAATGTATATAACCGAGGAGGTATTACCTGATATTAATCTTCCTAATGAAATTATTAATATAATTATTCCAAAAATCACGATTTATCATGTTCCAGGATCTGCTATCAAAAATTTTATGAAAAATTATTTGAGTCCAAGATTAATTCCAAGTGCCTCAACCATTTCATTATTGGTACTAGCCGAAATATTAAATAAAAATAAAGAAAACAGGCCCGTAACAATTGTTACTAACGATTATCAATTAAGCAGATTGGTAAAAAGCTACTTAAAAGATATAAAGGTACTACCCTCCAGCGCTTTTTTCTTAGAAATAATAAATGGTCTGAAAAATAAGGAATTGAGAGATTATTTCCAGAAATTACGAAAAAAAATAATGGATTATGAAATGGAAATTTTGATTAGAACAAAACAAGATATCTCAAACCCAAAAGAGCAATTAGCATGGTTAATTGAAAAAGCAATTAGCGTTGCAGGACGGTCTATTGTAGCTACAGAACAAGAAGACATAGATGAAAAAATTCAATTTTCAAAACTTGAAGCCAGTTTGATAAATTTATTCATCCAAGGTGTGAAATTAGCACCTGCCCAGCTTAAAAATATAGAAGTATTTGTGCCGTATTTAAAAACAATTGCAAAAGCAAATTACATATTAAATGAGATCCAAATGAATTTGGTCCAAGATGAAATGGATATCGCATTAGAAAAAATACACAAGATTATAGATGAATTACATGACACATTTCTGCTGGCTGGAGCATCTCTTAAATTCCCAAATAATATTAAATTTCAGACTATAATTTCAAAATCATTAGCTAATTTTGAATTCTTAGCATCAGTTTGTCATACTGATTTAGGAGAACTTGATCAGTCTATTGAACATTTAAATAATGCAAGCTTATTCAGCCTATTAGCGAATAGGGCAAATAACGTGATCATATCACATTATTTAGCTAGTTTAACACTCGTCTATTCAAAAAATTATGATCGTGCAATTAAAGAATTTGAGATAACATGCAAATTGAGTGAAAAATATAATAATTCAAGATATCTGATCATGAGTCTTGGAGGAAAAGCGATTTCTGAATTTTTAAAAGGAGATGAAGATGCAGCAAAAGCTACAATGACAATAGTAAATAAACATATTAAAGAGAAAAAAGATGAGGCAATAGTAATTCTAAATGAGTTTGGAGATACATTTTATAATATGGGTAGACCAGACATTGCTATACATTTTTATAATGAAGCTATAGAAATTTCGGTTGCATTAAGAAATACTAGTCTTTTAAATATCTTATTTTCAAAATTAAAAAAATGTTTTTACGCTGTAGGTTCTTTTGATATTTCCCAATTATCAAAGAAGGTGCAGAAAATAATAGATAGTACCTATGAGTTAAAGGATGAACGAGCAATTGAAATCTACAATACTGAGATTTCTAAATTGGGAGAAATTCATAGATTGCTTAATGAACCTTTTCCCTATTTAACCAATGGAAAATTTGTTAAAGGAATTCAAATTGAGCCCATTCTTCTTGATTGGATGGATCTTTTGCATGTTTCAATAGTAGACAATAGTAATAAAGATGAAAAATATAAGACCAGCTTCTTCTGTTTCCATCCAGATTTAGGTGGTGTAGTTATTAAAGTTCCTGAAAGAGTACCTTCTCGATTTGCTAGAACACCTGAAATTTATAAGATATCATTAAAAGGTGGAGAAGAAAAATATAAAATTATTGAACCAAATGATGAATTCAAAAA
>CAZYEE010000052.1:5828-17290 GCA_964646355.1 uncultured archaeon | reverse complement strand
GTTCCCGTTTAAAAATAGTCCATTGCATTAGCATAAACCTGCCAAAACAACACAACTGAAAAACCTCTGGTGAGATTGTGTAAATCTATTATAATTTTATTATAATCTATCACAATTTATTATTATTGATCTAATTTAGGCAGACAATAAAAATAAAAATAGTTTCTGCAGTCTATGCCTAAATTGTAATGTCTTTCATTGTTTAGTAATAATTAAAACTTATATTTAAAAGACTAAAATATTATCAGTTTAAAGATTAGATTCTATATTATTGAACAATAATTTAGCTCTCTTAAAAGACTTATTAATTTTTAGAGCAGCAGTTTCATATTTTCTATAGTGGTGGAATTTGTAAAAACTCAAAATTTTCTATTTTGTTTATTTGCAGTTGCGTCAAAAAATAATCTTTTTATCTATAAGTTTAATTTATTCATTCTTATTAGATAAATAATTCTCTACAAAATCTTTAGGATTTATTGCAATATATTTTACTTTTTTAATTAATGGAAGATCTTTTGAAATTAAAAAATCTGATTTACTATATTCAGTTGTTGCAGAAACAATAGCATCTGGTAATCTAATATCTGTCTTGCTCTTTATAATAGCAGCTATCCTTGAAACCTCAATATTTACTGGAATTATTTCATAATTTGCTAAAATTCTGTTCAAGAATCTCTCTGCTTCATAATTTTCTTTATTCTTAAAAAAACCAACTAATACCTCTGCAATAACAATAGTTGAAATTACACCTTTGATTTTATTTTCATCGATTGCATCTAAAATCATCCCACAAAAAAATGAATCTTCTTCTTTATTTTTTACGGAAATAAAAATATTGGTATCCAAATTTACCTTCATTCCCATTCATCACGTATTTTATTCTGAAAATCTACGCTATACTCAATTGGTTTACTCGCTAATAAAATATCCTTTAATTTTTCTTCAATCTTTTCTAATATAATTTTATCATTATAAATCTTAAAAATAATTATATCCCCTGGTCTAATATTATATCTATCTCTAATCTCTTTCGGAATTACTATCTGACCTTTCTTACCAACTTTTCCAACTATCATACTAATAAGTATAAAGTTCAATTTATATAAAATTATTGAAAATTTATAATCAATGAGTTTTTTAAAATCTACTGCTATTAACTAAATATAATTTTTTAATATATAGAATCTGACCTAAATTCCTCACAAATATCTAATATTATCCCCTCTAAATTTTTATTCTACTTTTGGGAATACTGAGATTCTTGCATATTTGATTTTAAATCCTTGTAGCGGATTATGCTGTAATTATAATTAACTAATAGAAAAAAGTAGGGTAAAAATGGAAAGATATAGAATTTAATTCTATATAAGGGATGTCTACAGAATTTCTATATTCAGGGTTGAAATTCTTAGATAATTAAACACAATTAAACTCATTTAGAGGTTTTTCAATTAATCTATCAGTCTTGAATAGATCCTATATTAACTTAAATAAATTTAATGTTCATAATAACTCATAATAGATTATTGAGAATATTATTAATCATTTATAATATGGACAATATTTACAAAATGTATTCGGATTAATGTGATATTTTCTTTTTTTACAATAATAATAATCCAATATATATTTGTCAGGGTCTAAATAGGTACAATAAGCTTTTAATTTCTTAACTAAAATTTTTTCGGAGATTGTGGACATTTTTCACATCTTTAAAATATTATTTACAAATATAGTATCTGACCAAAATGGTCTTTATTTTCAAGTTAATTATTATTCCATAATATTTATATTTTTTTAATTTTTATCGAAATAATTACCCTAATTTTCTTCAAATTTATTATTTATTATTCAAATTTGACTAAATTTATGAATAAAAAGTCATTTTCACGGATATGACATGTAAAATAATATATCTCGAATTAGTTCCGAATCTGTAAAGATATCTTATTAATAACGTGAAAAAAATTTAGATAAGGGGAAATAATATTATAATTTTTAACTTCAAGGTAGATCTATTTTATTAATAGATATGAAATGAATATTATTCAATGAAAATCAGAGTTACTTCTTTACTTCATCAGTTATTCTATAATTATTATTCAATAACGAAAAATAATAATCAATCTTATAATATCTTTCCATTTTTATGGCATGTTTTTTATTTCTAGAAATTAAGATTCTATACCTTGCTCTTTTTTATTTCTTATAGGAATAAAAATACTAAAAATGATTAAGCTTAAATTTTTTTGTTAACTTAAAAATAAACCTAAGATTCAATAGGATTTTAAACTTTAACAAAAAATTTTAAGCTTATTCCTAAAAATGAATAATTATGATTTAAAATATAACTTCTCAATTTTTAAATTTGTTAAAAATATCGTTATTTTTAAGTTCCACGCATTTCATAGAATTGGAATATCACAACGTTTTAATGAGCTAAAACTTTTATATTAACTAAATAATATTCAAATTATTCAAAAACAGTAAAAATTCTGAATGTTTATTATTCATAGAAAAAATTAAAAATAGAGAGTTTAAAATTTAATGTTAACTAAATATAGTTTTGTAAGTTAAAAATATAATTGGAGGTTAATTAATGACTATTAAAACACGTATGACTGAAATATTTGGCTGCAAATATCCTATAATGTTAGCCGGTATGGGCCCTTTCTCTACATATAAGACAGCTGTAAAGGTCGCAAATGCGGGTGGCATTGGACTAACGAGTCATTGGGGCATTCTTTCCCCTGTTGACCCAGAAACACATTTAATTTCAGATGCACCGAATGCACGTGTTATCTCTTCTGTTGAAAAAATGAAATTCGACTTAAAATACATCGAGGAAAATGCCGAAGATGGCGCGGTTTTTGGGTGCAATATAAGAGTTGCTCGTATTCAAGTTGATTGGCCTGGAGTCATTCGTACTGTTATTAAAATGCGGGAAAAAAGCCCAAAACTAAAAGAGTGTCTTAAACTTATTGTTACATCCGCCGGGAATCCTGAACCACCAAATAAATTGATTAAAAAGAAAGCACCCGATTTGCTTCACTTACATGTATCGCCATCATTGAATCTTGTTAAACACACATTTAAATCAGGGTGTGATGGCGTTGTGGCTGTGGGTTATGAAGGTGGAGGACACCAATCTTATGAACAAGTAGTCACCTCAATTTTAGTTCCAGAAGTTCGTGAAGAATTCCCTGATAAATTAGTCATAGCTGGAGGAGGAATGGTGAATGGTAGATCATTGGTAGCTGCTCTCGCGCTTGGAGCTGATGGAATACAGATGGGCTCTAGATTTATAGCAACTTCAGATGGAGATTTTCATGGAAACTATAAAAACAGAATTCTATCAATGACTGATGAGGATACAATGATGTGTGATGGTGCTTTCGGACCAATTCGACTCTATAAAAATAAATATGCTTTAAAACATCCATTAAGAATGTCAAAAGAAGAACGAATGGAATATGAAAAGAAAATGGGAGGTTCTATTTCAGGAGGAACTCAAGAGTTTATTGAAGACATGCGTGCATATGATTTGGTCTATAAGGGGGATGTTGAGAATGGTGCAGTTCTTGTTGGCCAGACAGTAGCACTAATAAAGGATTTACCCACAGTGAAAGAAGTAATAGAGAGAATTATGAAAGAAGCAGAACAAGTAAAAAAAGAATTAGATTCAAAATTCGTTTAAATTAATAAATTAAATTTATTACTTATTTTTTTATATTTAGAATTACTGACTACATAAATTAACGAATTTAATCAAATAAAATTATTATAGACAAATATTAAAACTACTTTTTGCGTAAATTGATGGAAAAAATAATTTTTTAATAATTATGAATAACTAAAATGTGCCCTAAATCATATAAAATATCTATAATTCTAAAATTATAAACTAATAGATTGGATACTCGATTTTACATTGATGGAAATTTTTAGCATTTATATCAATATGTGAATTTATCTAATAGGTATAGATAAGAATAAAATTGATAATACATAATTAGATCTCGATTCTTTTTCAGAATTTAAACAAGACAATGGTTTAATTATTTAACTTGTATAAAATAAAAATAAATATAATAAAAACATATAAAAATCAAAAAATACAATTTATTAAATACCAGCTTATAAACAATTTTAACAAAAAAAGGCTCATAAGTTAGGTTTAATAAATTAATATCGTAAAATAAATGTAAAGAACTCAAATTTTAACCCATAAGGTTTAATTTATGAGGTTAGTGCAAAATGGGTGATTTAAACTTGCCAGATGATGTCGAAAAAGAAGAGGAAGAAGAAGGTCTATTGGCATTTTTATTAAAGCCACTAAAATCGATTGCAAAAGCCATAACTGGTGAAGATGAAGAAGGTGAGAAAAAGTCCTTAAGTGAGCGACTTGAAGGAATAAAGGAAGCACTTGGATTGAAGGACTTAGATGATAAAATCAAACAAGTCATGCAAG
Organism: uncultured archaeon; assembly: GCA_964646355.1. Lineage (GTDB taxonomy): Archaea > Asgardarchaeota > Lokiarchaeia > Helarchaeales > HEL-GB-B > HEL-GB-B. The sequence continues at coordinate 12,819 of CAZYEE010000052.1, read as the reverse complement.
AAATTGAATTTGACAAGAGAGTCGAAAAGATCAAAAATATCAACAAAATTTTAGGTATTACCGAACAATTCGATAGAATAAGAGATTTGATTCAGAGATTAGATATTCCAGATAAAAGACAGAAACTACGAGAAACTCTAGAAAAAGTAGGAATCTCAAAAGAGCGTATTGAAAATATTATGGAAGATCTTGGTCTCCCCGAAGCTAAAGATAGAATTGAAGATATATTAGAAGTTGCAGGACTTGGCGATGAATGGCGTGATTTAATGGATTTAATCGGTGAAACTGAAGAAGAAGATATTGAGTTTTAAAAGAATTTGACTTTTTTTTAATTTTTATCTATTTTTCTATTATTTTATTTTTTGATTTTTTAAGAAGAGTAAAATTTTTATTATTTGAGTGTTGATTTTCTAAAAATTAAAATGAAATAAAAAAAGATAAGTTAAATCAAAAAGATAAATAAACTAAATTAATAAGATAAATAAGCCAAATTAAAAAGATAAATGAACTGAATTATAAAGATGAACTTAAATGGTAGATCAATTAAAAAGTACTGGTGTTATATATCCAGAATCCAAGAAGATATTGAGAAAACAATTAATTTACGAGTTAGAATTAGGTAATAAAAATTTAAAAAAGAAAATTAGTCATATGCATAAAGGAATTACGGGTTTTTTTTTGAATCCAATTTATAGGGCGATGTATGATTGGTTTATTGGTCCAGAAATTACGAGAGATATGATAGCACAAATTGACATAATGCTTGACGCTGCAGAGCTGTTGCCTGGAAATGAGGAAAATCAGGATTTCTGGTCTAAATGGACTAAAAAATATTGCGATATAGATCCATGGCTTAAAAGATGTAATAAATCGCATCCAGTATATAAGGAAGTTCTTGATATGTTCTGGCAAGGGTTTCATGACTCAGTAGTAGAGTTTCATAAATGTCTTCAAGTAAAGGCAGATAATTATGAAGAATTAGCAAGAAAAACATTCACGAAAGAGGAATTAAAAGAGAATTTTGAAAGTAGTTTAAGAGTAACCCGTGAAACTATGGAAAAAATAATTTATACAAAGAATTTGTTAAAAATACCTCGTTTAATCAGAAAAGATGTAATAAAAATGATGAAAATTGGATTTGAATATGCAGAAAAGCTAGCATATGACAAATTGGATAAAATTTATCCGGAATAGGATTTTAAAAAATCAAGAATTATTTCATTAGTTTTTATAGGCTCTTCTATAAATGAGAAATGTCCGCAATTTTCAAATTTTTTAAGGATACAATTCGGCATTTCTTTTTCCATATTTTCAAACAAGGAAATTGGGATCAAATCATCTTTTTCACCTGCAATAATTAAGACAGGGATATTAAAGTCCTTAAGTTTGTATTTTACATTATAAGAGAGTGAATTGATCGCCAAACTAATAGTCACATAAAGAGGAACTTGAAAATCTCTATAATCAAATTTATATTTTTGTTCCATATCATTCAATTCGTTAATTTCGAGTCCCTTTTGAAGGTTTTTTAACATCATTTCAGAAGCGAATTTAAGTCCTGACCTTAATTTTTTTAACAAATAATCTCCGCCCAGTTTAATAATACCAGACATTTGTATAGGGATTATACAAGGAGATGAGATTAAAACTAAAGATTTACAATTATTATATTTGAGATAATATTTCATAGCGACCATTCCGCCCATACTATGAGCGATAATAATTGGATTATTAATTTCAATCTTTTTTGTAAAATAATAAACATCATTTACCATTCTATAAAAAGTATAACCAAACCTTGGCTTAGAAGATTTACCATGACCTCTCATATCCAAGGTATATACCTTATATCCTTTTTGGGAAAAAAATTCTATTTGGTTTTTAAATATTCTACCATTTTCATTCCAACCATGGAGCATTATTATAGGTTCTCCGCTTCCAAACTCTTCATAATATAATTTTATACCAGCAATATAGACATAAGGCATTTTTTTCATCACTTGAATTTATTATAAAGTTACAATATTACTAAACTGGTGCAACATTTATTTTTTAATTATTTTATATATTATTTATTTATAGAATAATTGATCGGATAATAATTTTATTAAATACAAAAGCACATTCAGTTTTTTTTAGTTTTTTAATAATAGGAACTGAAATTCTTTTAAAATTTTATTTTACAACTATAAAATGTAAATATTATTTGTAGTAACCCCTAAATTTAAATATTTTAATTGAGAGAAAGAATAAATATTATTGAAATATAAAGATAAGAAGAATTCTATCAAAGATATTTATAAAAATTATTGACATAAATATAATGATTATAAGAATTTTAATTATAAAACTGGTATTTGATAATGTTTTTCTTAAAATTGAGAAATGATTGAAAGAGGAGTGATTTAAAATTACAGAAAAAGAAAATGGTTGTGAATTTGACTTTTATGATATACCGATATATGAGGATAAGAGCCCCTATGTTGAACCAAATCGTCCATGGCAAAAACATGTTCCTCCAACCATTCCAAAAGCCTTAAACTATCCCAAACTTAAAAGTTTGTATTGCTTATTAGCCAACGCTGTTAAAGATTTTCCATATAATATGGCAATTTATGATTTTGATAGAAACGAGAAATATACATATATAGAATTAAAAGATATGGTAGATCGATTAGCTACTGCATTCCATGATATAGGATTAAGAAAAGGAGATGGAATTGCACTATATACACCTAACTGCCCTGAATTCTACATAATTTTATTTGCTTCTTTAAAGATTGGAGCAACATTAACGCCGATAAATCCTCTATTAAAATATAGAGAGATTAAACATATAATTACCGATGCCGGAATCATTAAATTAATGATTTGTCATGAAAAATTATGGCGTCAAGTAAGAAAAGTTCATAAGGAAATTCCATTTGAAAAAATTGCCATAATTGATGCAACAAAAGAAATTGAAGACACATATAGTATTGACCAACTGATTGAAAAATATGATCCAAATCCACCAGAAGTAGATATTGATATGGAGGAGGATCTTGCATTCTTAATGTATACTGGAGGTACAACGGGACTTCCAAAAGGAGTAATGCTCACTCATAAAAATATGCTTGCAAACGTATTACAAAGTTCTTTACGAGTTTTACCTTTTGAAGAAGGAATGGCTGTAAGAGGAAAGTGGGCGAATCTTGCAGTCCTTCCGCTTTGTCATATCTACGGGCTACTTATGGCATGTAATACAATAGCAAATGGCTATTTAAACATTACAATGTTATTTGACGTTGAAAAAGTAATGCAAGCTGTAGATAAATTTAAAATTCAAGTCTTTAGCGGTATTCCAACGATGTTCACTTTTATAGCAAATTCACCAAATTTTGCAGAGAGGAAATATGATTTAACTTCGCTAGGCCTTGTAACTTCTGCAGCTGCTGCACTGGCACCAAAAATTGCTGAAAAATGGGAAGAAATCGGTGTAAAAGTTGTCCAAGGTTATGGGCTCACAGAATGTTGTCCTGCTACGCATCTTCAACCGATATTCTGGATTGAGCCAAAAAGAGAATCAATTGGAATACCTCTTCCTGATACTGACGCAAAAATTGTGGATCCAGATACTCTTGAAGATCTCCCACCTGGAGAAATAGGTGAATTATGGATTTGTGGACCTCAAGTTATGAAGGGATATTGGAAAAAACCTGATAGAACTAAAGCTGTCCTTGTTAAAGATGATAAAGGAAAAACATGGCTCAGAACAGGCGACTTAGCAAAAATGGATGAAGATGGATATTTTTACATCAGTGGTAGAACAAAAGAAATGATTAAATATAAAGGATATAGGATCTTGCCATTTGAGGTTGAAAAAACACTTTATGAACATCCTGCGGTGTTTGAATGCGCAGTTATCGGAATTCCAGATGATGAAGTAGGCGAAAAAATTAAGGCATTTATAAAATTAAGACCTGAATATGAAGGTAAGATAACTGAACAAGATATTATTGACTGGGCTAAAGAAGAAATGGCAGGATACAAATGGCCAAGAATAGTAGAATTTGTCCCATCAATTCCTAAAACAGCAGTAGGTAAAGTTTTCCGCCGAACTCTGCGAGAAAAGGAACTTGAAAAACTAAAAAAAGAAAGTGAATAACATTTTCCTATACAAACTCAATTTTTTTACTTTAAACTTAATAATATTAATATTTTAAAGATACATTAATATTTTCAATTGCATTGAAATTAATTTTCTCATAATTTATTTTGAAAATAAAGCATAACTATAAAGTATAGCCATAGATTTTTAATTTCATTTAATTTATAAATGAGTTCTTAAAATAGAGATTTATATACGATATTAATAACCACATTACCAACTATATTTAACATTTTTATAAAATTTAGATAATTGGTAGTAAAGAATTGAAATTTTAATTTTATTATATAAGCATTAGAAACTAAAAATAATTTAATAAAAAATTTATCATTAAATTTATACTGATCCTTCATATTAGAGGTAAATTTAAAATTAATAAAATCTTTAAATAAAAGGAATAGTTTTTATAAATAATTTAATAATTAATGAGCGAGATTCATGAGCGATCTTCAAACAGACATTCTGGTCATAGGATCTGGGATAGCAGGACTTTTATTTTCAATAAAATCATCCGAATTTGCTGATGTAATGATTATTACTAAAAAGGAGAAAGCCGAATCAAATACGAATTATGCTCAAGGCGGAATTGCGGCAGTTTTAGATCCGAATGATTCATTCGAGGCACATATTAAAGATACTCTTATAGCGGGAGATGGACTCTGTGATCGGAAAGTTGTAGAGAAGATTGTTAAAGATGGGCCCATAAGGGTCAGGGAATTAGTTGAACAATATGGAGTAAATTTTTCTAGAAAACAAAATAATGATTCCTTTGATTTAGGAATGGAGGGTGGGCATTCACACAGACGAATTTTACATACTAATGATTTAACGGGTCAAGAAATCGAAAAAGCATTACTGGATGCAGCAGCAAAAAATAATGTTCCAATACTTGAAAATTTTATAGCCATTGACTTAGTAACCTTGAATGGTAAAGTAATCGGAGCATATGTTCTTGATAAAAAGAATAACGAAGTAATTGTGGTTCAAGCAAAAATCGTGGTCCTTGCTACTGGTGGTGCAGGAAAAGTTTATCTGTATACGAGCAATCCAGATATCGCTACTGGTGATGGTATTGCAATGGCTTATAGAGCGGGAGCTACAATTATGAATATGGAATTTTTTCAATTTCATCCTACTTGTTTATATCATCCATTCGCAAAATCCTTCCTAATTTCAGAGGCTTTACGAGGAGAAGGAGCTATACTTGTCGATAAAGATGGGAATAGGTTCATGGAAAAATATCATAAAGACATGGAACTAGCTCCAAGAGATGTAGTTGCTCGAGCCATTGATAATGAACTTAAAAGAACTGGAGCTGAATGCGTCTATCTTGATATTACTCATAAAGGTGCAGATTTCATTAAAAAACGGTTTCCAGGAATATATAAAAAATGTCTCGAATTTAATATAGATATTACAAAAGATTGGATTCCCGTAGTCCCAGCAGCTCACTATTGCTGTGGTGGAGTAAAGGCTAAAGTTGATGGCACGACCGATATTAAACATTTGCTTGCAATCGGAGAAACATCATGCACAGGACTTCACGGTGCCAACAGACTTGCTAGCAATTCATTATTAGAGGCTGTTGTATGTTCTCATGAAGCAGCTTTAAAATGTAAAGAATTGTTAAAAAAGGGTATTGATTTTTATGAAATAAGACCGTGGGAACCCGGTAATGCTGTAGATAGTGATGAGGCAGTCGTAATAACTCAAAACTGGGACGAAATTAGGAGATTTATGTGGAATTATGTAGGTATTGTAAGAACTAATAAAAGATTAGAACGGGCCAAAAAAAGAATCGTTAATCTTCAAGATGAAATTAATGAATATTATTGGAATTTTATCATAACTTCAGATTTAATTGAACTTAGAAATATTGCTATTGTCGCAGAGATTATCATTAATTCGGCTTTGCAACGAAAAGAAAGTAGAGGTATCCATTATAATCTAGATTATCCCTATAAACTCCCTGTTGCAAAAAATACTGAAATAGTAAAAAGAAGAAAATGGGTTTAAATTTTAAATTATGTAGATATATTATAAGTATTGAATTGAATTTAAATATTTGTTTATATTTTACTTTAATTTACGCTAAAAATGAATAATAAACGGTTTAATTTTAAAAATTAATGAATTAAATTTTGCATACTTTTGCAACACTCTTTATAATCCCTTGCAGAATTAATTCTCCTAGCTCTTTATATATATAGATCTGTTTATCTTCTTTGAATTTTTCAAAACAATCTACTAATCCGATTTTTGGTTCCCTTAATGGATCGAATTCCTTTCCGCCGTATCTTAAATATCCACCAAGTCCGCCAATGGCTGGCCATCTTTTTATAGCCTCGTCCAAATCTTTTGCTATCAGATCATTCATTACCTTCAGTTTATCATAGTCAACAAGTCCAAGAACTGCAGCTATTGAGTGTTCGGTTGTATCGGCATGCCCGGGTTTTATTCCTTGCTCTATTAACCAATAATTGACCTTTTCTTGATCAACTACATTAAAATCAAAATCAAATGGACCAAATACCTTAATCTTATATCCGATTTTTTCCTTCATTCCTCTTACGGTCTTGCGAGGAAAAATGTTCCCTCCGTGAAAATTTACGATCACAATTTTTTCAAAATTGATATTATATTCTTCCAGTAGTTTTACGTGAATTTTAATAAATTCAGTAATCTTTTCAACCCATTCATCGAATGGTATATAATTAGGAGACCAGAATCTTGCAATATCACCAACTCTATCAGTTGAATATGGTATATGAGCTATATATCTTGCTCCTGCTTCGTTCGCAGCATTAACTGCAACCCAGATCGCCTGTCGAGCATCAACGT
>CAZYEE010000052.1:3492-5818 GCA_964646355.1 uncultured archaeon | reverse complement strand
CATGAGCTTCATTTGAATTACCTACCGAGAATATTATAGTTCTATCTTCATCTTCACCAAACAGTCCACGATCTTTTAATTTATTTTTTAAATCAAGGAATTCCATTAATCTTCATCTCTTTATGATTTATAGCTCGATTGAAAATATTTTTCTTAAGGGATAATTAATTCTTAAAAGATAATTAAATTAATTGTAATTACTCTATTTTTTAAATTAAAATTTATCTTAAACAAATATTAAAAACTCTGAATCGCCGTTTCTATAAATTTTTTTCTTATTATTTCTTTTTTTTATGTTTTTTTTCAATAAATAGTATAAATAAATCCAAGAAAATTATTTTCAAAAATAATTTATTAAAAAAAAATAAGTAGGAATTGATTTTTTTTGAATAAATTTTGATTCTATTCAGTAAAACCAAAATTTTTCATCGTTGCAATTATTCTATCGACAATCATATCATATTCAGACAAAATTTCAGGTTTTTGAATATTTCTAAAGACCATTAGACTAATTGTAGTTATAATTCTACTTTTAATTGGTATGATATCGATTTCATCATCTTTATCAGGGGAATAAATGAAAAATCCGTCCATTTTAACATAAATTTTGTAGGGGTATCTATTAGGCAAAAATTTTTTTCTTCCTTCAATGAACATTCCAAATTTATATCTGTTTTCTAATAAACTCGTTTTGTATATTAAATTAAATGGTGATTCGTTAGCCTCAATAATGTATCCGAAATTTTCCAGCAAATATCTGAGATGTAGATATATTGATTGAAGAGATATTGCATTTATTGAGGTGCTAGTAAAGTAAATTGTCTTATCTCTTACAATGGGAAATATTCGTTTTTTTTTCATCCAGTTTGTTGAAGCTAAAAGTTCATCTCTGTGCTGTAAACCTTCCTCGGCTTCTTTAACTTGTTCTTTTTTTTCTTTTCCAGCTAATTCTTCAATAGCATCAAATGCAGTGTCTATCGCTTTATCAATCATCTTTTCAATAACGTTTTTAAATAACTCCATTTTCAAACACTCCTCAAAAAATTAATTTTAAATTATGCAGGTGGTGGCGGAGGTGGAAGGGTAATATTTTCGGTAGAAACATCAATTATTTTCATTTTATTTATTAGATTTAAAATGTGTTCTTTTAGTTGAGTAAATTCGGAAGTATATTCTGCGTTTTCATGAGTATATTTAATTGCAATAGTAATAAACGCCTCTGCTATTATTGATATTTTATGAAAGTCATCGCTATTTTTTTTTGTAAATTAACAACTCCTCTAGAACATAAAGTTCGGAAATATTTTTTATTATATTTTTTACTCCTTTTAGCCCCGCAACGATATAATAGGTATTATTTCGAATAGGAGAACTACGAAGTGCATCTTCAATAGAAATATTTTCTATTATTTCAAAGCCTAAATCCTCTAACTTTGTTTTTATAAGTAGATGGAACTCATCAACTGTTAATAAATCTCCCCACTTAATAATTCTTACATAAAAACTATGATCGTTTTGTATTTTATCACGTAATCTGTCCCAATTTGATATAGTTAGAATATCATGTCTTTTAAAACTTAATCCCGTTCGTCGCTTTAGTTTAGGTGGGGGTGAAATTTTTCTAGTCCTATGTCCAATAATTAGTAATGGTAAAGCAATAGCTAATAAAAAGACCATAGCAACTGGAAATGTATATGGAAATGACATTATTATAATATTATAATAAGTGCCACCAATAGAAAAACAATCCCTGTAACAAGAGCTAGATATCCAAATACAAGCGCTACAATTTGACCAGCAGATTTTGGTGCTTTTTTAAGTCTTAAATAGATAATAAGAGATTCATTAATAGTACTAAAGTTATACCTGTAAGAATAGGAGTGGACATATTATCGTCAATTCCTAGGTTTAGGCTTTCATAGAAACCGCCACAGATACCGATAATAATCGAGCAAATTATATAATAAGGAATCGAAAGAATTCCCCAGTATGCAAATCCAATTCCAATAAAGATAAATGCGATTATGATGCTAATAGCAATATTTCCGAGCATACCCTCCAGTGATTTATCTTTATTCCAGGGTAATTTATGCTTTCCAAATTTAGAGCCAACAAGGAACGCTGTTGTATCTCCAATACCCCAGATTAAAACAGTAGTGGTATAGATATAAAAGATAATCCATTTAAACAGCATTCCTTTATATAGAGATTGAAAAATATAAAGAATTGGAGCTTCGATTAACATAATAAATGTGGATGAAAGTAATGCCATAATAGATGCTAGATAAGGCTCAAATTCTTCAGATTGTCGGCCTAATGCGTTAAA
>CAZYEE010000052.1:0-3482 GCA_964646355.1 uncultured archaeon | reverse complement strand
AAAGCATCGGTATACCACATTTTAAGTTTTAATTTTGCATATACGACTTCATGCATTCCGAAAGCCCAGTCTAAGCCGAGCAAGCAGAATATTGAGAATAATGGGTCAAACAGAAAGATGAAAATTGTTGCAAGAAGCCCACTTACAATATTAAAAGCTTTTCTTGATAATGTAGTGGCCTCTTTACCTTTATCCTTGACTTTTTCAAATCTAATCATTCCATATAATACTAATCCAACAAGAAGTCCATCTAAAAATAGAATTGCTACTAAGCTCATCCACCAATATGTTGTGAAATCCAGAAAAGTTGGAACTAATAAAATTAAATCAGTAATAAACACCACAAATACTGACCAGAATGCTGTTTGGAATGATTTTTTATCCATTTTAATATCAGCCCTATTATCTTAATTCTTAATAAGATGGAAAAGATCAATTCAATGAAATTATTGGACTTAGTTTCTATTTAGATTTTAATGTGGAATTGAATTTTAATTATTCTAATTTATATTTAACCTTTTGGATTGATAATTAATGATTGGTCAACAAGTTATTAATAAAAAAAATCTGGTATAAAATAAAAAATTTGATGAAGTCAAGAATTATTTCAAAAATTATTTTTAAAAATAGATGTAAAAAATTACAGTTTATTTTTTATGCCTTCGGCAGCAATTATTCCTGAAACTGCAGCAGCCACTATACCTCTTGTCAGCCCAGTTCCATCACCTGCTACATAAATATTATTAATGCTGGTTTCTAGAAATTTATTAACGACTATTCTTTTGGCACTATATTTTATTTCTGGTGCATATAATAAAGTTGAATCATTATCTAGACCGGAAATCACATAATTTAATTTTTCAATACTTTCCAGTAGATCTGTTAAGATTCGATAAGGCATAACCATTGAGATATCGCCAGGAGTAATATTCTGAAGAGTAGGCTTTACCATATTCTTTTTTATTCTTTCAAAAGTGCTTCTTCTTCCTCTTTTTAAATCACCTAATCTCTGTACAATAGGTTTTCCACCACCAAGAATTGTAAATGCCTCAACTATTGATTTGCCATACATTGTCGTGTCTTCCAATGGTTTAGTAAGGGCTACTCTAGAAAGAAGTGCGAAATTAGTATTTTTTGAGCGTTTATTAATATATGAGTGTCCATTTACTGCGATAGTGCCATCTTCATATACTTCTTGAACTACATAACCTTCATGATTTGTACAGAATGTCCTAACAAATCCATCGAATCTATGAGTATAAATATGTAGTTTTGGATCTCTCTGGATAGAACATATTGGGTCCATTATATAAGAAGGGACCTCAATTCTTATTCCAATATCTACAGGCTCGTATCTTGATTTAACACCAAGCCTTTCCATTTCTTTTGCGAGCCATTGCATCCCAATTCTACCGGGAGCTACAAGACAAAAATCGAAAAAGATTTTTTCCCCGTTATCCAATTCTATTGAATCTTCATTTATTTTCAAGACTTTTGTTCTTAGTTGAAACTTCACATTTTTATTTTCCAAATAATTTTTGATATTTTTAATAACCATTGGTGAATTTTCAGTTCCGATATGTCTTTGCTTTATAGGTATAAATTGTATTCCAACTGCTCCCGCTTTTAATTTTATATCCATAATACTATTCTCATCGGGTTCATATACCTTTGTAGGAGCTCCATTCTCTACGAAAATATTATCTACTTTATTAATTAATTCCCAAGCTTTTTCCTCACTACCCGTAAGTTCTATAAGATCTCCACCAATCTCCGGACTTAAATTTAGTTGACCAGATGAATAAGTTCCGGCCCCTCCAACACCTGCCAGCATATGACAGGGTTTGCAGTGTGCACAAACTAGTTTGTCCGATACTACACATCTTCTTTTATCCACATCCGAGCCCATATCAATTATAAGGATATCTAGCTCGGGTCTATCACATAATTCATAGGCGGCAAATAATCCTGCAGCTCCTGCACCAATAATAACTAATTTCTTTTTATTACTCAATTTATCAACCTTAATCGATTATAATTTGTTTTGAATCTCTGGATATTTTAGGCCTAATATTCTAAGTGCAAGCCAAGCTGCATTTTGCCCATTATCGATTCCTACACATGCAACTGGAACTCCCTTTGGCATCTGTACTATCGATAATAATGCATCTAGGCCGCCAAGTTTTGCATCAACAGGTACTCCAATTACTGGCTTTTTTGTTTTCGATGCAATCACACCGGGTAATGCTGCAGACAATCCTGCAATCGCAATAAACACATCACAATTTGCGTTCTTTATATATTCATCCAATTTTTCTGGGTCTCTATGTGCTGAGATCACTTGAAGATCGTATTTTATCCCTTTCTCATCTAATACTTCTATTACTTTATCCGCGATCTTTTTATCCGATTTGCTTCCCATTATTATAGAGATCATGTTACCTTCTACCATATTTTATTTTAAAATTATCACACTAAATTTATAAGATTTTCTTTAAAATATTTCAATTCTTATTGATTAATTCGATTCTGTGTTTTTAATTATGAAAATTAAAATCCTATAGGAGGTCAATATATTTTCTATTTAGAACCATTTTTCATTTATTTAAAATCATATTTTATTTATTTAAAAACATATATTTTTTAGTAAAAAAATTCAAAATATTACCAAACTCTAATTTAAAATAAATTATAAATAATATTTTAAGTATTTAAATAAAAAATAATTTGAAATAATGTGAAATACTATGAAAAGGAAAACACTACAAATCTGTTTACTTACATTATTTCTCTTTTTGACTACAGTGACTGTTACAAATGCCTAAATTATTAATATTTGGGATGTACAAAAGGGTGATACTAGAGTTTATTATTTTTCCGAAAAATACAGTGGAAATTTAACAGGTTCAAATGTTTATCCTCCTTTATTATATCAAATCATCCATAATAAAGAATTAGGACAAGGGCTTGGATTTATAGATTCAAATGGCACAGATTTATATTTAAGGATAGAAGTGTTAAGTTCCCAAAATCCAGGTTATTTCCATTCTATCCGCTACGATGATTTGCAGGCGAATGATCCGGCTTCGTTTATATTTGATTCTGATAATTATGACAATATTTTCAATAAGGGATATTTGGGTAATTTTATTCTCCCCGTAAGAAACAAATCAGCTGCTTTCATCATAATTACTTTTCCGTGTGGCTATAACTGGTCAATGTGCGCTGAAACTATAAATAATATGGTACATTACAATTGTACTTGGCAGAATTCATTATTGATAATAAATTGTACTAAATTAAATTTATTCGATAACTCAATAGGTATGTACTATAATTTGACTAAGAGGATAGTCTGGGATAATTCAACAGGATTTCTGGTTTCAATTGAGATAAAAAAAGTATATGAAAATAATTTCTGTACGGTGCTGATAAATGTCAATTCTGCTTCTGAATATTCGTCAGAATCAGCTATAATTGTT
>CAZYEE010000051.1:15771-17517 GCA_964646355.1 uncultured archaeon | reverse complement strand
CTTTTTATATTAACAGCGTTTTTTATTTTCTTTTTCCGCGATCCTTCCAGGAAGCCCGAGGGAGATGGTCTAGTTGCACCAACAGATGGCACAGTCATGTCAATTGAAAAAAATAATAGTAAAATAACCATGTTTATCGAATTGGCAGCATCAGATGTACATACTCAAAAGAGTCCCTGCGATGGAAAAATAGTTAATATTGAAAAAATAAAGGGTGCACATCATCCAATCTATTTTATTAATAAAGGAAATGTTAACAATGGGTACGTAATTCCATCCACAAAAAATGCAAGAAATATTATTGATATAGAAGATAAAAATGGTACTAAAATAAAAATTACTCAAATAGCAGGAATAATAGCCAGAAGATGTAAAACCTATGTTAAACCTGGAGAATTCGTCAAGCGTGGCCAGAGAATTGGAATAATAATGTTTGGTAGCTTATTAAAATTGGAAGTTGAAGGAGAATATGAAATAACCACGCAAGTCGGTTCTCATGTAAAAGGAGGAAAACATGTAATTTTAAGAAAAAGTTCTTTATAATTCCAGCTTTCTTTATAATTCCAGCTTCCTAATTATATAATCAACAATCTGTCCCGCAATATTTGTATTTGTAGTTTCTTCAGCACCCTTAAATCCAAAAGTAGAGTTCCACTCTAAAAGATAAAGATCTCCCTTTTTAGAAGGTAAAAAATCTAGCCCCATCATAGGTATTCTAAGCAAATCTACTAATTTTGGCACAACTTTTTTAATTATCATGTTATAATAATCAATTTTGGGATCCAGCGATCTAATATCATTAAATCTCTTACCAACACCCCCCATATGTATATTGTGTCGAAAATCTTTTGGATTATAACGCACATATTTTGCAACAATTTTACCGTCTATAACTATAACTCTAATATCATAACCAGGGCTTTCAATATATTCTTGTAAATATAGTATTTGATATCTTTCGTAAATTTCTTGAAGATGATCAATACTATCGATCTTAATCACATCTTTTCCTAATCCACCTATAATAGGTTTGAAAACGACCATTCCTTTTTTTTCAAGAAATTCAAATGCTTCATCTAAATTTTTAGTTATAATAGTATCTGGCATTTTCACATCCTGATGCAGATATTTTTTCCACAAAAGATACATGCTCATCTTGTCCTCCTGATAAATACAATCTAAGGGAGGGATTATGATAGTTCCAGCTCGCGCAAACTCTTCAAGAGCAGATAAAATATATACAATGCTTAATTTTTCCATCATCTTTTTTGAATAACGAATTAAACATGTTAATGGTACCTGCTCTAATGGAAATTTTAGCTCATTCCAGTTATAATGCATTACTTTTAATCCTCGCTTTTTGTACTCTTCCTTTAACCTGGATATCTCATAAGATTTTTTTGCTCCAATTATCCAATGAGTTTTTGGAAACGATTCGCCAATTAGATAGATTACATTATTTTTTAAATATTCAGTATCATGAAGCTTCCAAAATTCCTCTATACTATCAACACGTTTGTACCTCTTTCTTAAAGAATACAAATAATTAAGTAAAGAACTTGCTCTGTGCTCGGAAAAAAAACAAACCATTTTATCAGGTGAAGATTCAATACAATAATTTAATATTTGGTTTACGAGATTTTTTAACGGATCATTCATCTTAAAATGAATCTCATATATAGAATCTTCGGATTCTTGACTAACTAAATTATCAGATTTAATCCCTTTATCTTCAACCCCTAATTT
>CAZYEE010000051.1:1814-15761 GCA_964646355.1 uncultured archaeon | reverse complement strand
ATGTTTTATTCTCAGATCCTATACCAGTAGGAACTAAATAAACATATGTTCCCATCATTCGTCTTAAATAATCTTGATACGGACCACTGTAATTTATTAATCTATAACTACCCTTGATCTTAATTTGCGAATAAGGATTTTCTACATCTATTATCCCATTGTAATTAATAGATGCAATTCCAATTACAATCATATTTACCACTTAATGCTTTTATATTAAATATGAGTTATTTAAACTATGGATGAATCGAATATAAAAATTGGCGTACCAGCTCAGATTATACCACCTATAGAGAAAAATCTGGAAATAACAAAAAAAATTGAAGAATATGGTTATGATTCTATGTGGTATCCAGATCATTTGATGGGATGGATACCAGATTCGATCTGGACTGAAGATTTGGTTCCTCTGGCTAAATACCAAAAATCACCTCACATATATCTTGAAACTTTTTCGCTTATAGCAGCACATTCCGTTATAACTAAAAAGATTAAAATGGGTATTGCAGTCTCTGAAACTTTAAGAAGACATCCCGCACAAATGGCACAAATAATGCTAACATTAGATCAATTATCAAAGGGACGGGTGATTTTTGGAATTGGAGCAGGAGAAGCAGAAAATACAATTCCATACGGAATAGACTATTCAAAACCTGTATCAAAACTGGAAGAAAATTTAAGGATTATACGCTTGTTTATGAATAACCCCCATAAAAAAGTAAATTATGAAGGAAAATTCTGGAAAATTAATGACGCAGTCATTGGACTTGAACCCTATAATAATATCACACCACCAATTTGGATAGGGGCCCATGGACCTCGTATGCTTGAAATTACCGCTGAACTCGCAGACGGATGGATTCCTGTTAATCCACCTATCGATGAATACAAACAAAAATTAAACATTATTATTAATCACGCCAAAAAAATAGGCCGTGATATTTCGAATTTTACACCCGCTATCTATTTTTATACAGTACTAACAAAAGATCATAATACTTGTCATGAAGTTATGAATACACCCCTTGCTAAAGCATGGACTTTAACAGCATTTGATTCCTTTTTCACTAAACATGGACATAAACACCCTCTTTCGGAGGTATTGAATAAAGATAAAATCAACCCGTTAACTGATTATATACCTACCCGATTATCTAGAAAAGATGCACTAAATTGCATAAATAATATCCCTTTTTCGGTAATCGAAGATTTCTTTTTCCACGGAAATGCCGACGATGCCATCCATCTTATCGAAAATTACTCCAAAATTGGATGTAAATATTTTGTCCTATGGAATTTTACTGGAATGTTTGCTCTTGAAAAATATAAAGAATCAAATGAAGTCCTTCTCCAGGTATTTGATTATTTCAAAAATTCTTGATTAATATCCGATTTTTTAATATAATTTTACTACATTTTTCTTAGATTTCCTCTATTTTTTAAAAAATTGAACTTCAAATACTTAATTCCATTAAAAAGTCTGAATCTATTAAACGGTTTGAATTTATTAAAAAAATTGAATCTATTAGAAAATTTGAATATGACCTAATAGAAAAAAATTATCTCTATGTTGTGACTTTTTGCAGCCTCCTCAGCAGTTGGTTGGATATAAAATCCAAATATAAACGGAATATACCTCTTATCTAATAACTTTTCCACTTTTTTAAATGTATTATAAAATTTATAAAAATTTTGTTTATAACTGAGAATAAAAGAAAAATTTGATATAAGCCCTAACTCATTTCTAAATATATAAAAAGTTTTAAAAAATCTATATTCAAAATGTCGATCTTTGGCAATTGATTTGAGAAATTAATTCCTAAATATAAGCAATTCATAGGTTGAATAAAATGCCTATAGATTATAATGATAAAAATCGATTTGAAATCTGTAAAAAAGTAGTGGATGAAATTAAACAAAAAAACATCAAATTCATACGCTTACAATTTACTGATATTAATGGAATTTTAAAAAGTGTTTCTTTATCCGCTAGAGAGATTGAACACGTTCTAGAATATGGTCAAGGTTTTGATGGTAGTTCAATTACTGGATTCGGCGCTATAGAAGAATCTGATCTTACTCTCATCCCTGATCCAACAACTTTCACAATTGTCCCATGGAGAGAAAAATCTAAAGCAAGTGGAAGATTCCTTTGCGATATTTATAATCCAGATGGTACTAGATATGAAGGCGACCCTAGATATTGCCTCCAAAAAGCAATTAAACGCGCAGAAAATTTGGGATTTAAGATGTATTGCGCCCCTGAACTAGAATTTTTTGTATTACAAGATAGTCTTGAACCTCAACCAATGGATATGGGGGGCTATTTTTCCTTATCTCCCGGCGATGTGACCGAAGACCTCCGAAGAGAGATATGCGATATGGCTGAAAATCTTGGGATTAATATCGAAATGGCTCATCATGAAGTAGCATTAGGCCAAAATGAAATTGATTTTAAATATAGTGAAGTACTAGAAACTGCTGATAGAACGGTTACTCTAAAAATGTTAATAAAAACAATTGCAAGTTTAAATGGGTTCATTGCTACTTTTATGCCAAAACCTTTTATGGGAATTAATGGGTCCGGGATGCATATTCATCAGTCTCTTTGGAATTTTAACAACGAAAATGTCTTTTATTCACCAGAAAAAGAAAGAAATTACCTTTCTGATACCGCATTACATTGGATTGGCGGGCAACTGAAATTCGGTAGAGAAATCTGCGCAATACTAGCTTCTTGGCCTAATTCGTATAAACGCCTAATTCCCGGTTATGAAGCACCCGTTTATATTGCTTGGGGCTTTAGAAATAGATCCCCGTTAATCCGAGTCCCCGATTTTGGCGGAAGACCAAAAGCTGCACGAGTCGAAATTCGATGCCCAGATCCCGCAGGAAACCCCTATCTTCAATTTGCAATACTTTTACACGCTGGACTTGAAGGTATTGAAAAAAAAATTGAACCGCCTGAACCCACCGATTTAAATGTCTATGACCTAAATTATGATCAAAGAAAAGAACTTGGAATTATTAGCCTTCCTGAATCTCTTTCTGAAGCCCTAAATGAAATGAAAAAAAGCTCTCTCGTTAAAAAAGCTCTAGGAGACCAATTATATAAAAACTTCCTTAAAATTAAATTTGAAGAATGGGATGAATATAGAATTCAAGTCACAAAATGGGAAATAAATAGATACTTGAAAGAATTATAAGAATTTGCTATTAACCTACTAATTTTTCATTCTCCATCTCATTAATACCAATACTATATTGAATAATTCACTTTATCACTTTTTACCTTGCTAATAACTAATAAATAAGAAATTTTTAATGCTTAAACCCCCTTTTTCACTTTTAATATCTATTTATTCACTATACTTTTATTTTTATGTTCTTAAACTCTCTATTCATATTATTTTATAAGAATAATTTACTTTTAGAATCTCTTATATTTTTTACATATTATTGTAGATGATTTAAATTCAAATTATTATATAATAGGATAAAATCTCCTTTATATTATTCCGCCTTTCTACAATCTCTTTACCATTTGATTAATAGAATACTCATGTAAATAATTAATATCCTTTATAATCTATTTTCAATTCTTCTTTAATATATTATAAAGTCTTTGAAATGACTATTAATATTGGTAAGATAATTTATTTGCCCTTATTATATCTTATATTTCTTCCCTTATTATTTCTAAACTTTTATATCATTTATTTCTTTGGAATCTATCCACTTATTTTTCTCCATTTTCCCTTATTTCTTATCCTTTTATATATCATAATAATATCTTTTAATATCTCCTTTTATTTAAGTCATTTTCCCTATCTCTCTTATTCCCACCACCCTCCCTCCTAAATCTTCATCTCTACATTTTATATAGATTATAAAGTTATATAAATGTTTAAATCTTTTTTTCCTAATTATATTATTGATACCTAATTTAGATTTTCAAAAAGACTTATTTAATATTTTAATTTATATAATATGTAAAACGTTTTTAAATATATATAATTTTATTTACACTCGTTAACCATAAAAATTGTATATATACCGGCTCCAAAATCTCGTAATTTACACCTAATATCTGCTGAAATGAATGTCATATATCTTATAATATTCATCTTTGGTATTTTCAATAATGGACAATAATCAAATTTAAAATTATCATAAAATCTCGAGCTTTTGGAGCTCTATATAAAAAAATTCTAAATTAATGGATGTGTTTTGTTATGGAAGAAGGCGTATATCAAAAACCAATTGTAATTGACAACGGAACAGGAATCACAAAAAACGGATACGCAGGAGAGGACCAGCCTAGAAGCGTATTCCCAACGCTAATCGGCTATCCAAAATTTACTTCAATTATGAGCGATGTAGAGCATTACACGAGAGAATATTACATAGGAGAGGAAGCTTTGCAACTCAGGGGTGTACTAAGGCTCTCGTATCCTATCGGACACGGCATTGTAGAGGATTGGGGAGCTATGGAGAAGATCTGGCATTATACTTTCTTCACAGATCTGAGGGTAGATCCAGCAGAGCATCCTGTGCTGTTGACGGAACCGCCTCTAAACCCAAGACCAAATAGGGAGAAGATGTGCGAAATAATGTTTGAGACATTTAATGTTCCAGCGCTTTATGTCTCAATGCAAGCAGTTTTATCGCTGTATGCATCTGGTAGGACCACGGGATTAGTTGTTGACTCAGGTACAGGAGTTACACATATCGTTCCGATCTATGAGGGGTTTGCATTAACACATGCAATATCAAGGTTGGACTTAGCGGGAAGAGATATTACAGAATATCTTATGAGATTATTAAGGCAGAGAGGGTATTCGCTTACAACATCAGCAGAAAAAGAGATAGTCAGGGATATTAAAGAAAAATTATGTTATGTTGCGCTTGATCCGGAAAAGGAATTAAGATATGCGGAAAAAGTCAGTGGAATGGAAAAAACATATATGTTACCGGATGGTTCGACACTTGTTATAGGAGTTGAGAGATTTTTAGCGCCTGAAGTGTTTTTCAATCCAGGTGCAGTAGGTAAAGAAACTCCACCACTTGATGAAGTGATAGTGCAAGCGGTTTCAAAATGCGATATAGACTTGAGGCGAGATTTATATGGAAACATAATATTATCAGGAGGTAGTACAATGTATCAAGGGTTAAAAGAAAGATTAACGAAAGAGATATCAGAGATGATACCGGAGAATGTAGAAGTAAAGATCATAGCTCCGCCGGAGAGGATGTATTCAGTGTGGATAGGAGGGTCAATATTAGCATCGTTGAAGACATTCCAGAAGATGTGGATTACAAGGAAAGAGTATAATGAGATTGGGCCTGCAGTAGTGCATAGGTGTTTTTAAAAAAAGTGCAAAAACTAATTGCGCCACATATTTTCTTTTTTTTATTAAGATCAATTTAATAATAGACAAAGAATATAAAATTTAACTAAAGATGACGAATAATTTTGATAAATTATTTATTATAAAAAATATAAACAGAATGAAGGTTTCATAAGTCAAATATTTAGATTTGATTGTTTTTCAGATTCTCTAATTCTTTAATCTTCTTTGATAATTTTTCTATTTCTTTATCTCTATCTTATAATTTCTTGTCCTTCTCTTCTAATTTCTTGGACATCTCTTCTAACTTCTTATCCCTCTCTTCTAATTTCTTGGACATCTCTTCTAACTTTTTGGACATCTCTTCTAACTCTTTAGATAATTTCTCTTTTTTTTCTTGTTCTTCTTCAAGCTCTCTTTTTAAATCTTCCACCAGAATTACGTTTTCTAGCGGTAATATCAGGGTCCTCGAAATGTCCAGTTTCTCAGCTGTCTCATCAATTATCTTCTTCGTTCCTTTTTCTAGTTCCGTATTAATCTCTGTCAAATCAATTACACCAGTTAATAATATATCAACGAACACTAATAAATATATGCATGTCTTATTCTTATGGATCAATCTTTTTTTAGACTCTAAGTCGAGTTTGATGGTGTCTATATACATGAAATAAAAGACCCATATTCTATTGACTTCAGGTTTTACATCCAATACATAACTTATGAGTTCAGTTATTTTTTTATATGACATATTGCTGATAGTTTTTACTTCAATTAATTCACCGGAATCGGTTATAAGAATATCATGTCTTTTTCTATTTACATATTTTTCAAGTTTATATTCTTGGTTTAGTTCTAATTTTGCGAATATGGTTTTAAAAATATCATGTTGCAATCCTTGGTTTAAAGCTTTTCCCAATGTTCGGATGATTTCAGCAAGTTTCATAATAGTGTTGCAGTAATAGCTATGAATTTGGACGTTTTTTCCATTGAAGGTGCAAAACTCTTCAAACTCTGGGACTAGCTTCATTATTTCATCAATAACAATTTTACGTTTATATGAACTCAATTTTAAGCTCTCGTTTTTTATTTGTAGAATTTCAGAGGTTTTTATGGAATATTATCTGATTAGAATAATCGGGGTACCATTATAATCTATAAACTTATGGAGTCAATGAACTTGAATGAATATAAATTTCTTGTTGAATATTAAAAGATTATCATATTTGAGGGGCTAATCAAAATTAAGGAAAAAAAGGAGTTAAAAATTAATTATCAAGAAAAATGGAGTTTAATTATCTAAAAAATTTTATTAATATAATAACGGAAAATGTAAAAACTTAAATAAAATTGAGTGAAATTTCTTGGTAAGAAATCAGAAGTAAGAAAATATTATATTAAAAAAATTTCAAGCTATTATATATATATGAGGTTATAATTATAAAATATAAAATTCAGAAAGAATGAATTTAGTGGTCAGTGATTCAAGTAAAAAAGGAAATGAGCGGTAAAATATAGTATAAGAAAAATTAATCAATAAGAAGTTATATAGAACCAAAGGTATTAAGAAAAGGTCAAGTAAAAGCAATCCAAAAAATAAAAGCAATCCAAAAAATATAATTAAATCCTAGAAATAGGCAGGGATTTAATTGGAATATGAGGATGATAGAGACGAGTTTATAATACATGTAATAAAGTTATTGAATCCGTTAGATGATGCATTAAACAAGATAATATTAGCGGAGAGTGTTAGGACGATATATTTTGCATTAGCGGATTCAAGGGAGAGATTAATACAATTTTTAAGCAAGAAGAAGGTTAATGAATTAGTGCCTGTGTTATTACAGATGAATGTGTGGTTGAACAAATTAACAAGAATAGAGCAAGATAAGAGTATAGGAAATAGTGAAGCGAGGACAATAATACCACAGGTAATAAAGTGGCGAAAAATAGTAAGAAATGTGATAATAGATTTAACAGATGAAGCAAAAAAATTAGGATATTAAGAGGAGGATATTCTTTCGTTTTCGATCATTTTAATTGCGAGTTCTTTTAAGTTAGTGTCTACACCTGGTACGGAGCGAATATAATCTGGTGTAAGATCTTCGTAAGTTTTTCCTTCAGAGAGGGCATGTTCAAGTACTTTTACGAGGCCAATGGTTTGGACAATAACATCGGAGTTTAAAGACATAGAGTTGATACCACATTCGACCAAGAATGCTGCTAAACTTGGGAAATCGCTTGGGCCTTGTCCGCAGATACCGATTTTTCGATTATTCTTATTAGCGATTTCAATGACCATTTTTAACATCTTTTTAACAGCGGGGTGTCGTTCATTAAACAGGAATTGGACCAGTTCGGAGTCCCTATCGAGGCCAAGGGTTAGTTGAGTTAAGTCATTGCTTCCGATGGAGAATCCATCAAAGATTTTAGAATATTCTTCTGCTAGAATAACGTTGCTTGGGATTTCGCACATGACATAGACTTCGAGCCCATTTTCGCCCTGAACAAGTCCGAATTCTTTCATGGTCTCAATTACTTTTATACCCTCTTCAGGAGTCCGACAGAATGGGATCATAACTTTTACATTAGTTAATTTCATTTCGTCGCGTACTTTTTTTAATGCGAGGCATTCCAATCTAAATGCTTCTCTAAATCTATCGCTGTAGTACCTGGAGGCACCTCTCCAACCAATCATTGGGTTGCTTTCATCTGGCTCAAAATATTTTCCACCAATAAGGTTTGCGTATTCATTGGTTTTGAAGTCGCTTAAGCGGACGATGACATCATAGGGATAAAATGCAACTCCGATTTTACCAACGCCTTCTGCAAGGATGTCAACAAAATATTGAGTTTTATCTTCATATCCAATGGTTAATTCATCTACTTTTTCCAGTACTTCTTTGTAATATTCTTTCATTTCATCTAATTCTACATCAGCTTTTACCAGATCTTCAAATTCTTTTCCAAGGTCAAGTTTCTGAGTTTTACCAGTGACCCAATCTTTTATTTGGTTGTATTTTAGAAGGAAAGTCGGGTGTATTTGTATATGGGAATTAATGATAAATTCAAGTCTGGCGAGTCCAACGCCTTTATGTGGTAATTGACCCAGAATAAAAGCTTTTTCTGGAATACCAACATTCATCATAATTTGAGTCTTAGTCTCTGGAATTTTATCCAATTCTATTCTATTTAATTCATACTTTAATTTACCCGAATATACGATTCCTTTACCTTCGCTGCAATCGACGGTAATTTCCTGTCCTTGTTTTATTACTTCAGTAGCATTTTGGGTACCGATAACGCAAGGAATACCTAATTCCCTTGAAACGATAGCTGCATGGCATGTTCTTCCACCACGATTAGTAACAATAGCAGCAGCTATTTTCATGATAGGTTCCCAATCGGGATCCGTCATTTCAGTGACTAATACTTCACCGGGTCTAAACTTCTCAATGTCTTCAACTGAGATAATAACGTTAGCTGGGCCTTGTCCTATTTTTGAGCCTACAGCTTCGCCCTCGACTAATATTTCGCCATGTTCCTTTAAATTATAAATTTCGATATAATTTTGTCTCTGGGAATGTACAGTTTCAGGTCTTGCTTGAAGAATAAAAAGTTTATTTGAAAGCCCATCAATACCCCATTCTATATCCATGGGTTTGCCATAATGTTTCTCAATACGCATTACATATTCTGCTAGTTCAAGGATTTGATCATCATTAAGAACAAATTTTCTCCGTTCCTCCAGGGGAGTAATCTCTTCTTTTACACCATCTTCATCGTAAATTAATTTTACGTGCTTTTCCCCCAATTTTTTTCCAATAATGGTTTTAGTAGGTTTAAATACATAGTATTGATCGGGAATAACTTTACCTTGGACGATATATTCACCTAATCCATATGAGCCAGTAATATATACTACATTTGGGAAACCAGAGTCAGTATCAATACTAAAGGCGACACCTGAGCAAGCAAGATCGGTTCTTGCCATCATTTGGACTCCTACGGAGAGCGCTACTTCGAAATGATCAAAACCTTTGTCTTCACGATAAGATATGGCACGATTTGTGAATAAACTTGCGAAGCATTCAACTGTTTTTTGAAGAATATTTTCAATACCTTTTACATGTAGAAATGTATCTTGTTGACCAGCAAATGAGGCATCTGGTAGATCTTCTGCGGTGGCTGAGCTTCTTACAGCGCAATCTATATCCTCGTTGATACCAAGTTCTTCACTTAATTGTTTATAAGCTTTTCTGATTTCCTCTTCTAGTTCTGGAGGTAGTTTTGCTGATTTAATTGCATTTCTGATTTTTTCACCCACTTCAGCCAATTGTTTAACATCGTGAGTATCAAGATCTTTTAACGTATCCTTGATAAGATCCTTTAGATTCGATTTCTCTATGAAGTATCGATAAGCATACGCAGTTATTGCAAAGCCAGGTGGCACTGGAACGTCGACTTTACGAATCATTTCGCCTAATGATGCATTTTTCCCGCCGACAAGTGGTACGTCTTCAATCCCTATCTCCTTGAATGTTAAAATAAATTTTTTACTCCGATCCGTCATTTTTTATCATCCATATTTGCTGTTTTCGTGTTAGACAAATCTTAAACTTAATAATTATTTAAACTTTTTTTCAATATAAAAATATTTAATTAATTAGCTCTTTTTAAAAAAAAATGAAAAAAAATAATACATGATATTAGAAAAAATAAACTTCTGGTTTGAAATTGTTGATATTTAATTGATTTATATCAAATTGATTAACGGAACTATAATAAATTTTATATTATTAGTTTTCATTTATTGATTTAATTTTCTTACTTCAATAGAAACTGATCTACATAAAATTTTTAAGAGATTATTTGTATCTCAATTTTAATACCTTAACTTTTTAAGAAAAAAATAATTTCTAGCGCCCTATAAAAATTTACAATAATTTTGAAATATCAGGTGTGTATTATGCCAAAAAGACCATGGAGATGTTATAGAGAACTCACAAAAAGAGCTTATGTTAAAAAACAAAAGAAGACTAAGAAAATGCGAAGACTCTACGTTAAAGGTGTACCTGATCCAAAAATAAGAATATTTACAATGGGAAAAAGAAACCCAGAATTTGATTATGTTGTGAAATTGACTATTAATGAGATAGGAAATATTAATAATCTCTCGTTAGAAGCTGCAAGAATTGCGTCCAACAGGTATCTACGTAAAAACTTAGGAACATCAAATTATTATCTCAAAATTTTACTGTACCCATTTCATGTGATCAGAGAACATAAGATGATGACTTTTGCTGGTGCAGATCGTCTGCAAGATGGTATGCGTCGTGCATTTGGTAAACCATGTGGTACTGCGGTAAGAATACGAAAAATTCCCAAAGATATTATGCTTGTTAAGGTGAAAAAGCAGAACTTAGAAATAGCTAAAGAAGCATTAAGAAGGGCTAAACACAAATTTCCATTGAAGAGTTCAATATCAATCTTGACTTCCGAGGAATATAAACAAGCAGGTGGAGTGTTCTAAAAACTTTATTCTAAAAACTTTAATTTAATGTAATTTTATTGTAATCCAAATCTATTGAAAATATTTTATTAATATTTTTAAATATAGGATATTAAAGAATTCAACTATAATCTGAGTATATTACGAGATTTAATGATCAATAATACAAACAGATTCATTAAATTACTTTTTTGAATTTCCATTTTTATTAATTGTAGATATTATTGAATTTTTTACAGAGAGTTTTAAGTCGAAAAAGATGTAAAGAATTTATGCGAGAGGGAGAATTATAAAAAGAGGAATTAAAATCGAAAATTAAATATTATTCATAAAAATTAAAAATATGTAAAATATAGTGAAAATATCAAAATTGAATTTAATTAAAGACATATCCAGCAAATTTTTATAAAAAATGTTCTATAAAAATGGTGTCAAGCAAATGGAAGATAAAAAATTGATGGACAACGCTGGTTTCTTAGTCAATGGGGATGGAATAAGATATTTGATAACGCATGAGTGTGATTGTTGTCCAGATAATAGAAAATATTTAGAAGTGAATCCTTTAATTGAGGAGAATATTTCTTCAGTAAGTTTAGATATTTGTGTTGGACGATATTTATGGGAGTTTAAGGATAAAAAAATTACGCATTTTGATAGCAGTAAAGATAATATAAAGGAGTTTTTAGAAAAGTATACAAGAAAATATGATTTAGTAGAGGATTTAGGAGGGAAATTAGTCATCCATAAAGATCAGTTCTTTTTATTGGAGATATTTGAGGAAATTAAATTCAATAGACATGTCAGCGGGCATATTTTAGGAAAATCATCGATAGGCAGATTGGGATTAATAATACAGACAGCAAGCATAATTAATCCAATGCAAAAACAAAAATTAATTCTGGAGATAAAAAATATATCGCCAATCACTTTAGCATTTCATTATAGAGATCCTATAGCCCAAATACAATTTTATTATTTTCCAAAACCGATAGAAAAACACTATCAAAAATATGGACTGTTTAAATAGAATATATTAAAAAAAGTAACCCTTAAATGATATTAAATAAAAAAATAGTTTATATTAGAGCCTAAAATTTAAAAACTAACAGGTTTACAGCGAGCAGTCCAAGAACTATTAAGCAAACTGGCAAAAAATTCAATTTGATTTTCAGTTTTCACAATCAATCCCGCAATGCTATTATCATTGCCTATGGGTGCAAATAATAATACTTCGAGATCCTTATTAATAGCCCATAAATCTTTTGCGTTATATAATTTAATCTCAATATTATTAAGAGAACTGTATTTATTGAATAACTCGATATGTTTTTGATTGGTTCGATCGATAAATGTCGCTAGTTTAATACGAATAGTGGATTTTAAATCATCTAATCCTAATTCTTCAATATAATCAATTGTGGGAATAAAAATTAATGCAGTAGATTTAAGCTCACCAATCAATTTTTTAATTCCTTCGATTGCAGCATCTCTGGTGAGAATAACATTGCTTTGATCACCTACAGGAGCGGGTACTTCTTTTGATTCAGAGAGCATTTTTAATCGTTTTTCCAATTCAGCTATTTTTATTTCTTTGATTTCGAGTTCAGTCTTTAGGTTCATATCAATCCCGGAGGTCTGTTCCTTAAGTTTAATGATCGTAGCATCCTTATCAGCGATTATTTTTTCAAGTTCTTTGATTTTTTCATTCAATTCGTTAAGCTGTGATTTAGAGACAAGATCAGATGTTTGGGTTTTAAGTCTGTTTAACTCAATTTCCAGCTCTTTGGTTTTATCGGTAAGTTCCTTTATTTTTTGTTCTCTTTGTTCAATGATTTCATGGTATTTCTTTTCTTTTTCTGTAATTTCATTTTGTAATTCAAAAATTTTGTTTTTTAGAAGGGAAGTTTGTGATTCCCATTCGGTATTAATTCTTAAAAGCTGTTCATTTTTCTCTTTAATTTCTTGATGGGCTGCAGCTAATTCCTTTTGTTGTGTAACAATAGATACTTGCTGTTCTCTAATAATATTATCTAGTTCTTTGATTGTATTCTGTTGCTCGCTAATTGTATTTTGTTGTTGAACAATAACTTTTTGCTTATCTTCGTTTAATGTTTGTTCTTTCTTCAATAACTCTTCGAGATTCTGAACTGATGATTTTAATGATGAAATGATTTCTTTTTGATCGGCTATTATTTTTTCTTGAACTAATACCCTTTGTTTTATAGGTAAATTCTCAGTTGGATCAGCCATTTTTTTCGACCTACTAAATTATTGAATATAAATTATCCGATAAAGCGATTTAATAAGTTTTATTAATGAATTTTAATTGATAAATAAATTATGGATAATTAAATTAATAAATTTTAAATATAATTTAGAATGATCTAAAATATTAATATATTGAATTAAAAGATTGAAATTATTAGATATATGGAATAAATAATTATTCAATATATGTAACTAACCCATAAAAATAGATTGGTGATAACGAACATGGCAAATATTAATTTTATTGAGAAAAAAACTGGAAAAATGTTGAAAGGAAAACCAACATTGGTCGATATTTGGGCACCTTGGTGCGGGCCTTGTCTTTTTTTGAGTCCGTATATAGAAGAAATTCATAAAAAATACGGAGATAAGTTGAATATTGTGAAAATAAATACAGAAGAAGGTCCAGGAAGAGAAATTTTTATGCATTATGCAACACCACTTGGAGTAAACGGAATACCTTTTATCTTGTTTTTTGACAAGAATGGGGAAATGGTAAACCATGTGGTCGGTTCCTACGTAGAAAAAATCCAAGAGTTAGCAAAAAAACTGGTTGAAGGAGAATAATAGGAAAAGTCATATTAAAAATCTAAGAGATTAATGTCCTAATAAGATCCATTGATCTTTTTAAAGAGGTTTAATAAAAAATCCATATACAATCCATATAATCAGATTAGATTCAATAATTTCTTTTTAAATTTTGGTTAACAACTTAATTTTTAATTTATAAAATTTTGATATTTTAATCTTTTTTATTTTCTAAGTTTATTTTCTAAGTTTATTTTCTAAGTTTATTTTCTAAGTTTATTTTCTAAGTTT